>NZ_JBHYXN010000018.1:23347-149448 GCF_042752335.1 Streptomyces sp. NPDC059355 | reverse complement strand
CGCCACCAGGTACGACAAACTCGCAGTCCGCTACGAAGCGACCGTGCTGGTCGCAGCCATCAACGAATGGCTGTGACCAGCACTTTCACAACACGCCCTAGCTTGCCCGGAGGGGCCACGAGCGCCCCGGCCGGGACACGACAGAGAGGCGCCGCGCATGGACGGCATCGAGTACCGCGTCCTCCCGCTCCGGCTGGAGGCTTCGCCCGAGCCCGTGCCGGTGTTCGGGGCCTTCACGTACCGCCGGGACCGGCCCTACGAGCTGGCGCTCGACTTCCGGGGCGCCGGAATGCACCTGGCGCGCTGGGTGTTCTCCCGCGACCTGCTGCTCGACGGGGAGACCTGCGCGACGGGCGAGGGGGACATCCGGGTGTGGCCGCGGTGGCAGGGCGGGGAGCCGCGGGTCTTCCTCGCCTTCACCAACGGCGCGCAGAGCTGCGTCGTGTCCGCCCGGGCGAAGGACGTACGGGTGCTGTGCCGGCGGCTGGTCACTCTGGTGCCGCGGGGCGAGGAACGGCGGCACTACGACCTCGACGCCGAGCTGAGCACCCTCCTGCCCCGATAGGGTCCAATTTGGGATTATTTCTTTTGGTTTGATGCGGTCTGGGTGCAACCATGAGCCTGCCGGGGAGTGTCCTCAGCAGTGACACCGGTCCCCGCCTCTGAAGAATCAGGGGGACGTCATGAACCATCTCCGCCGCCGGCAGCTCGTGGCCCTCGCCACAGGTGCGCTGCTCACCGCCGGGATCACCCTCGCCGCGCCGGCCTCGGCCGCCGTCCGGCCCACGCCGCTCGTCGTGAACGCCCGCTGGGGCGGGCACTGCACGTACGACCGCATCGTCATCGACCTGCGGGGATACGTGCCCCAGGCCACCGTCACCCGCGTCCCGCGGCTGGTCCACGACGGGTCCGGCGCACCCGTCCCGCTGGCCGGGAAGCACTTCCTTCAGATCCGGCTGCATCCCGCCGCGGCGCACGACCGCGCGGGCGACAGCACGTACCGCGGGCCGAAGCTGGTCAAGATCCATCTGCCGCAGCTGAAGGGGCTCGCCCTGACCGGCGACTTCGAGGGTTACGTGACCTTCGGCGCCGCCTTCGAGGGCAGGCCCTCCTTCAGCTCCTTCAAGCTGCACGGGCCCGAGCGCTTCGTGCTGGACGTCGCGCACCGCAACGTGTGCCGATGAGGGCGGAGGGCGGGCGGGTGCCGCCGGGCACCCGCCGGCCAGACGGGACTTTGACGACACGACCTAGCGGTAGTCGGGGTTCGGGAAGTCGAAGCGGCAGCCGGCGTCCCACTCCGAGCGCTGGTTGCCGTGCGCCGGGATGCCGCCCCCGCGCTTGAGCAGGGCGGCCAGGTGCATGAGGTTCCAGGACATGAAGGTGGTGTTGCGGTTGGTGAAGTCGTTTTCGGGTCCGCCCGAACCGGGGTCGAGGTACGAGGGCCCGGGCCCGGCCTCGCCGATCCAGCCGGCGTCGGCCTGCGGCGGGATCGCGTAGCCGAGGTGCTGGAGGCTGTAGAGGACGTTCATCGCGCAGTGCTTCACGCCGTCCTCGTTGCCGGTGACGAGCGCGCCGCCGACGCGGCCGTAATAGGCGTACTGGCCCCGCTCGTTCAGGATCGAGGAGCAGGCGTAGAGCCGCTCGATGACCTGCTTCATCACGGAGCTGTTGTCGCCGAGCCAGATCGGGCCGCACAGCACGAGGATGTCGGCGTCCATGATCTGGCTGTAGAGGACGGGCCACTGGTCGCTTTCCCAGCCGTGCTCGGTCATGTCGGGCCAGACACCGGTGGCGATGTCGTGGTCGACGGCGCGGATGAGCGAGGTCCGGGCGCCGGCCGCCGCCATGACGGCGCGGCTCCGGTCGATCAGGCCCTCGGTGTTGCTGGTCTCGGGCGAGCGCTTGAGGGTGCAGTTGACGTAGACGGCGGTCAGGTCGGAGTAGTCGAAGTCGGCGGGCACGCCGCCAGCCTGCGCGGCGGCGGCCGGGGCCGCCAGCGGACGGCAGCCGTTCGGGCGTCCGGGCGTCCGGACCGGGGTTGGTGCAGGTCCGTCCGTCCGACTAGGGTCAGTGAGCCTTGGTGTTCGGGAAACCGGTGGGAAACCGGTGCGGCCCTCGCCACTGTGAACGGGAAGTCCGGCTCCACTCTCCCCCAGACTCCGTCCGGGAGGTGCCCCCATCGGGAAGCCACTGGGCGGCGCGGGAGGTTCCGCACCGCCCGGGAAGGCGGAGCCAGGGCATCAGCACCCGTGAGCCAGGAGACCGGCCGGGGCGCGTCGTCCATCCACGAGGTGCTGGAGAGGTCTCCCCACACATGCACATAGCCGAGGGGTTCCTGCCCCCGTTGCACGCGGTCGCCTGGGGCGCCGCGTCCGCTCCGTTCGTCGTCCACGGTGTCCGCGCCCTCACCCGTGAGGTGAAGGCGAACCCGGAGAGCACGCTGCTGCTCGGGGCGTCCGGAGCATTCACCTTCGTCCTGTCCGCGCTGAAGATCCCGTCCGTGACGGGCAGTTGCTCGCACCCCACGGGGACCGGACTCGGGGCGATCCTGTTCCGGCCGCCGGTCATGGCGGTGCTCGGCACGATCACCCTGCTCTTCCAGGCGCTGCTGCTGGCGCACGGCGGTCTGACCACCCTCGGCGCGAACGTCTTCTCGATGGCGATCGCCGGACCGTGGGCGGGGTACGGGGTCTACCTGCTGCTGAAGCGCTTCGGCGTCCCGCTGATGGCGACCGTCTTCTTCGGCGCCTTCTTCGCCGACCTGGTCACCTACTGCGTGACCTCCGTGCAGCTGGCGCTGGCCTTCCCGGACCCGGGTACCGGATTCCCCGGCGCGCTCGCGAAGTTCGGGGGCATCTTCGCCGTGACCCAGATCCCGCTCGCGGTGAGCGAGGGGCTGCTGACGGTGCTCGTGATGCGGCTGCTGATGCAGTCGAGCAAGTCGGACCTGGTCCGGCTGGGCGTGGCGAAGCTGAGCGGGCGCAGCGGGCAGAGCGAGCGGAAGGCGGCGCTCTGATGGGCATGAGCCGGAACACGAAGATCAACGGCCTGCTGCTGCTCCTGGTGGCGGCGCTGGCCGTACTGCCGATCGCGCTCGGGATGGGCGAGGGCAAGGAGGAGCCCTTCACGGGCGCCGACGCGCAGGCGGAGACGGCCATCACCGAGCTGAGGCCGGACTACGAGCCCTGGTTCTCGCCGCTGTACGAACCCCCCTCCGGGGAGGTGGAGTCGGCCCTGTTCGCCCTCCAGGCGGCCCTGGGCGCGGGCGTGCTCGCGTACTACTTCGGCGTCCGCCAGGGCCGCCGCCAGGGCGCCGCGCTCGCCGCCGCCGCGGGTGCTCCGGATACCGCCGGGGCGTCCGACACGGCCGCCGCGGAGTCGTAGGCGGTGCTGCCGATCGACGTGGCGGCGCACGGCAGCCGGTGGCGGCGCCGGCATCCGCTGGAGAAGGCCCTGCTGGGGCTCGGGCTGACGGTCACCGCCGTGTGCCTGCCGCCCTGGCCCGGCGGGCCGCTGGTCGCCGCCGCCACCCTCGCCGTGCTGCTCGGCCCGGCCGGCGTGGCCGGGCGGCAGCTGTGGCGGGCCTTCCGGATCCCGCTGGGCTTCTGCTTCACCGGCGCGCTGCCGCTCCTGGTCGCCGTCGGCGGCCCGGCCGGGTTCGTCTCGCTCGCACCCGACGGCCCCCGGCACGCCGCGGAGCTGCTCCTGCGGACCTCGGCGGCCTCCCTCGGCGTGCTGCTGTTCGCCTTCACCACACCCGTCTCGGACGTCCTGCCCCGGCTGGTCCGGGCCGGGGTCCCGGCGCCGGTGGTGGACGTGGCCCTGGTCATGTACCGCATCGGCTTCCTGCTGCTGGACTCCACGGCCCGGGTCCGGCGTGCCCAGGCGGCCCGCCTGGGCACCTCCGGGCGGGCCGCGGCGTGGCGTTCGCTGGCCGGGCTCGCCGCGACCTCCTTCGTACGGGCCTTCGACCGCGCGGCGCGGCTCCAGGAGGGGTTGGCCGGGCGCGGCTACGACGGCGCGCTGCGGGTCCTCGTACCGGAGGCGGCCCTGTCCTGGCGGTTCCTGGCGGCGTCCGGGGCCCTGCTGGCGGCCCTGATCACCCTGACTCTCACCCTGAAGGGGCTGTACCTGTGAACCCGTTGGTGGAACTGGCCGGCGCCGGATACGCGTACGAGGACGGCCCCGCGGTCCTGTCCGGCGTGGACTTCGCCATCGCCGAGGGCCGGGCGCTGGTCCTGCTGGGCCGCAACGGCAGCGGGAAGACCACGCTGATGCGGCTGCTGAGCGGGGGCCTGCGGCCCGGCACGGGCGCGCTGCGCCTCGACGGCGCGGCGGTCTCGTACGACCGGGCGGGTCTGACCCGGCTGCGCACGGCCGTGCAGCTGGTGGTCCAGGACCCGGACGACCAGCTGTTCGCGGCCTCGGTGGAGCAGGACGTGTCCTTCGGCCCGCTGAACCTGGGACTGGCGGCGGCCGAGGTGCGCGCCCGGGTGGATTCGGCGCTCGCCGCGCTGGACATCACGGCGCTGCGGGACCGCCCGACGCACCTGCTCTCGTACGGCCAGCGCAAGCGCGCGGCGATCGCGGGGGCCGTGGCGATGGCTCCGCGGGTGCTGATCCTGGACGAGCCGACGGCGGGCCTGGACCCGGACGGACAGGAGCGCCTGCTGGACGTTCTGGCGGGGCTGCGGGCGGCCGGCACCACGGTGGTGATGGCCACGCACGACGTGGACCTGGCGGTCCGCTGGGCCGACGACGCGGCGGTGCTGACCCCGTCGGGCATCCGCACCGGCCCGGCGCAGACCCTCCTCTCGGATCCGCAGCTCCTGACCACGGCAGGTCTGCGCCAGGCCTGGTCCCCGGCGGTGACGTCCCTCCTGCGGGCCCACGCGCTCCTGCCCCCGCATGTCCCGGGCCCGAAAAACCCGGAGGCCCTGGCCGCCTGGCAGTAGTGCCCGCCCCCGTTCGGCGCCGCGTCCCTAGGATGGCGGCATGTCGCTGCCGCATGCCATCCTCACCGCCCTGATGGAGAAGCCCTCGTCGGGGCTGGAGCTGACGCGGCGGTTCGACAGGTCGATCGGGTACTTCTGGTCCGCGACGCATCAGCAGATCTACCGCGAGCTCGGCCGGCTGGAGGAGGCCGGGCTGATCCGGGCGCTGCCCAGCGAGGTCCCCGTACGGGGACAGAAGAAGCAGTACGAGGTGCTGGACGCGGGCAGCGCGGAGCTGGCGCGGTGGGTCGGTGAGAGCCAGGACCCGAAGGCCATCCGGGATCCGCTGCTGCTGCGGATCCGGGCCGCGGCCGTGGTCGGGCCGCACGGGCTGGCCGCGGAGCTGCGGCGCCATCTGGAGCTGCACCGGCGGCAGCTGGCGGTCTACGAGGCGATCGAGGAGAGGGACTTCCCGCCGGGGCGGAACTCCGACGAGGACCGGCTGCGCCGGCTCGTGCTGCACGGCGGCACCGGCCTGGAGACGTTCTGGCTGCGCTGGCTGGAGGAGGCCCTGGCCGAGGTCGAGGACATGACCTGATCCGCCGTGGCAGCGCGGGCAGCGCGAAGCCCCCGCGTCGCCCGCCAGGGGGGCGGTGCGGGGGCTCGCAAGGGCTGGCTCTACTTGTTCAGGGAGGCCCAGAACTCGTCGAAGCTCATGCGGCCGTCGCCGTTCGCGTCCTTGGCGGCGATCACGGCGTCCGCGACGGAGCCGGTGACGAACGCGTCGCCCATCGCCTTCATGGCCGCGCTGTACTCGTCCGCCGTGACGAAGCCGTCACCGTCCGCGTCGAACTTGCCGAACGTCGCCCGCGCGCTCTCGATGTCAGCCACTGGGATCCACCCCTTCTCGGTGCTTGTTGACCGGCCAAGGGTAGCTGCACTCCCGCCCTGCTCCGTCCGGGGGCCGCGGCTAGCGGAAGATCCCCGTGTGGCCGAGCGAGTAGCGGCCCGGCTGGGGGTAGACGGCCAGGCCGTGGGGGCCGCCGCCCACCGGGATCTTGGCGAGCTGCTGCCCGGTCGTGGTGTCGATCGCGTAGACCTCGGAGTTGTAGCGTCCCGACAGCCACAGCACCTTGCCGTCGGCGGAGACGCCGCCCATGTCGGGGCTGCCGCCGTCCGGCAGCTCCCACTTCTTCGTGAGCTTGTTCTGCTTGAAGTCGAAGACGGAGATGCTGCCCTCGCCCCGGTTGGAGATGTACATCTCCCTGGAGTCGCGGCTCACGTAGAGACCGTGCGTGCCCTTCCCGGTGGGCAGCAGCTTGGGGATGTCGAACTTGTCCCCGCTGAGCACCCACATGCCGTGCGCCATCATGTCGGCGACGTAGAAGGTCTTCCCGTCCGGGGAGACCTTGACGTCCTGCGGCATGGCGCCCTCGAACGGCAGCTTCTGCTGGCCGACGACCTCCATCTTCTCGGTGTCGACCTTGAGCAGCTCGCCGGAGAACTCGCAGCTCACGATGAAGTACCGGCCGTCGGCGGAGAAGTCCGCGTGGTTGACCCCGAAGCAGGTCACCGGGACCGTCTTCACCCGGTTCATCGTGTGCGGATCACGGAAGACCAGCTCGCGGTCCATGGAGGCCATCACGATGGCGTACTTGCCGTTCGGCGTGAAGTACAGGTTGTAAGGGTCGTGCACCTCGACCGGCTCGCCCGCCTCGCCCGTGGCCGGGTTGATCGGGGTGAGCGTGTGACCGCGGTTGTTGTTGACCCACAGGGTCTTCATGTCCCAGGAGGGGACCACGTGCTGGGGCTGGATCCCGACCGGGATGGTGTCGATGACCTTGTAGGTCTTCGGGTCGATGACGGACACCGTGTTGGAGGTGGTGTTCGGTACGTAGACCCGCGACGGGAAGTCCTTGACCAGCGGCGAGAGGTTATTCGGTCGGTCGGCCGCGTACACGTCCTTCGGGTCGAGGAGCGGCGGCATGCCGGCCAGCCCGGGCGGTACGGCCGGGACGGCCTTGACGGGCGCGGGCTGCCGGGCCGGGGCCGCGGAGCCGAGCGCCTCGGCGGGCTCCTTGTCGGCCGATCCGCAGCCGGCCAGGGCGGCGAGGACCAGACCGGCCAGCAGCACGGTGGCCTTCCGGGGAAGGCGGGTGGTCGTCATGAGGTCAGCAGCTCCGTGGTGGTCACCGCGCGCAGCTTCCGGCGCGCGAGTTCTTCGAGGAGGGGCGGCATCGCGTCGACCGTGTCCGCGTAGCCGAAGTGCAGGCTCACCACCGATCCGCCGTGGATCGTCCCGGTGACGGTGCGGATGACGGCCGCGGCGCCGGGCGAGGTGAAGTCGAGTGAGTCCACGTCGTACGAGAGGACGTGCGGGTAGCCCGCCCGCCGGGCCAGCTCCTTGACCAGCGGGGTGGCGTACTGGGTCTGGGAGGGCCGGAACCAGGTGCCGATGGAGCCGGTGAGCCGTTTCAGCCGCTGCGCGCAGCCGGTGATCTCGGCGTAAGCCTCGGCCTCGGGCATGTCGTTGATCGCGAGGTGGCGCTGGGTGTGGTTGCCGAGCTCGTGGCCGCCGTCCAGGATCCGGCGGGCCATGTCCGGGTGGGCGTCGAGCCAGCTGCCGATCGCCAGTACGGTGACCCGCGCGCCCGCCCTTTCGGCCTCGGCCAGCACGGCCCGGGCGATGGAGGGGTCCCCGTTGCCGTGGAAGGTGAGGGCGACCCGGGGGCGGTCGCGCGGACCGTGCGCGATCTCGACGGGCTGGCCGGGGTACCGGCGCGGGGCGGCCGCGGCCCGGACGGGGGCGGGTTTCGCCGAGGCCGCCTCGGCCGGCGGGCCGGGGGGCGTACGGGCGTCCGTGCCGCATGCGGCGGTGAGGGCGCCGACGGCGGCCGCGGCCCCGGCGCGGAGGGCGGATCGGCGGTCCGGGTAGCAGAGCACCTGCCCATTTAAGGGGCGGATGCCGCAGAAGATAACGATTGACCCAATTTGGGACCTTCGTCGGAGTACACCCGAACGAGGGAGTCTCCGGCATTCGATCAATGAATCACACGGAGCGGTGGATAGTTATTCATCGATTGCGAGGCGAGTGGCCCACCTCACCTAGGATTTAGCCCGAAACTCTGAGTATTTGCACACTTATGTCCAGGTTGGGACTTTTGGCGTTTGGTCGCCCGTCTGCCATAGTCGGAATCACGGCTTCCCCATTGACCCGAGCGAAGTCGCCACGCCGAGGATCACACCCCCTTCGATCCTCGGCGCATCCATGAAGCCCCCACGAAGCCCCATCACGGCTGCCGGGGGCTTCAGGCATTCCAGGGGCGGGTGGCCGCGGGTGCCCTCGGACGCCCCACGCGGGGCGGTCTGCGGTCAGCGGTCCGCGACCCGCATCTCGAACCAGGTGATCTTGCCGCGCGGCAGCAGGTCGGCGCCCCAGCGGTCGGAGAGCTTGTCGACGAGGAAGAGCCCCCGCCCGGTGGTGTCCAGCTCGTGCACCGGCATCAGGCAGGGAAGCCCGCGCGAGGGGTCGCGCACCTCGACCCGGATCCAGCCGCGCCTGCGGTGCATCCGTAAGCCGAACGACCGGGCACCGGTGTGCCGCACCGCGTTGCCGACGAGCTCGGAGACCAGCAGGACGGTGTGCTCGGCCACCTGCGGGGAGAACCCCCAGAAGCGGATCACCACGTACTGGGCGAGCCGGCGGGCCTCACTCGCCGACTCCGGCATGGACGGCAGGTTCACTTCCCCCTCAGCCGGATTACCGTACAACTCCAGTGCTTTGAGGCCCTGTTCGTCCTCAAGAGCCGCCGTCAGCCGTACGGCGGAAGCGCTGTTGCGCTGCCGCGGCTGTTCCACACCCTCCAGGCCCGCCATGAACCCATCATGGACGGCCGACGCGCCCGCCCGGGCCGTTCCGCAGGAAAACGCCCCCCGGAATCATGGATTCCAAGGGGGCGTTCCGTCATATGCGCGGGGCAACCGGAGAGCCGTGGGACCACTCTGATCTGCGGTGACCCACCGCTCCCGGAAGATCACCGGGAGTGGATCTCCCTCACCCCTTAAGGATGCCTTAAGGCCTGGCTAATCCACCCCTAGGGAGGACCAACGGCTTTCCGGCTAGACGAACTTCGCCTTGCCCGGACCCTCCTCGACGAAGCTGCGCATGCCGCGCTCACGGTCTTCCGTGGCGAACAGGCCCGCGAACCAGTTGCGTTCGATGGTCAGACCCGTGTCGATGTCCGCCTCCAGGCCCGCGTCCACGCACTCCTTCGCGGCGCGCAGCGCGATCGCCGGGCCCTGGGCCAGCTTGGCGGCCCAGGCGTGCGCCTGCTCGTACACTTCGGCGGCGGGCACGACCCGGTCCACGAGGCCGAGGGCGAGCGCCTCGTCGGCCTTGACCATGCGGCCGGTGAAGATGAGGTCCTTGGCCTTGGACGGTCCGATCAGCCGGGACAGCCGCTGGGTGCCGCCGGCCCCCGGGATCAGGCCCAGCAGGATCTCGGGCTGACCGAGCTTCGCGTTGTCGGCGGCGATCCGGTAGTCGGCGCACAGTGCGAGCTCGCAGCCGCCGCCGAGGGCGTAGCCGGTGACGGCGGCGACGACAGGCTTGGGGATCCGCGCGACGGCGGTGAACGCGTCCTGGAGCGCGCGGGACCGGGCGACCATCGCCGCGTGGTCCATCGTCTGCATCTCCTTGATGTCCGCGCCGGCCGCGAATACCTTCTCGCCGCCGTAGATGATCACCGCGCGCACGTCGGCCCGGTCGGTGGCCTCCACCGCGAGCTCGCGCAGCCGGTCCTGGGTGGCGATGTCCAGGGCGTTCATGGGCGGGCGGTCCAGGCGGAGGGTGCCGACGCCTTCGGAGACTTCGAGAGAGAGGGTCATACGCGAAAGGTTAGCGGCGGTTAACGGCAAGTGGCCCGGTGCTGTGGGTCACAGCACCGGGCCACTCGACTACGCGCGGGGGAGGACTACTTGATCCACTCCGCCCAGTCCATGTTCCAGCCGTTGAGGCCGTTGTCCGGGGCGATCTGCTTGTCCTTGGAGTTCTTCACGATGACCACGTCGCCGATCAGCGACTCGTCGAAGAACCACGCGGCGGGCTGCTTGCCGTCGCCCGCACCGCGGACGTCCTTGAGGCCCACGCAGCCGTGGCTGACGTTCTCGGAGCCGAACGTGCCGGCGGAGGCCCAGTAGTTGCCGTGGACGAAGGTGCCCGACTGCGACAGGCGCATGGCGTGCGGAACGTCCGAGATGTCGTACTCGCCGCCGAAGCCGACGGTCGCGCCGTTCATCCGGGTCACCTTGTACTTCTCGCTGATGACCATCTGCCCGTTGTAGGTGGTCGTCGACGGGGCGCCCGCGGTGATCGGGAGGTCCTTGAGCACCTGGCCGTCACGGACGACCTGCATCGTGTGCTCGCTCGCGTCGACCGTGGAGACCTGCGAGCGGCCGATGGTGAAGGTGACCGTACGGGTCTGCTTGCCGTAGACGCCGGCGCGGCCTTCGACTCCGTCGAGGGCGATCTTCACGGTGACCTTGGTGCCGACGGCCCAGTACTTCTCGGGGCGGAAGTCGAGGCGGTCGTTGCCGAACCAGTGGCCCTCGACCGGGACGGACGGCTCGGCCGTCACCGTGATGGCCTTCTCGACGGCCTCGGTGTTGGTGATGCCGCGGGTGAAGTTGAACGACACCGGCATGCCCACGCCGACGGTCTCGCCGTCCTCGGGCGTGTAGTGGCCGACGAAGGTGTTCGTCGGGGTCAGGGTGGTGAAGGTGGTGTCCTTGGCGGACTCGCGGCCGGCCTCGTCCTTGGCGACGGCGTGCACCTTGTACTCGGTGGCGGCGGCCAGGTTGCGGGCGGGCTCCCAGCTCGCGGCGTCCGCGGCGAGCTTGCCCTCGACGGCGTTGCCCTTGGTGTCGGCGACGGTCACCGTGGTGAGCTTGCCGCCGGTGGTGGTTATCTTCAGGATGCCGCTGGTGGCGACCTCCTTGGCGCCGTCGTCCGGCTTGACGCTGACAACCGCCTTGGACGCCTCGGTGCCGGTCTTGCCACCTCCGCCGGCGCCGCTGTTGTCGCCGCCTCCCCCACCCGAGTTGCCGCCTCCGCTGCACGCGCTGGTGAGCAGCAGTGCCGCTCCGAGCAGGAGGGCCGGCAGGCCGGTGCGGCGGGCGCGGCCGCGTATCGGCTGCAGGTTCACTCTTCTTCTCCCCATGTCCCCCGCGCGCGGACTGTCGCGCGCATGTCGACAGGAAATCACACGGGGGGATCACGAAGAGAAACGGTCTTGTCACCGTTCCGTCCCAAGCGGGGGGAACGGGAGGCATCAGTCCTCCGTACCGGGTTTGGTGCCCCAGACGTAGACGGCGTCGCCCTCGTCCAGCAGGTTCCACAGCCGTTCGGCGTCCGGCACGGAGAGGTTGACGCAGCCGGCCGAGCCGCCGTGCGCGTAGAGGTCGCCGGGGCGGCCGTGCAGGGCCTGGCCCCCGTCGAAGAACTGGGCGTACGGCATGGGGGCGTTGTCGTACAGGGTGGACTCGTGGTCCTTGCTCCGCCAGTAGATCTCGTGCAGGCCGGGGCGGGTCTCCTGGTCGTCGCGGCCGGTGCGGATGGGCACGGGCGGGAAGACCACGCCGCTGCCGCGCTGCACCCACAGCAGCTGCCGGTCAAGGTCCACGCAGGTCACCCGGCCGGTGCGGACGGGGCAGGCGCCGTCGGCGTTGGGGCGGGCCCGGGCGGCCACGGCGACCATCGTGCGGTAGGTGGCGAGGCCGGGATAACCGTCCGCGGGTGTGATGCCGTTGGCGCTCTGGAAGGTGCGGACGGCCGCGCAGTCGGCCGGGGACTGCGTCCCGTCGACGGGGCGCCCGAGGTGGGCCTCGAGCTCGCGCTGGTAGGGCCCGGTGCCGGCCGTACAGGCGGGCTCGGGGGCGGTCGCCCCACGGGCGGACGCCGGGGCCGGTGCGGTGAGGGCGAGTACGGCGACGGCCAGGACGGCCGCGGCCGCACCTCGTACCGCGGGTACGAGCACGGGTGCGCCTGCGGTCATACGGGCCTCCTCGGGCCCGCCGGCCGGGCCGCCGGGGCCCAGCCAACCCCGACCGGAGCCGGGGGGCCCGCGCGGGTGCGCCGGTGGGGTGAGCGGGTCACCTCACCGGCGCATCGGCGGGGTCGGATCAGCCGCGGCCGCCGCCCTTGCCTCCCTTGCCGCCGCCCTTGCCCTTGCCGTGGTCGTCGCGCCGGTTGTCCACCGTCACCACCAGCTTGTGCCCGGGGGTCCCCTCGTCGAGCCGCAGCGGACCCGTCACCCGGTCGTCCGGCAGCACGTAGCCCTCGGGCACGTCCGTCTCCCGCAGGTAGTACGCGCCCGCCTCCAGGTACGCGAAGGTGCAGACGCCCGCTCCGTCCGTGGCGCAGCCCGCCTTGACCAGGACGTCGGCGTTGATGCCCGCCGTCTGCAGGCCCGCGGTCCCGTTGGTCTCCTTCCAGACCTCGAACACGGCGCCGCGCAGCGGCCGCTTGGTCTTGGCGTCCTTCTTCAGGACCTCCAGCACCCCGCGGTACTCCTTGCTGTTGACCACGGTCGCCGTGATCCCGGCGGTGACGTCCGCCTCGGTGAGGACCACGGTGGTCACCGGCTGCGCGGGCAGCTCGTAGCCGGCGGGGGCGACGGTCTCGCGCCAGTGGTAGGTACCGGGCTCGACCACGCGCTCGCACCGGCCGTCGGCTCCGGTCACGCAGGTGTTCTCGACGAGCGTGTCCGGGGAGCCGCCGGCGCCGTCCGCCTGGAGGCCCGTCCGGCCGTTGGTCTCGCGCCACAGCTGGAAGGCGGCCCGGGCGAGCGGGGTCGTCCCGTCGGCGTCGACCTTGTGGACGGCGACCTTGCCGGTGGGCGCCGGCGGCGGCACCTTCACGTTGTCCACCACGTACCGCGCGCCGGCCGTGGCGTTCTCGGCGGTCAGCGTCAGCGGGAAGACGCGCTGCTCGGGCAGCACGTACCCGTCGGGGGCCGCCGTCTCGCGCCAGTAGTACGTGCCGAGCTCCGACTCCCGGGCGCAGAGGCCTTCGGCGGGGGTGACGCAGTCGGCGACCTTGGCGTCGGCTTCGCCCGTGAACTGGGCGCCGCCCACACCGTTGGTCTCGCGCCACAGCTCGAAGTGCGCACCGGCCAGCGGCTTGCCCGTCTCGTCCCGCTTGAGGACCGAGACCGATCCGGTGACGGGTACGGGCGGGGTCACGGTGCAGTCGGGCAGCTCGCCGTTGAAGGGGTACGCGTGGAACTCCTGGCCGCCGCCGAGACCGTCGACGCTGGTGTGCGTGAGCGTGCCGGTGGTGAAGAAGCGGCCGTTCATGCCGGGCAGGGTGACCGTGGTCTGCGAGGCCTGCTCGCCGATGAGGACGGCGCCCTGGAACTGGCCGCTGCCCTGGAGGTGAACGGTCGTGGCGTCCGGGAAGTTCCACAGCAGCCGGGTCCGCAGCGCGTTCCAGGGGCTGTGGGCGTCGTCGATGGCGCCGCTGTAGGTGCTGATGGTGCGGTCGGTGCCCAGGACGTTGACGAGGACGGTGGCGTCCGCCGGAATGCGGTCGAAGCGGATCCCGACGGCCCCGCCCGCTCCGCCACCGCCACCGCCACCGCCGGACACCATGTCGAAGTCGACGTTGAAGATCTGGAGCCTGGAGACGTCGTCCCCGGTGAAGACCGTGGTCCCGGAGGCGTTGACGGCCGTGCCGGTGGCCGTACGGGGCCGCCCGTCGACCCGCGCGTAGCACTTGCCGGCGGCGGTGAGCCGGTCGCGCAGGCCCTCGTACTTGGACACGGCGGCCGTGTCCTGGACCAGCGGGCCGGTGACCCGGCCGGGGCCGGGTGCGGTGCCGGCGTACCGGACCACGCCGCCGTCGGAGATCAGCCGCTCACCGGCGGCGATCAGGACGTTCCGGCCGGTGGCGAGGAAGTCCGAGCCGGTCGGGGGCTGCACCAGGGAGCCCGCGCCGACGATGCCGATGTTGTAGGCCTGGCCGGCCTGGGCGTCCTTGTCCTGGTCGAAGCTGCCGAGGACGACCACCTTGCCCTCGGCCTCGGCGGCGCGTGCGCGGACCCGGAAGTCCCCGCCGACGAAGACGTTCACGGCGTCGTCGTACCCCTTGGCCGCGGTGCCGACGTCGACCGGGGGGAACGGGTCGGGGCACCGGCCCGGGACACAGGGGCCGAGGCCGTCCGGCAGCGGGGCGCGCAGCGCGGCCCGCACCGGTGCCGCGTGTTCCCGCACCGTACGGCCGGCCCCCGGGACCGCCGCGAGGGCCGTGGAGGACCCGGCGGCCAGAACGGCCCCGACCGCGAGCCCGAGGGTCCAGTTCCTTGCTGACATGACGCTCCGTCCGTCTCCTGGCGCCGCCGCGCTGCCGCGCCGCTCGGCTGGAGCAAGCTGAGCGCAGGATCAGGGGTGTCGGACGGAAGGACACACTCGGGCTGCGACATTGCGGTGCGACAATCACTCGACTGGTGTGCGTCCGGGGCGCATGCGGGGCTCGTCCCGCCTGCGCCCGGCGGGCGCCGTCAGGTGATGGCGGAGCCCGCGACCCAGTCCGCCCAGGACATGTTCCAGCCGCCCAGCCCGTTGTTCGGGGCGACCGTCTTGTCCTGCGAGTTCACGACCTCCACCACGTCCCCGACCAGGGTGCGGTCGAAGAACCAGCCGGCCGGGGTGTCCGAGCCGCCGCCCTTGTCGTCGCGCAGTCCCACGCAGCCGTGGCTGGTGTTGGAGGAACCGAAGGTGTCGGGGCTGGCCCAGTAGTTCCCGTGCAGGAAGGTCCCGGAGGTGGTGAGCCGCATGGCGTGCGGGACGTCGGGGATGTCGTACTCGCCGCCGAACCCGACGGTCTGGCCGTTCATCCGGGTCACGTCGAACATCTCCAGCACCACCATCTTCCCGTTGTAGGTGGTGTTCTTGGGGGCTCCGGCGCTGATCGGGAGGGTTTGGACCAGCTTCCCGTCGCGGCGGACCTCCATCGTGTGCGCCTCCGCGTCCACGAGGGAGGCCTGGGAGCGGCCGACCGTGAAGGTGATGGACTTGTCCTGGATGCCGTACGAGCCGGGCGCGCCCTGCACGTCCCGCAGGTTCATGGTGACGGTGACCTCGGTGCCGGGCTTCCAGTACGTCCTGGGCCGGAAGTCGAGGCGCTCCTTGCCGAACCAGTGGCCGACGATCTGCACCGCGGGCCTGGAGGTGACGGTGATGGCCCGCTCGACGTCGGCGCGGTTCGCGATCGAGCGGTTGAAGTTGAAGGAGACGATCATGCCGGTGCCCACGGTGGAGCGGTTCTCGGGCTTGAAGTAGCCGATGAACCGTTCCTCGGGGACGTAGGTGGTGAAGGTGGTGTGCCGGGCCTGGCGGCGGTTGTGGCCGTCGAGGGCGACCGCGTCCACGGTGTACTTGGCGGCGAGCGCGAGCCGGCCGTCCTCGACGTCCGGGCTCCAGCTGAGGCCGTCGGGGGCGATGGAGCCGGGTACGCGCTCCTCCTGGGCGTCCTCGACCTTGGTCACCACGACCCGTTCGAGGCGGCCCTCGGGCACTCTGACGGTCAGCGGGCCCTCGGCCGGGACCCCCTTGGCGTTGTCCTCGGGGGTGATGCGGATGGCCTCGTCGGGCGACCGGGGCTTGCCGGGAAGCTGGATCTCGACGGGGGAACCGCCGCTCGCGGTGCATCCGGCCAGGCCGCCCAGCAGGCCCGCCCATACCGCCACGGCGGCCAAGCCAGCCGCCGCCCGCCTCGTCAGAAGTGTCACGATCCCTCCAACGACCGGGGCCCTCCGGGGGAAACGTGAGCGCGGGCCACGTTCCGGGCAGATCTCTCCGGGCAGAACAGTGGGAAGGACCAGACGGGGGCGGGCTCCGGCAGGGACGCCGGAGCCGCACGTGCCTTCCCCTGCCGGTACCCAGGAGCCGTGGAGGCGGGCAGTGTCGAGCGCAGCCGAGCAAGAGGCGGTGGATACCGCCGCCATGGAGTCAGTGACCTCAGTGGAGTCGCCCGCCCCGCACGTCAACGGCCAGTGGAGCGGGCCGGTGATACAGGGTCGGGAGTCGGCCTTACAGGCCGTCACGCGCCCGGGGCCCCCGGTGTGGCCCGGGTCCTCGCACCCCCTGGGGGCGCGCTTCCGTACCGGCCCGGACGGGACGGCCGGCACCAACTTCGCGTTGTGGGCGCAGGGCGCGGAGTCGGTGGAGGTGTGCCTCTTCGACGCGGAGGGCGCCGAGACCCGGTGTGCGCTGACCGAGCTGACGCACGAGATCTGGCACGGCTTCCTGCCCGGGGTGCGCCCGGGGCAGCGGTACGGGTTCCGGGTGCACGGCCGCTGGGACCCCTGGACGGGGGCCCGGTTCAATCCGGCCAAGCTGCTGCTGGATCCGTACGCCCGGGCCGTCGACGGGGACTTCACGCTGCCGCCGGAGGTGTATGGGCACGTCCGCGACTGGCCGCAGCAGTACATCGCGGACACGGTGCGCGACGACCGCGACTCGGCGCCGTTCGTCCCCAAGGGGGTGGTCGTCCACGATGACGACGACTGGGCGGACGACGTCCGGCCGAAGACCCCGTGGGCCGATTCGGTGATCTACGAGCTGCACGTGCGCGGGTTCACGATGCGCCATCCGGGTGTTCCCGAGGAGCTGCGCGGCACGTACGCGGGCCTGGCCCATCCGGCGGCCCTCGAGCACCTGGTGAAGCTGGGCGTGACGGCGGTCGAACTGCTGCCGGTGCACCAGTTCGCGCACGAGGACCACCTGCTGCGCCGGGGTCTGCGCAACTACTGGGGCTACAACTCGGTCGGCTACTTCGCCCCGCACGCGGGGTACTCGTCGAGCGGTACGGCGGGGCAGCAGGTCGGGGAGTTCAAGCGGATGGTGCGGGCCCTGCACGCGGCCGGGATCGAGGTCATCCTCGACGTGGTCTACAACCACACGGCGGAGGCGGGAGAGCTGGGCCCGACGCTGTCGCTGCGCGGGATCGACAACCGGGGCTACTACCGGCTCCAGCCCGACCAGCGCCGGTACTCCGACTACACGGGCTGCGGGAACACCCTGCACGCGGGGCGCCCGCACGTGCTGCGGCTGATCACGGACTCGCTGCGCTACTGGGTGACGGAGATGGGAGTGGACGGGTTCCGCTTCGACCTGGCGGCGGCGCTGGCCCGCTCGATGCACGACGTGGACATGTTGTCGCCGTTCCTCGCGGTGATCGCCCAGGATCCGGTGCTGCGGCGGGTGAAGCTGATCGCCGAGCCCTGGGACGTGGGCTCGGGCGGCTACCAGGTGGGGGCGTTCCCGCCGCTGTGGACGGAGTGGAACGACCGCTACCGGGATGCCGTACGGGACTTCTGGCGGGGCGCGCTGCCCGACGTACGGGACCTCGGGTACCGGCTGTCGGGCTCCAGCGACCTGTACGCGTGGGGCGGGCGGCGGCCGTACGCCTCGGTGAACTTCGTGACGGCGCACGACGGGTTCACGCTGCGCGACCTGGTGTCGTACGAGCGCAAGCACAACGAGGCCAACGGGGAGGCGGGCCGCGACGGGACGAACGACAACCGCTCCTGGAACTGCGGGGCGGAGGGGGACACGGACGACGCCCGGATCGGGGTGCTGCGGCGGCGGCAGCTGCGCAATCTGCTGACCACCCTGCTGTTGTCGACCGGGGTGCCGATGCTGGTGGCCGGGGACGAGTTCGGGCGCACGCAGGGCGGCAACAACAACGCGTACTGCCAGGACAACGAGACGGGCTGGGTGGACTGGTCGCTGCTGGAGGATCCGGCCTGGCGGGATCTGTTCGCACTGGCCGCGCGGCTGGTGGCGCTGCGCCAGGAGCATCCGGTGCTGCGCCGGCGGGCCTTCTTCTCGGGGCGGCCCCAGGGCGCGGACGGGCTGCGGGACCTGGCCTGGTTCACCCCGGCGGGCAAGGAGATGACCGAGCGGGACTGGTACGCCCCGGCCGCCGCGCTCGGCATGTACCTGTCCGGGCGGGACATCCCGGGCCGCGACGAGCGGGGGCGGCAGGTCGTCGACGACAGCTTCCTGGCGCTGCTGCACGCCGGGGACCGGCCGGTGGCGTGGGTGCTGCCGGACGCTCCGTGGGCCGCGGGGTACGAGCTGGTGCTGGACACCGCGCGGGAGGACCAGGCCGCACCTCCCGGCACCCGGCACCGGGGCGGGGAGACGCTGACGGTGCCGGCCCGGTCGGTACTGCTGCTGCGGGTGGTCGGCTGAGGAGGGCGGACGGCCGGGTGGCGCGGGTGGTCGGCTGAGCCGGAGCGAGAACCCTCATTCGTCCTGCGATGATGTGGCCTCGTACACACGTGCACCCGTACACGTGTGCCACATCGGCAGGGATCAGGGGTACGCATGGCGAGAGTCGGGACCGCGCTGCGGGAGCTGCGCGGGGCGCAGAAGTCGGCGAAGGGGGTGTCGCTCTATTCGCGGTTCGTCAACCGGCCCGCGGGGCGGTACCTGGCCGCCGTGTCGTATGCGCTCGGGCTGACCCCGAACCAGGTGACGCTGGTCAGCGCCGCCTTCAGCTTCGCCGCCGTGGCCGCGGTCGCGCTCGCCGCACCCTCGTGGGGACTGGGCGTCGCCGTGTGGGCCGCGCTCGCCGTCGGCTTCGCCTTCGACTCGGCCGACGGGCAGCTGGCCCGGCTGCGCGGCGGCGGCAGCGCGGCGGGCGAATGGCTGGACCACGTCGTGGACTGCGCCAAGCTGACAGCGCTGCACACCTGCGTGCTGATCGCGTTCTACCGCTTCCCCGAGGCGTACGGGACGGGCGGGGAGGGCTGGCTGCTGGTGCCGCTGGGCTTCCAGTTCGCCTCGGTCGTCACCTTCTTCGGCGGGCTGCTGACCGAGAAGCTCAAGCCGAAGCCGGCGCCCGGGAGCCCCGCCGCCGCGCCCTCGACGGTGCGCGCGGTGGCGCTGCTGCCCGTGGACTACGGCGTGTTCTGCCTGGTCTTCCTCGCGCTCGGGGGCGGGGAGCTGTTCCGCTGGGCGTACGCCGGGCTCGGCGCGGTCGCCGCGCTGTTCCTGGTGGCGTTCCTCGCGAAGTGGTTCCGGGAGCTCAGCGCCGTTCCGCGCTGAGCGGCTCGGACAGCGCGTCCAGGGCCCGGCGCAGCTGGGTGCTGGACGTGTGCACCGTGTAGGGGAAGTAGACGACGTCGACGCCGACGGACGCGAAGTCCTTCTCCAGCTTGTCCCCCTTGGGAGTGCCCCGCCAGTCGTCGCCCTTGAAGATCACGTCGAAGCGGACCTGCTTCCAGGTCTCCACCTTGTCCGGAACCGTCTCGACGAACGCGGCGTCCACATAGCGGACGCTACGGACGATTTCCAGCCGCTCCACGAGCGGGATCATCGGGCGGCGGCCCTTGGCCAGTTCCGCCATCTCGTCGGAGACCACCCCGGCGACCAGGTAGTCGCACTGACTCCGGGCATGCCGAAGGATATTGAGATGCCCGATATGGAACAGATCGTACGCACCTGGGGCGTACCCGACTCGGTACGGTCTGTGCGCAGGTGCGCCAAGGTCGGACATGTCGCGCTCCGTCATGAGTTACCCCCCAGCGGCCACACCCCCCGGTGTGGCGGATTAGCAGACAATAGCGTGCACGTTCCCCGTGCTGTCGGTGAACGAATAGGGTGACGTGCGCATCATCCTGGGGAGAAGGGGACGTTCAGTGTCGAGATCCGGTCACCGGCGCCTACTGCTGGTTTCCACCAACTACGCTCCCGAGCACGCGGGGATTGGGCCGTACGCCACCCAGATCGCGGAGCACTGGGCGGATCTCGGCCATGACACCCACGTGCTCGCCGGCATGCCGCACTATCCGTCTTGGTCGTTGGAGCCGGAGTACAAGGGGGCGCTCCAGCGCACGGAACAGCGCGCGGGGGTCACAGTGCACCGGCGCGCTCACACCGTGCCGCCCCGCCAGACCGCCGTCAAGCGGGCCCTTTTTGAAGGATCGATTCTGCTGCACGGTGCCGTGGCCCCGCCCCGGATGCCGCGCCCGGACGCCGTCATGGCCCAGATGCCCAGCCTGGCCGGCGGGGTCCTCGCCGCCCGGCTCGCCGCCCGCTGGAAAGTCCCGTTCATCCCGGTCGTCCAGGACCTGATGGGCGCGGCCGCCGCGCAGAGCGGAATCAGCGGCGGCGACAAGGCGGCCGCCGTCGCCGGGCGCGCGGAGGCGTACGCCCTGAAGCGGGCCACCCTGGTCGGCGTGATCCACGAGACCTTCGTGGACCGGGTCGTCGGCATGGGCGTGGACCCGGCGAAGATCCGCCTCGTGCCCAACTGGTCCCACGTCCCGCAGCCCACCCGGCCGCGCGGCCAGACCCGGCGCCACCTCGGCTGGGCGCCCGGCGAGCCGGTCGTCCTGCACTCCGGGAACATGGGCCTCAAGCAGGGCCTCGAAGTGCTCGTGGGCGCCGCCCGCCTCGATCCGGGCGTCCGTTTCGTCCTCATGGGCGACGGCAGTCAGCGCTCGGCCCTGGCCGACCTCGCCGCAGACGTGCCGAATCTGGACATCATCCCCCCTGCCGCCGACGGAGAGTTCCCGGATATCCTCGCGGCGGCGGACGTACTCGCCGTGACGCAGCACGCGGCCGTGCTCGACATGAGTGTGCCGTCCAAACTGACCTCCTACTTCCAGGCCGGCCGGCCCGTCATCGCGTCCGTCGCGGCGGAGGGCGGCACGGCCCAGGAAGTGGAACGCTCGGGCGCGGGGGTGCTCGTACCACCGGAGGACCCCCACGCCCTGCTGAAGGCCGTACGGGCCCTCGCCGAGGACCCCGAGGGCGCGGATGCGCTCGGGGCGGCCGGGCCCCGGCACGTGGCGGCCCACCTGAGCCGTGACGCGGGCCTGACCCGCATCGACGCACTGATAGACGAAGCACTTGGGGGTCCGCAGTCGTGATCGAGACGAACCGCCCTGCGTCCGTCCCGGCGGAGGACGAACCGGACCTCCTCAGGGACCAGTTCAAACAGCTCCTGCGCTACCGCCGCCTCCTCGGGGCGGGTGTCGGCATCGGCCTGCTGGGCGGCGTCTACCTCGGCATCTCCACGTCCGACACCTACGTCGCCACCGCGGACGTCGTACTGCGCGCGCCCACCGACGACCCGTTCAACCCGAGCCTCGCGCCCGACAAGGCGATCAACATCGGCTCGGAGCGCCAGGTCGCGCTCAGCTCCTCCATAGCCAACGAGGCCGCGAAGAAGCTCGGCGTGACCGCGAAGGACTTCGCCGGTCTGCGCAGCGGCCTCCAGGTGACCAACCCGCCCCAGACGATGGTGCTGCGGTTCACCTACACCGCGTCCTCCGCCAAGGAGGCCGCCACCCGCGCCAACGCGATGACCGAGGCCTACCTGCTCAAGCGGCAGGATTCCCTCGACGTCACGCGCGACAAGATGGTCAAGGGCTACCAGGACCAGCGCGACCCGGTCGCCAAGAACCTCGAAGAGCTCGTCAAGCAGATCAACACCATGCCGGCCGGCACGGGCCGCGACGCCGCGTACGCCTCGAAGACCGACCTGCAGAGCAAGGTCAACACCCTCAACAGCAACATCGCCAAGCTCCAGGCCCTGGACATGAGCCCGGGCCGGGTCACCAGCCCCGCGACCCCGCCGTCCGACACCGACGGCCCGGGCCTCGTGATGTCGCTGGCGCTCGGCGCGGCCGTGGGCCTCGCCCTGGGCCTGCTCGCCGCGTGGGTCCGGCTCGTGTTCGACCCGGCGCCGCGCTCCGAGGGCGATGTCGCGCGGGCCCTGCGCGCCCCCGTGCTCGGCTACCTGCCGCGGGCCAAGACCGGCGGCGGACCGCTGCTCGCGGCCGGCGAGGAGGACCCCCGGCTCGCCGAGGAGTTCCGCTCCGTGGCGTTCCGGCTCGCGTACGACTCCCGCTTCGCCGACCGGCGCAGGCTGCTGGTCGTCGCCCCGCGCGGCAGCAGCGAGACCGCCGCCGCGGCGGCCGTGAACCTGGCCGCCTCCTTCGCGGAGACCGGCAAGGACGTCCTGCTCATCGAGGCCGACCTGCGCACGCCGGTACTGGCCAGCCAGCTGCCGACCGGCGCCGGGCGGCCGCGGTGGAGCCAGACGCCGGGCGGCGCGTCCGGCAGCCCGGCGGCCCACGGCGACTCCGAGTGGCCCGACGGACGCCAGCTCGTCGTCGACGCCGGGGAGTCGGGCACCTTCGACCTGATCCCGGGCGAGCCGGTGCGCAACGTGCCCCGCGCGCTGACCTCCCCGCGCGCCACCCGGCTGATCTCCGAGGCCGACTCCCCCAACTCCACGGTCGTCGTGCTCGCGCCGCCCGTGCTCTCGTACGCCGACGCCCTCGCGCTCGTCGACCGCGTCGACGGCGTCCTGGTCGTCTGCGACCCGCGCGCCGTACACCGCACCGACCTGTCCCGGATCCGCGAGCTGATCAGCGGCGCCGGCGGCACGGTGCTCGGCGCGGTGCTGCACGCCCCGCTGCCGGGCGAGAAGCGCGGTCGCGGCGGCAAGTCGAAGGGCGCGCCCGCCGCCCCGGCGCAGGCCTCCCGGCCGTCCGCGCCGCAGGCGCAGCCGCTCACGCGGCAGCCGAACCAGGGTCAGGGGCAGGGGCAGCAGACGCACCGGCAGGCGGAACCCGAACAGCACATCCCGGGTGACGGCACGGACACGGTGGCCCTGCGCACGGTGCGCATGGGCCGCAGATGAGCCGGCGCGGCCTCGCCGCCGTCTCCTCGGTCCTGGACCAGGCCGCGTCCAGCGCCACGAACATCCTGGTGCTGGTGCTGGCCGCCCGGCTGTCCTCGGCGTCCGGTTTCGCCGACTTCTCGATGGTGTACGTGACGTTCAGCGTGCTCCTCGGGCTGAACATGGCGTACGTCGGCCAGACGGTGGTGCTGGAGAAGGACGAGGAGCGGCTGGGCGCGGTGTGCCGCTCGGGCCTCGCGTTCACCGGGGCCGCCTCGGCGGCGGCGGGCGCGGCGCTGGCCCTCGTCGGCCTCGCCGTGCCCGGGGCCGGCGGCTGGGCGTTCCTCGCACTGGGCCTCGTACTGCCGCTGGTGCTCGTCCAGGACGGGCTGCGGTACTGCTTCTCCGCGCTGCGCGCCCCCGAGCGGGCGCTGGCCGCGGACGCGCTGCGGCTGGTGTGCGTCGTGGCCGCGCTGCTGCTCCAGCCCGAAGGGGCTTCGGCGGGGCGGCTGGTGCTGGTGTGGGGGGTCTCGGCGCTTCCGGCGCTCGCGCTGGGGCTGTGGCTGCTGCGTCCGTACGTCCGGGGCTCGGCGGCCGATCTGCGGCCGTACCTGCGGCGGGGGCACCTGGGGCAGCGGTTCGTGGTCGAGTTCGCGGTGGGCAACGGGTCCAGCCAGCTGGCGGTGCTGGGGCTCGGCCTGTTCGCGACCCCACTGGCGGTGGGCGCGCTGCGGGGTGCGACGACCTTGTTCGGCCCGCTGAACGTGCTGTTCAACTCGGCGAACGCGTTCGGCCCGCCGGTGGTGGGCCGGGCGTCCGGCAAGCGGGGCGTGGTCCGGCTGACGGCGGCGATGGGCGGTGCGCTGGCGGCGCTGGGCGCCGGCTGGGGCGCGGTCCTGTACGCCCTGCCCGACGGTGTGGGCCGCCAGTTGCTGGGTGACACGTGGGCGGCGGCCTCCGCCCTGCTCCCGGCCACGGGAGCGCAGTACGCGGTGATGGGCCTGGGCACCTGCGCCCTGTTGACCCTGCGCGTCCTCAACCCGAAGGCGACGCTCTCGTTGCAGGTCGTCTTCTCGCTGCTTTCGGTGGCGCTGCTGCTCGGCGGGTACGCGGCGGCCGGCGTGACCGGCGCCGCCTGGGGACTGGCGGCGGGCTCGGCGCTCAAGGCCGCGGCGGCCTGGCTCCGCGTCTCCCGCGTCCCGGCGCGCGCGCCCGAGCCGCCGGTCACGACGGCCGCCTGACCTGCCGGGCTCCGGTCCTCCCGGGCTCCCGCTAGCGCAGCCTGGTGGACTTGTCCTGCCGGTACGTCGCCACCAGCGCCAGGCAGAGGGCCGCGATCGCCACGCGGCCGGAGGCCTGGAGCAGGGGGCCCCGGAGCAGGATGAACGAATAGCCCGCGACCAGCGGGACCACCACGGAGATCAGGCTGCCCGGAGGCGAGCGCCGCGTGGCGCGCTTCGCGTAGCGGCGGTCCACCCGGGCCGCCGCGTACCCCGTGGCCAGGAGCCCGGCGCCCATGCCCAGCGGGCCGAAGTCCAGCCACAGCTCGGCCCAGATCGGGGACGAGAGGTTGGTGTTGACCGTCCCCATCCACTCGCCGACCATCACACCCGTGTCCTTCGGCTTGCCCGGCCAGACCGAGCGCGGCACCGCGAAGAAGACGGACCCGGCGAGCTGGCTCCCGTACAGGTGCCCGGGACCGGAGTTCGAGTAGGTGATGGTGTTCGCGAACATGCCGATCTGGTCGTAGTCCTTCAGCGCCATCGGCTCCAGGAACGACGTCGTCTCGACCGGCTTGTAGTTCTTCTCGTCGTACCGGAAGCGGTCCGCGAACGGGAACACGAGCAGGGCGATCACCACGGCCATCGACAGCGCCACCCGGTACATCGCGGCGCTCACCGGGAAGACGGTGAACAGCAGCGCGAACATGACCGTGAGGAACCAGTACCGCGGGTTCGAGATCGGGTTGTTGACCACCAGGTTGAGCAGGGCCAGCGCCCCCCAGGTGACGATGATCGACACCTTGCGGCGGGCGTACGTCGAGGTGATGATCCAGCGCGTGTAGACCAGCAGGGCGAGCAGGGCCGGCACGGTGCCGAAGCCGCGCAGCAGGGCCTGGCCGGCCTGGCCGTCGCCGTTGGAGACGCCCGCCTCCTCGATGCCCGCGATGATCTCCTGGCGGCTGGAGAAGAACACCGCCGGGCCGCCGAGCTTCATGATGAACGCGGCGCTGCACAGGAAGGCGAGCCCGGTCAGCAGTTGGAGGCGGCGCCGGTGGGCCATGACCGGCCGCGGCTCCTTCTGGGAGCCGCCGGCCCGCCCGGCCGGCCGGTGGCGGGCCAGCAGGACGCCGACGTCGAACGCCGTGCAGCCGAGCAGGACCAGGCCGATGGCGACGGTGAGGTCGGAGCGGGGGCCGACCACGGGGGTCGGGACCCGGCCGAGGACGGCCTGCGCGAGCGGGGCCACGCCCATCGCCATGTAGACGAAGAGCCAGAAGGAGCCCTGGAGCAGCTTGCGCCGGCTGGTCAGGACCATCGCCGAGAGCCGGGCGCCCGCGTACATCGTGAGCAGGAGCTGGAGCCAGAAGGCGGCGTCGCGCTGGCCGTCGCCCGGCTGGACGGCGACGATCAGCGGCAGGAAGACGGTGAAGCCGAGGATGAGCGGGACGGACAGGGCGCGGGAGAGCAGGGTCCGCGGGGTGGTGACCCGGCCCCACTTGTGCGCGTCCGCCGGCTCGGGGACGGGCGGCAGCGGCGGGGCCACCGAGGGCTTGCGTATGTCCGTTGCCACTGCCGCCCCCGCCCGATGTGCCTGGTCCGCGCGCAGTCTAGTCTGAGCGGGCGGCGTCCTGGGAGGCGCTCCTGCGGAGCGCGACGGGCCCGCAGCGCACGATGAGGGGCGACAGTTGCGTGATCTTCCTGCCTTCACGCTGGCCGGATACGACAAGGGGCGCGGGCTGCTGACGCAGGCGCTCTGGTTCGCGGTGATGAACACGCTGTTCATGGCGTGGTTCTGTCCGGCCCGGCTGCGGGTGGCACTGCTGCGGGCGTTCGGCGCGCGCATCGGCGAGGGCGTGCTGATCCGGCACAGGGTGCGGGTGCTGTGGCCGTGGAAGCTCACCGTCGGCGACCACACGTGGATCGGCGAGGGCGCCTGGCTGCTGAACCTGGAGCCGGTGACCATCGGGGCGAACGTCTGCATCTCGCAGGAGGCCATGCTCTGCACCGGCTCGCACGACCACCGGGCCGCCGACTTCCGCTACCGCAACGCGCCGGTCGTGGTCGAGGACGGCGCGTGGGTGGCCGTACGGGCGACCGTGCTGGCCGGGGTCACGGTGGGCCGCTGCGCGGTGGCGGGTGCCGGATCCGTGGTCCACAGAAACCTTCCTGCACTGACCCTGCAGACGATGGACGGGCAGCGCCGCCCGGTCGAGGAGCCCAAGTGAGAGTCCTGCACGCCGTCACGCTCCACTCCCCCTCGCACGCGTTCGGCGGGCCCGTCCGGGTCGCGCTGAACCTGGCCAAGGGACTGCGGGGCCGCGGCCACGAGGCGCGGCTGCTGGCGCTGGGCGAGGGCTTCCCGGACCCGTGGCCGACCTCGGTGGAGGGCGTCCCGGCGAAGCTGTTCCCGGCCCGGCGCCTCCTCCCCCTGGGCTTCAGCGGGATGACCTCACCGGCCCTGCTGGCCTCGGCGGGCCGGCTGGTCCGGGACGCGGACGTGGTCCACGTCCACCTGGCGCGGGACCTGGTGACCCTGCCGGTGGCCCTCGCCGCGCTGCGGGCCGGCAAGCCGCTGGTGCTGCAGACCCACGGGATGGTGGACCCGAGCGAGAAGCTGCTGGCCAAGGTGCTGGACGCGGTGGCCGTACGGAGGCTGCTGCGCGGCGCGGACGCGGTGCTGCACCTGACCCCGCACGAACGGGAGGGCCTCGACGCGGTGGTGGGCGGCGCGCTGCCGGGGGCCGTCCGGCTGGTGAACGGCACGCCCGCGCAGGAGGAGCGGCCGGCCCCGGCCGGTCCCCCGCGCATCCTGTACTCGGCGCGCCTGCAGGCCCGCAAGCGCCCGGTGGACTTCGTGGACGCGGCCCCGGCGATCCTGGCGGCGCACCCGGACGCGGAGTTCGTGGTGGCCGGCCCGGACGAGGGCGAGCTGGCGGCGGTGCGGGCGCGCATCGCGGAGCTGGGCCTGGAGGGATGCTTCACGGTCCCGGGAGCGCTGTCCGCCTCCGAGGTCCTCACAGAGCTGCGGCGGGCGCACGTCTACGTACTCCCGTCGGTGGACGAGCCGTTCCCGATGTCGGTCCTGGAGGCCCTGTCGGTGGGCGTCCCGTCGGTGGTCACGCACTCGAACGGCCTGGCCCGCGACATCGCCACGGCGGGCGCCGGCCGAGCGGTCCCCCCGGGCCCGGCGGACGTGGCGGAAGCCGTCCTCTCCCTCCTGGACCCCACCGAGAACGCCAAGGCCGGAGCATCGGCCCGCAAGCTGGCCGCGCAGTCCTTCTCGATGGAAGCCGTCCTCGACACCCTCCTACCGGTCTACGAGAAGGCCCTGCGCTGACGGGCTACAGCTCGCGGCGGGTCTCGTCGACCACCGGGAGGACCGCCGCGCGGCGGCGCTTGAAGACGCTCGCGTAGACGGCGAGGCCGATGGCGCCCGCCGCCATCATGATCAGCCCGACGACGTCGAGGTTGACGCTCTCCATCTTCCAGTCCGTCGCGAAGGTGAGGATGGCCCCCACCACGATCAGCGCGATGCAGCCGCCGATGCCTCCCATGTGATTCGCCTCCGCAGTCGTTGTCGTCTGATCGCGCGGCTACCCGGCAAGCGGATGCGAAAACGCCGCCCCCGGCCCGGAGTTCGGGCGGGGGCGGCGTTCGCGTCCGTGCGGGACGGCAGGGGTTACGCCGGGATCCAGGCGTAGCAGCCCGCCGAGGTGAAGGTCGCCGTGCCCGCGGGGATCGCGGCGGTGATCTTGTCACCGGCCTTCAGGGGGGACTCGGGGCCGGAGGCCAGGACCGCGCCGTCCTTGCCCTTCGCCTCCCAGGTGCACGTCGTGGCCTGGGTCAGCGCCCGGTACGTGCCCGCTGCGGGCGACTGGCGGGTGCCGTCCGCGAAGCCCTTGGAGGCCGCGTCCAGGATCGGCTTCTGCTCCGGGCACAGGTACGTGATCGCGTCCTTCGCCCCCGGGATCTCCCCGGCGACGATGGCCCCGGTCGCCGCGTCCTTGTCGCGCTTCGCGGTGCGCTCCACCCGCTGGCAGGACTCCTGGCCGGTCTGGAGGACCGCCGCCGGGTCCATCTTCTCGGGGACCCGTCCGCTCAGGTACTGCTTCTCGTTGGCCTTGAAGCTGCCCGTCTTCGGGGTGAGCTTAGCGTCCGGCAGGACCGGGCCGGTCGGCTTCGCGTCGGGCGAGACCGGCGCCGCCGAGGCGTCCGCCGGGTCCGGGACCGAGGACGCGGCCGGCGGCTTCGGCTTCGCCGCCTCGGCGTCGGCCTTGCCGTCGCCGCCCGAGCTGCAGGCGGTCAGGGTCAGAGCCGCGGCCAGCAGAACAGCAGCCGCAGCGGAGCGTCGGTACATCTTGGGGGCTCCTGTTGTTACGTGGGATAGGGGTGCGGGGCCCGGCTGTGTTTCACGCCGGGCCCCGCATCCGTCTACGCGGTTACTTCGGGCCGAAGGTGAGGACGAGCTGCGGAGCGGCGTCCGCGGCGGTCGACTCCATGGACCAGATCCACAGCGGGTCGGTGCCCGTGCTCGTCAGGGCCAGGCTGTAGCCGGTGCCCAGCACCGGGGTGAGCGCGGCGGTGTCCAGCGGGGTGCTCTGGATCGCCGAGCCGTCCGGCACGCTCGCGAACGAGCCGAGCTCGGTGGCGCCGAGGGCGGGCTTGGTGTTGAACGTCGTGCTCGCGCCGCTCCAGGTGCCGGTGACCGGGACCACGGAGATCTTGTCGGTCGTACCGGCGTTCGCCGGGGTCGACGTCTTGATCTGCAGCGAGGCGGACTTCAGGACCTGCCCGGCCGGCGCGGCCGGCAGGTTGAAGCGCAGGTACGTCTGGTACGCCGACGTGCCGCGGACGGCCAGCGAGGTGCTCGCGCCGTTGGCGGCGCTCGGGGCGCCCTGGTTGACGTAGGTGTCCTCGGTCGCGGAGACCTTGGAGACCGTGTCGGACGGCGCCTTGGCCAGGTCGTAGTGGTTCTTGGCCTGGGCCGCGGTGAGCGCCTTCGGGTAGACGGCCGTCTCGTCGATCTGGCCGGCGAAGAAGTTGCTCGTCGGCTTGGACGGCCAGCCGCTGAGGTTGTCGCCGCCGACGTGCCAGAAGCCCTCGTACGCGACCGAGCTGGTGACGTTCAGCGTGCCCTTGCTCTGACCGTCGACGATCAGCTCCATGCCGCCCGCACCCATGGTGCCGACGACGTGGTGCCACTTGTTGTCGTTGTACGTGTCGAACAGGCCGGTGGTGATGGTGCGGGCGGAGCCGTTGCTGACGCCGAAGACCAGACGACCGGTGTTGGTCATGTAGATCTGCTTGTCGTACGAGCCGCTGTTGCGGTCCGTGTTGCTGCCGAAGCCGATCAGCTTGCCGCCGCGCGTGGTGTTGGTCTTGAACCAGGTCTCGACCGAGAACGCGCTGCCCACCGTCTGACGGTGGTCGCTGTACACCTGCTGGCTGGTGCCGTTGAAGCCCATGGCCGTGCTCGCGCCGCTGATCGCGCCGGGCGTCTGGCGCAGGGCCGGGGCGTTGAGCTGGACACCGCTGGTGTTGCCGGCGACCGAGGAGTCGGCGACGTACGGGCTGACGGTGTCGTCGTAGCGCCAGTACAGGGAGGCGCCGTCGGTGCGGACCTGGTTCGGGTACGCCTGGACCGAGCTCGGGACCGTGACCGCGGCGTTGGCCGACAGGGCGCTGGTGTTGCCCGCGGCGTCGGTGGCCGTCACGCGGTAGGTGTACGACTGGCCGTCCTTGACCGTGGTGTCGGTCCAGGAGGCCTGCGGACGCTGCCACTCCAGGGACTCGGCGGCGACGGTGGCGATGGGGCTGGACGAGCCGTTGCGGTAGATCCGGTACGTCAGCTTGCTGTCGTCGGCGTCGTAGCTGGTGCGCCAGCGGACCTGGACCTCACCGGGCTTGACGCTGCCGGCGCTCGCGACCGGGGTGGTCGGGGCGCCGACGTCGCCGGTGGAGGCGAAGCGGGTCAGCCCCTGCTGCGCCTTGCCGTTGATGGTGGTGAACTCGCCGCCGGACCACAGGTACTTGACGTCGTTCTTCTCGGCGATGGCCAGGGTGCGCGGGCCGATGCCCTCGCCGATGCCGTCATTGGCGGTGGGGTGCCAGCCGAGCTTGCGCGGGCTGCGGACGAAGCCGTCCACGGGCGCGGGGGCCGCGCCTTCGTAGTTGGTCAGCTGCGCGTTGAAGAAGTTGCGCTTGCCGTCGGGGAACTGGCCCTCGAGCGAGCAGTCGTGCGCGTGCGAGGCGCTGTAGAGCACGCCGTCGTACGGCAGGACGGCCTGGGTCGCGCCGAGGCAGCGGTCGCGCCACTTCTCGCTGAAGTCGCTGAGGTTCAGGCCGATGCGGCCGTCGAAGACGCCGCCGCCGGAGCCCTCGTTGCCGGTGTAGAAGCCGGTCGAGTCGGTGGCGATGTCCTTGACCACGGAGTTCGACGGGATGTTGCTGTACGTCTTGGTGACCGCGCCGGTGGTGGCGTTGACGACGGCCAGGGCGTGCGTGCTCTTGCCGTTGATGTCGAAGAAGTCGCCGCCCAGCAGCACGTTCTTGCCGTCCGGGGTGACCTCGACCGCGCGGCCGGGCTCGTCGGCGTTGGCCGTGAAGGGCTTCAGGGCGCCGGAGCCGGCGTCGACGGCGGCGAACCGCTCGCGCGTCTGGCCCTCGACGGTGCCGAAGTCGCCGGCCGCGTACACGGTGTCGTCGGTGACGGCGAGTCCGCGCACGGTGGCGGGGAAGCCCGGGTGGAAGGCGGCCTTGGGGGTGCAGGTCGCGATGTCGATCGCGGCCAGGCTGGAGACCGGGGTGCCGTTGACGGCGCCGAAGTAGCCGCCCGCGTACAGGGTCTTCTTGTCCTTGGAGACCTCGAGGGTGCGCACGGTCGCGCTGCCGTCGCCGATGGTGAAGGCGAGCTTGCACGAGGTCGGGTTGCCCGTCGCGGCGTCGAGCGCCACGAAGTTGACCGCTTCCTGCTCGGCACCGCTGGTGCCGTCCGGCGGGCGGACGGCGGAGAAGGTGCCGCCCGCGAAGACGGTGCCGTTCGCCTCGGCCATCGCGAAGACGATGCCGTTGGGCTGCCAGGTGGGCAGCTCGTCGGCGGTGAATGCCACGGGAGGCGTGATGGCGGACGCCTCGGGCATCAGCACCAGACCTATACCGGTGCCGGCGCCGGCCAGTGACAGGACGAGGGCAGCAGTCAGCCCTCTGGATCTACGCATGAGCCCCCCAGGGCAATCGCCCGGTTTGATGGCTGGAACTATCCGAACAGCCATATGTACTGGCGCAGACTAGGGCTTCTGCGAGGACCCGGTCACCTCCCTTGACCCATTGCATACCAACTTGGAATGAACGGTTCAGGTTGGAGGGCGCACAACGGACATACGGCAGGTTTGCCCCGGCCACACCCACCGATACCAGTGGAGATGACCGGGACACGGCAAATCTAGGGGAAATATAAGGCCTTCAGCGGTCGATACGGACCGTCACGCCCGCCAGCTGGTCCTCGACCTGCCGGATGTCGGCGTCGACCATGATCTGCGCCAGCTCGGCCACAAGCACCGTCGGCTTCCAGCCAAGCAGTTCATTGGCCTTGGAGGCGTCGCCGATGAGGGCGTCCACCTCGCTCGGGCGCTCGTACTTCGGGTCGTAGCGCACGTGCTCGGCCCAGTCGAGGCCCGCGTGGGTGAAGGAGGACTCCACGAACTCGCGGACCGTGGCGGCCACGCCCGTGGCGACGACGTAGTCGGTCGGCTCGTCCTGCTGGAGCATCCGCCACATGGCGTCCACGTACTCGGGGGCGTAGCCCCAGTCCCGGACCGCGTCGAGGTTGCCCAGGTAGAGGTGGTCCTGGAGGCCGGCCTTGATACGGGCCACCGCGCGGGTGATCTTGCGGGTCACGAAGGTCTCGCCTCGGCGCGGGGACTCGTGGTTGAACAGGATCCCGTTGACGGCGAACATGTCGTACGCCTCGCGGTAGTTCACCGTGGTCCAGTACGCGAACACCTTCGCGGCGCCGTACGGGCTGCGCGGGTGGAACGGGGTCTGCTCGTTCTGCGGGGGCGGGGTGGCCCCGAACATCTCCGAGGACGAGGCCTGGTAGATCCGGGTGTCCACACCGCTGGCCCGGATCGCCTCCAGGAGGCGCAGGGCGCCGAGGCCGGTCACGTCGCCCGTGTAGAGGGGGGCGTCGAAGGAGACCCGCACATGGGACTGGGCGCCCAGGTTGTAGACCTCGTCGGGCCGGATCTCGCGGAGCAGGTTCACGAGCGCGACGCCGTCGGAGAGGTCGGCGTGGTGCAGGACGAAGGACCGGTTGGCGGTCTGCGGGTCCTGGTAGATGTGGTCGATCCGCTCGGTGTTGAAGCTGGAGGAACGCCGCACCAGGCCGTGCACCGTGTAGCCCTTGGAGAGCAGCAGCTCGGAGAGGTACGAGCCGTCCTGCCCGGTGACGCCGGTTATGAGTGCGGTCTTGCCCATCTGGGGTCCCCCTGGGGATCGTGTCGGTCTGTTCTGGTGAGCGGGGCCCCGCCCCAGCCGCCCCACCCTTACGAGGCTGGATGCGTACCGTACACGGCCCGCGCCCGCCCCCTTCGCCCGGATTCCGCTCGCGGCGGGCGGGCGGCCCCGCTCCGGCGGCCGGACCTCGTCGGCGGCCCGCGGCGGCGGACTGGCATCATCGGCGGTATGACAAGTTCGCTGCCGCTCCTGCCCCCGAACGCCCGCGTCTTCGTCGCGGGCCACCGCGGCCTCGTGGGCTCCGCGGTCGCCCGCCGGCTCACCGCCGACGGCCACGAGGTGCTCACCCGGGGCCGCGCCGACCTCGACCTGCGCGACGCCGGCGCCACGGAGGCGTACCTGAAGGACGTCCGCCCCGACGCCGTCGTGCTGGCCGCCGCCAAGGTCGGCGGGATCATGGCCAACAGCACCTACCCGGTGCAGTTCCTGGAGGACAACCTCAAGATCCAGCTCAGCGTCATCGGCGGCGCGCACGCCGCCGGGGTCGGCCGCCTGCTGTTCCTGGGCTCCTCCTGCATCTACCCGAAGCTGGCCCCGCAGCCCATCAGCGAGGACGCCCTGCTGACGGGCCCGCTGGAGCCGACCAACGAGGCGTACGCCCTGGCGAAGATCGCCGGCATCGTCCAGGTCCAGTCGTACCGGAAGCAGTACGGGGCCTCGTACATCTCGGCGATGCCGACGAACCTCTACGGCCCGGGCGACAACTTCGACCTGGAGACCTCGCACGTGCTGCCCGCCCTGATCCGGCGCTTCCACGAGGCGGCCGCCGAGGGGCGCGAGGAGGTCACGCTGTGGGGCAGCGGCACCCCGCGCCGCGAGTTCCTGCACGTGGACGACCTGGCGACCGCCTGCGCGGTGCTGCTGAGCAGCTACGACGGGGACGAGCCGGTCAACATCGGCTGCGGCGACGACCTCACCATCAAGGCCCTCGCCGAGACCGTCGCCGACGTGACCGGCTTCCGCGGCCGGCTCGCCTGGGACACGTCCAAGCCGGACGGCACGCCGCGCAAGCTCCTCGACGTCACCCGCCTGACCTCGCTGGGCTGGAAGCCGGAGATCGGGCTGCGGGACGGGATCGCCGCCACCTACCGGTGGTGGCGCGAGCAGGGCTGAGCGCACGTCCGCCGGGCACCCCCTAGTACGCTCCGCGGCCGTCTACGACGGCGCGGAGGGTACGGCCCATGACGTCCACGTCACTGGTGAAGGACCAGTTGTCGACGTACTGCAGGTCGAGCTGGATCGTCTCGTCCCAGGAGAGGTCCGAGCGCCCGCTGATCTGCCACAGCCCGGTCATGCCCGGCCGCACGGTGAGCCGGCGCAGTTCGACCTCGTCGTACTGGGCCACCTCCTCCGGCAGCGGCGGGCGCGGGCCGACCAGCGACATGTGCCCGCTGAGCACGTTGAACAGCTGGGGCAGTTCGTCCATGGAGGTACGGCGCAGCAGCCGGCCCACCCGGGTCACCCGGGGGTCACGGCGGATCTTGAACATCAGGCCGTCGTTCTCGTTGGCCCCGGACAGCTCGTTCTTGAGCCGGTCCGCGTCCACGACCATGGTGCGGAACTTCCACATGACGAACGGCGCCCCGTCGCGCCCGATGCGCCGCTGGCGGTAGAACGCCGGACCGCGTGAGCCGAGCCGGATCGCCAGGACGATGCCGAGGAAGACGGGCGAGAGCAGGAGCAGTCCGACGGCGGCCCCGGTGCGGTCGAGGACCGACTTGAGCAGGGTCTGCACGCCCCGGCTGACCGGCGGCGCCACCCGCAGCACGGCGAGTCCGCCCGCGGAGAGGGTCTCCAGCCGCTTGACGGAGACCTCCACGAGCCCGGGGAAGACGGCGAGTTCCAGCCCCGCGTCGTGCAGCGCCCAGGCGACCTTGCGCAGCCGCTCGCCCGAGATCCGCGCGCCCGGGGCGACCAGGACGAGATCGGCGTGGTGGCTGCGGACGGCGCCGAGCACGGCGGCCGAGTCCGCGTTCGGGGCCTCGGGCACGCTCTCGTCGAGCCGGGCCGCGACGGGCACCCCGCCTTCGAGCGGGCCGGCGCCGACCGGCACCACGCCGACGACGACGTACGGATGGTCGGTGCGCGCGGCCAGGTGCTCGATGACGGCCCCGGCCGCGCCGGGTTCGCCGACCACCAGGACCCGGCTGACGGCGTGCGCCTCGCGGCGGGCCGCCGAGAGGTGGCGGTAGGTCAGCTTGTGGCAGGCCACGGTGACGAGGAGGGCGGGCAGCAGGGCGCCGAGCGCGGACAGCCGCGGGGTGCTCTCGCCGGTCACCACGCGGGCCACGGCCAGGACACCGATGAGAATCAGCCAGTCATGCAGGACGGGCAGCACTCCGCGCGATTCTCCCAGCGCTCGGGAGGCGTAGCGGCGGCGCACCGCCTGCACCCCGGTCCAGGCGAGGGCCGCGCCGAGGGCGCAGTACACCGGCCGGACCTGCTGCGCCGCCTGGAAGACCAGCCCTACGGGGACCGCGGCACCGAGGAAGTCGGCGGTGAAGGCGGCCGGCAGGTACCAGCGGGCCTTGTCGCCGATCCGCCTCACCGGGGCGGCCGCGAGCCCGGCGGACGCCGCCGCGGCTCCGGCCAGTCTTTGCGCAGGAAAATGGACATGCCTCATGGGCCCCCCTGGCACGTGGTCTATGACAGATGCGCGTGCCCGCGGCTTCCCCTGGCTGCGAACAACTGGCGCACCGGGAAACAGTACGACAAACGCCCGTACGACAAATGCCGATTGCCCGAACGGGACCTCTTGTTGCGCAAGTGTTAGCAACCGGTACCAACCGTTCCAGATAACGGACCCCCCTTTCGCACGCGAAGGTGAATGGTTCGGATACCGGATACGTCTTATCGGTCAACGAACCGTTTCCAGCCAACCTTTTGACGCGGCCCTGACATCCACGCCGCCAGCTGGCACTCTTCGATCCGTTCTTCGCACCAGCCTGCTCTGCCCGGAGGCCCACCCAGCTCTCCGGCACCCCCTTGCAGAAGGAGTCTGCGTTGAGTCACACCCCCCACAGGCGTGCCACCGCGGCCGGCGCTCTCGTTGCCGCCGCCGCACTGCTCGCCGTCGGCATCCAGGCCGGCACCGCCTCCGCCGACGCCACCGCGTCGCAGGCACGCAACGCCGCTCAGCCCAACCCGGGTGCGGCCGCCGTCAATCTCAGTCCTTCCGAGCGTGCGACGCTCATAGCGGACGCCAACTCGACCACCGTCCAGGCGGCCAAGGCCCTCGGCCTCGGCGAGCAGGAGAAGCTGGTCGTACGCGACGTCGTCAAGGACGCCGACGGCACCACGCACACCACGTACGAGCGCACCTACGGCGGACTCCCCGTGCTCGGCGGCGACCTGACGGTCCACGCCAAGGCCGGCGTCACCAAGAGCATCACCCGGGCGACCAACCACGAGATCAAGGTCGCCGACACCACGGCCACGGTCACCCCGGCCGCCGCCGAGGGCCAGGCCGTCTCCGCGGCGAACTCCGAGGGCTCCAAGAACGCCAAGGCGTCCAAGAACGCCCGCAAGGTGATCTGGGCCGCCGAGGGCGCCCCCGTCCTCGCCTACGAGACCGTCGTCGGCGGCCTCCAGGACGACGGCACCCCGAGCGAGCTGCACGTGGTCACGGACGCCAAGACCGGCGCGAAGATCACCCAGTGGCAGGCCATCGAGACCGGCACCGGCAACACCATGTACAGCGGCCAGGTCACGATGGGCACCTCGCAGTCGGGCAGCAACTACACGCTGACCGACGCAGGGCGAGGCAACCACAAGACGTACGACCTCAACGGCGGCAGCTCCGGCACCGGCAGCCTGTTCACCAACACGACCGACGTGTGGGGCAACGGCGCCGCGTCCAACCGCGCGACCGCCGGCGCCGACGCGCACTACGGCGCACAGCTGACGTGGGACTACTACAAGAACGTGCACGGCCGCAACGGCCTGCGCAACGACGGCGTGGCCCCGTACAGCCGGGTCCACTACGGCAACGCGTACGTGAACGCGTTCTGGGACGACTCCTGCTTCTGCATGACGTACGGCGACGGTACGAGCAACACGCACCCGCTGACGTCCATCGACGTGGCCGCCCACGAGATGACCCACGGCCTCACCTCGGTCACCGGCAACATGACCTACAGCGGTGAGCCCGGCGGTCTGAACGAGGCGACCTCGGACATCATGGCGGCGGCCGTCGAGTTCTACGCCAACAACCCGCAGGACGTCGGCGACTACCTGGTCGGCGAGAAGATCGACATCAACGGCGACGGCACCCCGCTGCGCTACATGGACAAGCCGAGCAAGGACGGCGGCTCCAAGGACTCGTGGTACTCGGGCATCGGCTCCATCGACGTCCACTACTCCTCGGGCCCGGCCAACCACGTCTTCTACCTGATGTCCGAGGGCTCCGGCGCCAAGGTCATCAACGGCGTGAGCTACAACTCGCCGACCTCCGACGGCCTCCCGGTCACCGCGATCGGCCGTGACGCCGCCGCGAAGATCTGGTTCCGCGCGCTGACGGTGGGCTACTTCAAGTCGAACACCAACTACGCGGCCGCCCGTACGGCGACCCTCCAGGCCGCCGCCGACCTGTACGGGGCGAACTCGGTCACGTACAACGACGTGGCCAACGCCTGGGCCGGCATCGCCGTCGGCGCCCGGCCGCCGCAGTCCGGCGTCTCGGTCACCGCGATCCCGAACCAGACCACCCAGATCAACACCGCTGTGAGCCTTCAGGTCCAGGCGACCAGCACCAACCCGGGTGCGCTCAGCTACGCGGCCACCGGCCTCCCGGCCGGCCTGTCGATCAACTCCTCGACCGGTCTGATCTCGGGCACGGCCACCACCGCGGGCACGTCCAACGTGGCCGTGACGGTGACCGACTCGGCGAGCAAGACGGGCACGACGTCCTTCACCTGGACCGTCGGCACGTCCCAGCAGAACGTGTTCGAGAACACGAACGACTACGCGATCGCCGACAACGCGACGGTCGAGTCCCCGATCACGGTGACCCGCACCGGCAACGCGCCGAGCACCCTCAAGGTGGACGTCAACATCCTCCACACCTACATCGGCGACCTGAAGGTCGACCTGGTCGCCCCTGACGGCAGCGTCTACAACCTGCACAACCGCTCCGGCGGCAGTGCGGACAACATCGTCAAGAGCTACACGGTCAACGCCTCGTCCGAGGTGGCCCAGGGCGTCTGGAAGCTCCGGGTCAGCGACAACGCGAGCCTGGACACCGGCAAGATCGACAGCTGGAAGCTCACCTTCTGACCCCTCCGGGGCAGGTGAAGCCACACGGCTGACCCACTGAAAACGCGGGGCCGTCCGGGAGAGACCCTCCCGGGCGGCCCTGTTCCATGTGCCCCCGCCGTACGGGACCTGCGCCCCGCCGGGCCGGGACCTTCGGCGGCCGTCCGCGGCCGTCCCCGCCACCGTGCGGCGGCCCTGGCTGATCCAGGGCGGCATGGGCGTCGGCGTCTGCGGCCGGCGACCGGCCCGGGCCGAGCTCGCGCGGACCGCGCTCGACCGCTGCTTCCGCCCGGACGGCCCCGGCGAGGACGCGGCCGTCCGGATGCGGACCACCCCGCGGCTGCGCGCCGGGGTCCCCGGTCAGATCCCTGCCCTCGCCGACCGGCTGGCGCGCTGCGAACCCTGCGTGACGCGGATCGCGGTGGAGGCAGGACCGTACGGGTACGCGGCCCGCGCGGTCTGGCCTACCGGTGCGCGGCGGAGCCGGTGGCGTACGTCCGCAAGGGCGGCGACCCGGCGGACACGCGGGGACGGCGGTGCCTGTGCAACGGCCTGCCGGCCGCGATCGGCCCGGCGCAGCGGCGGCCGGCCGGGCGGTGCCCCCGCTGGTGACGATCGGCAAGGACCTGTCGTTCCTGCCGCGGCTCTCCCCGGACGCGCCCCCGTACTCGGCGGCGGACGTGGTGCGCTGGCCGGCGGCGGGGGTGCTTCGACGGGCGCGAGGGTCCGGCCCCCGAGGGGGCCGGACCTCGCGCCCGTGCTCGGCGGACCGGGAGGTCAGCCGTTGTTCCGGAAGGCGGAGCGGAAGTCGTCGTCGTCGTCCCAGCGCGAATCGCCGCAGCCGCCCCGGCGGAAGTCGTCGCGGCAGTCGTCATGGTGGCTGCGGACCGGCACGAAACTCACCGAGAGGACCTCGACGTTGTACACCGTGTCCCCCGGCTGCAGCTCGCGCTCCACCCGGCCGCCGCACGCGCGGTTCGGGTAGAGCAGAGCCCGCGACTCGGTGCCGTTGTGCACCGCCGTCGCGGGGCGGCCCCGCGAGGTGTCCGTCAGTTCGTAGCAGGTGTCGTTGTCCGCCGGGCGGATCTGCGCCCGCTCGTCGTTGTCGATGATGTACTGCAGCCGGCCGAGGTCGTCGTGGCCACCGGCCAGCGACGGGCCGGCGGTCGGCAGGACGAGGGCGAGGGCGCCGAGCAGCGCTGCGGCGGTCGGGCGAAGACGCATGGGGAGGATGTCCGTTCTGTGGGCACGCGATGCCCGTCCGGTGGCACCCAGCGGGCGGAGTCGGGAGCGGTATTCCACGCCGGAGCACTGCGCCATGCGCAACACGTTCGAAGGTTCACCCTCCCGGCCCGGCCACCTTCACCCGTACGGCCCCGCCCGCCGCCCGCTACACGGATGCGCGTTCGGATGCCGAGGAGCCGCCGGCGGCCGGACCGGGGACCGGCGCCGCCGCCCGGGCCGGGGCCTGCGCGGGAGCCTGTGCCGTCGTGCGGACCAGCACCAGCACCAGCAGCGCCCCCGCCAGCCCCATCAGCCCCGAGGTCAGGAACGTCCCGCGCAGCCCGCTCGCGAAGGCCTCCTCGACCCAGACCCGTGCGCCCGGACCCGTCGCCAGCAGCTGCCCGGCCCGCCCGGAGGCCAATGCCTCGGCCGTGCCGTGGCCCTGGCCGGAGCCGGCGAGCCCGTCCCGCAGTCCGGCCTGGAAGACCGCGCCGAGCACCGCGACGCCGAGGGCCATGCCCAGCTGCCGCGCGGTGTTCAGGGCCCCGCCGGCCATGCCCGCCCGGGCCGGGGGCACGGCGCCCATCGCGGCGGCGGCCAGGGCCGGGGTCGCCATGCCCACTCCGAGCCCGGTCACCACCAGCCCCGGGACCAGGACCGGCCAGCCGTCGCCCGCGTCCGTCATCCAGGCCTGGAGCAGCGCGCCCGCCCCGATCAGCAGCATCCCGCCGCCGATGGTCAGCCGCGCCGGAGCTCCGTGCAGCAGCCGCCCGGCCACCGCGGAGACGGCGAACGCGGAGATGCTCAGCGGGACCAGCACCAGGCCGGCGGAGACCGGGCCCATCCCCTCCGCGGACTGCAGCCACAGGGAGACGTACATCAGGTACGAGAACGCCGCGCCCGACAGCAGCAGCGCCCCGGCCATGACGCCGACGAAGGAGCGGCTGCGGAACAGCGAGAGGTCCAGCATCGGGTGGGAGCTGCGCAGTTCGACAAGGACGAACGCGGCGAACGCGGCCACGCCGAGGCCGAAGAGGCCGAGGGTGGCGGCGCCGGTCCAGCCGTTCTCGCCGACCCGGATCAGCGCGTACGTGACGGCCGCGGCCCCGGTGGTGAATGCGGCCATGCCGGGCAGGTCGAGGCCCTTGGCGCGGGGGTCACGGGACTCGGCGACCGACTTCAGCGTCACGTACACGGCCAGGGCGCAGACGGGGAGGTTGATGAAGAAGATCCAGCGCCAGCCGAAGTGCTGGGTGAGCAGCCCGCCGATGATCGGGCCGGCCGCGGCGGCGGCCCCGTTGACCGCGCCCCAGACCCCGAAGGCGACCCCGCGGTCGCGTCCCTGGTAGGCGCTGCTGAGCAGGGCCATGGTGGTGGCGAACATCGCGGCGCCGCCGATGCCCTGGACGGCGCGGAAGGCGATCAGGGCGGCCGGGCCGCCGGCCAGCCCGCAGGCGAGGGAGGCGGCGGCGAAGAGGCCGAGCCCGCCGAGGTAGACGCGGCGGCGGCCGATCCGGTCGGCGAGGGAGCCGGCGCCGAGCAGCAGGGCGGCGAGGGCCAGGGCGTAGCCGTCGACGACCCACTGGAGTCCGGAGAAGGACGTGTGCATGTCGGCGGCCATGTCGGGCAGGGCGACCATCACGATCGTGACGTCGACCAGGAGCATGAACGCCCCGAGGCACACCGCGGTGAGCGGGAGCCATTTGCGCATGGGAGAACTCCTCGGGACCCGGAGGCCCGGCAGGTGATCGGTTCGGGTTGGCGGTGGCTCCAAATTCCCACCCGGGCGGCCGATCCCCCACCCAGACCTCTCCGGTTGCCGGATTTCACTCATCCTGGCCCCTGACATGATGGAAACCATGACGACGCCCGTACAGCTCGATGACCTCGACCGGGGTCTGATGCAGGCCCTGATGATCGACGGGCGGGCCGCCTTCAGCAGGATCGCCGAGGTCCTGGAGGTCTCCGACCAGACGGTGGTGCGCCGCTACCGCCGGCTGCGGACCTCGGGCCTGCTCCGGGTGATCGGGCTGCCGCTGGGCAACCGCGTCGGGCTCTTCGAGTCCTGGCTGCGGGTGCAGTGCGCGCCGGACGCCGCGCTCGCGGTGGCGGAGGCGCTGGCCCGGCGGCCGGACATCTCCTGGGTGAAGCTCGGCTCCGGCGGCACCGAGATCAACTGTCTGACCAAGGCCCGCACCCGCCAGGACCGCGACGGCCTGCTCCTGGACAAGCTCCCGCGCACCCGCCGGGTGACCGGGGTCAGCGCCCACACCATCCTGCGGGTGTACATCGGCGGCCCGACGGGGTGGTGCGGTCTGGACGTGCTGCGGCCCGAGCAGATCGCGGCGCTGGGGCGGGCCCCGGCCAGGCCGCCCGTGGTGCACGGGCAGGAGCAGGAGCGGTACGCCCTGGACGAGGCCGAGCACGCGCTGCTCGCGGTGCTGGCCCACGACGGCCGGGCCGGCTATCCGGAGCTGGCCCGGGCCTCCGGCCTGTCGGAGTCCACCGCGCGCCGGCGCCTGGACCGGCTGCGGGAGCTGCGGGCGCTCTACTTCGACCTGGAGCTCGTCCCCTCGGCCCTGGGCTTCGATGCGGAGGCGACGCTGTTGCTGACCGCGGCGCCGGCGCGGCTGGCGGAGGCGGGCGCCGCACTGGCCGGCCATCCGGAGGTTCCGTTCGCGGCCGCGGTGACGGGCACGGCCAACTTGATGGCCGCGGTGGTGTGCCGGGACACCGACGAGCTGTACACCTACCTGACCGAGCGGATCGGCGCGGTGCCCGGCATCCAGCACGTGGAGGTGATCCCGACCCTGCGCAACATCAAGCGGGCCGGGATGCTGGTGGAGGGCGGGCGGCTGGTGGATCCGCCGCCCGCCCCCTGAACCGCGGAGCCCTGAAGGCCCCCGGCGGCTAGCGCAGGAGCACTCCGCCCCCCGTGCCCGCGTCACCGGTCGCTTCGGTCTCCACCGGGGCCGCGACCAGCCCCAGTTCGGCCGGCGTCGCCAGCATCGGGTGCGCGGGCAGGATCCGTACGGTGTAGCCGTAGGGCCCCGTACGGTCGAGGGCGAGCGGGCCCTCGTACATCCAGCGCCCCTCCAGGTCCGGCCCGGCGGTGGGCTTGAGCGGGAAGGACCGCCCGTCGCGGATCACGTCCTGCGGATCCACCCGCCCGGCGACGGCCTGGACCTCGACGTCCTCGGGGGTGAGCGCGTCCAGCGCCACCCTCACCCGCAGCGTGAGGGTGGCCCCGAGCTCGGCGGTGCCGTTCACCGGGGCCGCGGCCAGCGCCTCCACGTGCTCGACGACGACCCGCGGCCAGGCCGCCCGGACCCGTCCCTTCCACCAGGCCAGGTCCCGTGCCGCGTCCGCGTCCAGGGCCCGGTGGGAGCGCGCGGCCGGCGCGTACAGCCGCTCCACGTACTCCCGCACCATGCGGCCCGCGAGCACCTTGGGCCCCAGCGAGACGAGGGTGCGCCGGACCATCTCGATCCACCGCACCGGCAGTCCGCTGCGGCCGGCCCGGTCGTAGAACCGCGGTGCGACCCGGTCCTCGATCAACTCGTAGAGGGCGCCCGCCTCCAGGTCGTCGCGCCGGTCCTCGTCCGTCCCGAGCCCGTCGGCCGTCGGGATGGCCCAGCCGAAGTCCGGTTCGAACCATTCGTCCCACCAGCCGTCCAGCACGGACAGGTTGAGACAGCCGTTGAGCGCCGCCTTCATGCCGCTGGTCCCGCAGGCCTCCAGCGGCCGCAGCGGATTGTTCAGCCAGACGTCGCAGCCCGGGTAGAGCTTCTGCGCCATGGCCATGCCGTAGTCGGGCAGGAAGACGATCCGGTGCCGCACCCGCGGATCGTCGGAGAACCGCACCAGCTCCTGGACGAGCCGCTTGCCCCCGTCGTCGGCCGGGTGCGCCTTGCCCGCGACGACGATCTGCACGGGCCGGTCCGGGTGGAGCAGCAGCGCGCGCAGCCGCTCGGGGTCGCGCAGCATCAGCGTCAGCCGCTTGTACGAGGGCACGCGCCGGGCGAACCCGATGGTGAGCACGTCCGGGTCGAGCACGGAGTCCACCCAGCCGAGTTCGGCCTGGGCGGCCCCGCGCTGGAGCCACGAGGCCCGCAGCCGGTCGCGCACCTCCTGCACCAGCTGCTCGCGCAGTACGCGCCGCAGGTCCCAGATGTCCTGGTCCGCGATGTCGGCGACCGCGTCCCAGCGCTGGGAGCCGCCCACCGACAGCGCGTCCTCGGTGCGCCCGGCGCCGATCTGGCGGACGCCGAGGCGGACCACCTCGGGGGCCACCCAGGTCGGGGCGTGCACGCCGTTGGTCACGGAGGTGATCGGCACGTCCGCCGGGTCGAAGCCCGGCCACAGCCCGGCGAACATGCCGCGGCTGACCGCCCCGTGCAGGGTGGAGACCCCGTTGGCCCGCTGGGCCAGCCGCAGCCCCATCACCGCCATGTTGAAGACCCCGGGGTCGCCGCCGGGATAGGACTCGGCGCCCAGTTCCAGGATCCGGTCGACCGGCAGGGCGGCCAGCTCCGCTCCGGGCCCGAAGTGCCGGGCGACGAGGGCCCGCTCGAAGCGGTCGATGCCGGCGGGCACCGGCGTGTGCGTCGTGAACACGGTCCCGGCGCGCACCGCCTCGACGGCGGCCTCGAAGCCGAGCCCCTGCTCCCCTTCCAGTTCCCTTATGCGTTCGAGCCCGAGGAAGCCGGCGTGTCCCTCGTTCGTGTGGAACACCTCGGGGTCGGGATGCCCGGTGATGAGGCAGTACGCGCGCACCGCGCGCACGCCTCCGATGCCGAGCAGCATCTCTTGGAGGAGGCGGTGGTCGCTGCCGCCTCCGTAGAGCCGGTCGGTCACCTCGCGGGCGCCGGAGTCGTTGTCCTCGACGTCGGAGTCGAGGAGCAGCAGCGGGACGCGGCCGACGCGGGCCTGCCAGATGTGCGCGTGCAGGGCGCGGCCGCCCGGCAGGCTCAGGGTCACCCGGGCCGGTGCCCCCTCGCCGTCGCGCAGGAGGGAGACGGGGAGCTCGTTGGGGTCGAGGACGGGATAGTGCTCCTGCTGCCAGCCGTCGCGGGAGAGCGACTGGCGGAAGTAGCCGTGCCGGTACAGCAGCCCCACTCCGATGAGGGGGACGCCGAGGTCGCTGGCGGCCTTGAGGTGGTCCCCGGCGAGGATGCCGAGCCCGCCGGAGTACTGAGGCAGGGCGGCGGTGATCCCGAACTCGGGCGAGAAGTAGGCGATCCCGGCGGGCAGCTCGGCATGGTCCTCGTGACTCTGGTACCACCTCCCGCCGTGGACGTAGTCGTCGAGGTCGGCGGCGACGACGGCGAGCCGGCGCAGGAACCGCCGGTCGCCGGCCAGTTCCTCGAGCCGGGGTGCGGAGACCGCGCCGAGCAGCCGGACGGGATCGCCGCCGGCGGCCTGCCAGCCCTCGGGGTCGACGGATTGGAAGAGTTCACGGGTCTCGGTATGCCACGACCAGCGCAGATTGCGCGCGAGATCGGCAAGCGGAAGCAATGGTTCCGGGAGGACGGGGCGCACGGTGAATCGACGGATAGCCTTCACACGTTCTACCTTCGCAGGCGATTGCGGATCGAAGCGGCCGCACCACGCTGTGCGTCCGCGCATCACCCCGGGAAGGCTAGCCTCACCGGGGCCCCGCCTGCCACGGTGCCTCGGGCGCCGGACGTCCCGCCTCGAACACCGCCGCCCCGGACACCTCGTGCGGTGCACGGGCGGCCGGGGCGGCGGGTGTTGCGGATCGGTCGACGGGCGTCAGGGCCGGGTGAAGTAGCCGAGCAGGTCGGTGATCACGTGGGTGCTGCCGCCGTGGCTGTTGGAGACGGAGACGCGGCCGTCGGCCACCGGGGTGGTGACGTGGTTGGGGACGGTGTCACCGGGGCGGGTGTTGAGGCTGCTGGCGTCCGGGCGGGTGGTGCCGTAGCCGTAGACGGTGAGGAAGCCGGGGCCGGTGGTGTCGGTCGCGGTGACGTTCAGCGCGGCGCCTACGGCGCCCTCGGGCAGGCCGGTCACGGTGGTGGTGGCTCCGGGGGCGAGCTTGCCGGTGGTGCGGGTGTCGGCGAGGCGGCGGGGGACGGTCGGGGTGAACAGGGCCCCGGCGTCCTTGCCGTACCAGCCGACGGCGTCGAGGACGAGGTGGGTGGAGCCGGTGTTGGTGTAGAGGGTGATGGTGCCGTCGGGGCCGACGGGGACGATGGCCTGGTTCGACTTGTCCTTGCCGGGTTCGAGGTTGAGGTTCGAGGTGGCGGGCCGCTTGGCCGGGTCCGGGTAGGCGATGACGTGGGCGTTCTCGGTGGAGCCGGTGCCGGTCAGGTTGAAGGCGACGGCGGTGGCGTCGGCGGGGATGCCGTTCACCCCGGCGACCTTGACGGTCCGGGTCTGCCCGCCGCCGAGCGCGCCGCCGCTCGTACGGGTGTCGGCGAGGCGGGTCGGGGCGATCGGGCTGAACCGCTGGCCGATGCCGGGCTGGTAGTAGCCGACGAAGTCGACGACGAGCGCGGCCTTGCCGGAGTTGAGCTGGGCCGAGACCTTGCCGTCGGCGCCGACCGGCACGGTGACGGTGTTGGAGGAGGTGCCGCCCGCCTTGACGTTGACGTTCGAGGTGGCCGGGCGCGGCTGGCCGGAGGGCCACACGCTCAGGTGGGTGTCCTCGTCGGCGCCGGTGACGGTCACGTTGAGGACGGCCGCGGCCATGCTGCCGGACAGGACGTGGTCCGGCACGCTGATCCCGACCGGCAGGACCACGCCCATGGGGCTTCCGCCCCGGAGGGTGGTGCCGGTGGTACGGGTGTCCAGCAGGCGGAACGGCGCCGTGGCGACGTAGCCGGACGGCGCGTAGTCGACCTTCACGCTCCGCGTGGCCGTGGACGTGGCCCCCTTGGTGTCGCGGACCGTGAGCGTGACCTTGTACTCACCGGGCCGGGCGTAGGTGTGACCCGTGCCCGACAGACCGCTCTGGTGCGAGGTGGCTCCGTCACCGAAGTCGAAGTCGACGCTCTCCACCGGCCAGGGCGCGGTGGAGGCCCCGGTCTTGACGTCCACGCTCAGCGGAAGGGTGCGGCCGATCGGGTTGTCCGAGGTCGGCAGAACCGGATCCACGGCGAGGGCGGCGGTGAGCGGACCGGCCGCGGTCACGTTCGTCGACCTCGTGTCGGACACCGTCTCCCCGGCGTCGGAGACGGCCGTCACCTTGACCGCGCACCACGCACAGGGCGCGCTGTAGACGTGCTCGGCCGTGGTCGCCCTGGTCACGGCGGGGGCCGTGCCGTCGCCGAAGTCGTAGTGGAAGGTCAGCGCGCCCGGCCACCGGTTGTCCGCGACGGCCGTCGCCTTCACCGTGGTGCCCGCCGGCGCCCAGTCGGGGTCGAGGTTCAGCCGGACGCCCTTCAGGTGGTCCTGGGTCTCGCGGGCTCCGCGGTCCAGGTACCCGCCGTCCCTGCCGGTGTTCGGGACGCGGGGGTCGTCGGCGGCGGGCCTGCCGTACATGTCGGTGGGCAGGACGCCCGGAGCGGTCGCGTCGGCCGAGTCGACGGTGGGCGAGCCGTCCATCGCGCCGACCTTGTAGCCGTCGGGGGCCGACAGATCGTGCGCGCCCTGGCCGGTGGCGGCCTGGAAGGCCGCCGGGCTCGGGTACGCCTTGCCCGCCCAGGTGTACGGGTTCACCGCCGGCGTTCCGTGGCCGCTGAACACGTTGTAGTCGACGCGCGTGCCCTCGGCCGCGCTCAGCGACACGTCGACGCCGCCCCGCGGACCCGACGGCCGGCAACTGCTGTGGGTGGGCTCGCTGAAGATCACGTTGTTGAACAGTGCGGAGCCGGTCGAGGCGCCGCTGAACGACACGGTCGCCCCGCAGAGGGCGGAGAAGTCGTTGTTGGTGATGACCGTGCCGGGCGCGTCCACCACCGCCACGTTGCTCGCGCCCAGGGTTCCGTTGAGCTCGTTGCGACCGAGGACGGTACCCCGCGCGCCGCCCTCGATCCGAACCCCCCACACCGAGCCGCGGGTGAAGCGCACGTCCGCGCTTGCTTCCCCGACGACGAGGCCGTCGGCCTCGCCCCCGCCGCTCTGGATCCGGTCCAGCTCGATGTCGGTGGACCGGGAGACGCGGATGCCGTCGCCGATGTACATCCCGCGCACCACCACGTGGCCCGCACCAGTGACGCTCAGGCCCTTGCCGAGGTCCACCCGGCTGTAGCCGTCGGCCGCGCCCGACACGAAGGCGATCGGCTTGCCCGGCTCGCCGGAGCGGTCGACGGTGACGGCCTCGTCGTACGGCCTACCCGGTTCGATCCGCACCGTCTGGCCCGGCTTCACGACCCTGGCAGCCGCCGAGATCGTGCAGAACGGGGCCGCCTGCGCACCGGAGCCGGTGTCGGAGCAGTGGGCGTGGCCGTTGTCGACATAGAGCGAGGCCGGCGTATCGGCAGCCACGGCGGCCGGTACACCGAGAAGGGTGACGAGCCCCGCGGTCAGCAGGACCAGCGTACGAGTGGGACGCAACAGAAACGTTCCTTCGAAAAAGGTGAAGTGGAGGTGAAGCGGATTCAGGACATTCCGGCAGCCGGAAGCACGCGCGGAACCCACTGAGACGGCCTCATGATCCTCTCTCCGGGCAGCGCTGTCACTCCGGATAATCCGCCCTCACCGCCCCAAATCCCCGGTCACCAACGGGGCCCGTGGTGCCACTGCGACGGGCGTGTCAGGGCGTACATCCGTTAGTCCCAACCGACTTGACTGAGCCTCGGCAGATGTCGGCCAAGGCCTTGGTCCGGGCCGCGCCACTACGTACGAGTAGTTAACCGAGGGACCTGATTGAGCGGGGTGAGAGTGGGCAGGGCTCCCCGCGTACACGCACGGCACCCCGCCCCACCACCTCTCCCGCCACCCGAGTGAACGCGGACAGGAGCGGCCATGCCCGCAGCCCAGCCGTCTTCTGAGCGGCTAGAAACAGAGCGAACAGAGCGTGCACGACCAGCCGGTGCTCCGGCTGGGTTGTTGTCACCGAGCCCTGCGAACTGCCCCCAGGTGATCCCATCATGATCGGTCGCATTCCCGTGTTGGACGTCCGCCCCGCCGTCGACTGCGGGGCCAGACCCGCCAAGGCGGTCGTGGAAGAGGTCTTCGAGATCTCCGCCACCGTATTCCGCGAGGGCCACGACGCCGTCGCCGCCCATGTCGTGCTCCGCGACCCCAGCGGGCGGCTGCGGCCCCCCGTGCCGATGCGCGAACTGGCGCCCGGCACCGACCGGTGGGGTGCCCGGGTCTCCGCCGAGGCCGAGGGGAGGTGGACGTACACCGTCGAGGCGTGGAGCGACCCGGTCGGCACCTGGCAGGCCCACGCCGCCATCAAGATCCCCGCCGGCATCGACCCCGGGCTCACCCTGCTCGAAGGCGCCGAGCTCTACGAGCGGGCCGGCTCCAGGATCCCGAAGAAGGACGGCCGCGAGCACGTCCTGGCCGCCGCCGAGGCCATGCGCGACGAGGACCGCCCGGTGTCGCTGCGGTACGCCGCCGCCCTCGCGCCCCCGGTCCAGGCCGCCCTCGTCCGGCGTCCGTACCGGGAACTGGTCACCGCCTCCAAGGCGCTGCCGCTGGTCGTGGAGCGCAGGCGGGCCCTCTTCGGCTCCTGGTACGAGATGTTCCCGCGCTCCGAGGGAGCCGTCGTCGAGCCCGGCGAGGAGCCCGTGAGCGGAACGCTGCGGACCGCCGCCGAACGGCTGCCGGCCGTCGCCGCGATGGGGTTCGACGTGGTGTATCTGCCACCGATCCACCCCATTGGGAGTACCTACCGCAAGGGACCGAACAACACTCTTTCGGCTGGAAGTTGGGACCCCGGTGTGCCGTGGGCCATCGGCTCCACCGAGGGCGGCCACGACGCCGTCCACCCCGACCTCGGAACGATCGAGGACTTCGACGCCTTCGTCGCCCGCGCCCGTGAGCTGCGCATGGAGATCGCCCTCGACTTCGCGCTCCAGTGCTCGCCGGACCACCCCTGGGTGGAGAAGCACCCCGAGTGGTTCCGCCACCGGGCCGACGGGACGATCGCGTACGCCGAGAACCCGCCGAAGAAGTACCAGGACATCTACCCGATCCACTTCGACACCGACATGGCCGGGCTCGTCGAGGAGACGGTCCGCATCCTCCGGTACTGGATGGACCACGGCGTCCGGATCTTCCGGGTGGACAATCCGCACACCAAGCCGGTCGTCTTCTGGCAGAAGGTGATCGCGGACATCAACAAGTCCGATCCCGACGTGATCTTCCTCGCGGAGGCCTTCACCCGGCCCGCCATGATGCGCGCGCTGGCGGCGATCGGCTTCCAGCAGTCGTACACGTACTTCACCTGGCGCAACACGAAGGCCGAGCTGACCGAGTACCTGACCGAGCTCGCGGACGTCCGCTCCGCCTCCGTCATGCGGCCGAATTTCTTCGTCAATACGCCCGACATCCTCCACGAGTACCTCCAGCAGGGCGGCCGCCCTGCCTTCGAGGTGCGCGCCGTCCTCGCCGCCACCCTCTCCCCCACCTGGGGCGTCTACGCCGGGTACGAGCTGTGCGAGAACACCCCGGTCCGGGAGGGCGGCGAGGAGTACCTGAACTCCGAGAAGTACGAGTTCCGGCCGCGCGACTGGGCGGCCGCCGACCGCGAGGGCCGCACGATCGCCCCGCTGATCACCGCTCTCAACCGGCTGCGCCGCCGCAACCCGGCGCTCCAGCAGCTGCGCGACATCCATTTCCACACGACCGACAACGACCAGGTGATCGCCTATTCGAAGCACGCGGGCGCCAATTCCGTACTGGTGGTCGTCAACCTCGATCCGCACCACACCCAGGAGGCGACGGTCTCGTTGGACATGCCGGTACTCGGCCTCGACTGGCACGGGTCCCTCGCGGTGCGCGACGAGCTCACCGGCGAGACCTACCACTGGGGCAGGGCCAACTACGTACGACTGGAGCCGGGCCGAACGCCCGCACACGTACTCGCGGCTCTGCGACCGTCCCCGCCCACCGGAGGGTCACCCACCACATGATGATCAACGATCCCGTCCACGACACGTTCGAGGACACCCCCGCGAAGGACCGCGACCCCGACTGGTTCAAGCGGGCGGTCTTCTACGAGGTGCTCGTACGGTCCTTCCATGACAGCAACGGCGACGGCGTAGGAGACCTGAAGGGGCTCACCGCCAAGCTCGACTACCTCCAGTGGCTGGGCGTCGACTGCCTCTGGCTGCCGCCGTTCTTCGCCTCACCGCTCCGCGACGGGGGCTACGACGTAGCGGACTACACGTCCGTACTGCCCGAGTTCGGCGATCTCGCCGACTTCGTGGAGTTCGTGGACGCCGCGCACCACCGCGGCATGCGGGTGATCATCGACTTCGTCATGAACCACACGAGTGACCAGCACGAGTGGTTCCAGCAGTCACGCAAGGACCCGGACGGCCCGTACGGCGACTACTACATGTGGGCCGACAACGACAAGCAGTACCAGGACGCCCGCATCATCTTCATCGACACCGAGACCTCCAACTGGACGTACGACCCGGTGCGCAAGCAGTACTACTGGCACCGCTTCTTCTCGCACCAGCCGGACCTCAACTACGAGAACCCGGCCGTCGTGGAGGAGATCGTCTCGGCGCTGCGCTTCTGGCTCGACCTCGGCATCGACGGCTTCCGGCTCGACGCCGTGCCCTACCTGTACGCCGAGGAGGGCACCAACTGCGAGAACCTGCCGCGCACCCACCAGCTCCTGAAGCGGGTCAGAGCCGAGATCGACGCGCACTACCCCGACACCGTGCTGCTCGCCGAGGCCAACCAGTGGCCCGAGGACGTCGTCGACTACTTCGGCGACTTCACGAAGGGCGGGGACGAATGCCACATGGCCTTCCACTTCCCCGTCATGCCGCGCATCTTCATGGCCGTACGAAGAGAGTCGCGCTACCCCGTCTCCGAAATCCTGGCCAAGACCCCGGCGATCCCGGACCGCTGCCAGTGGGGCATCTTCCTGCGCAACCACGACGAGCTCACCCTCGAGATGGTCACCGACGAAGAGCGCGACTACATGTACGCCGAGTACGCGAAGGACCCGCGGATGCGGGCCAACATCGGCATCCGGCGCCGGCTCGCCCCGCTCCTCGACAACGACCGCAACCAGATGGAGCTGTTCACCGCCCTGCTGCTGTCGCTGCCCGGCTCGCCGGTGCTCTACTACGGCGACGAGATCGGCATGGGCGACAACATCTGGCTCGGCGACCGCGACGGGGTGCGCACCCCGATGCAGTGGACACCGGACCGCAACGCCGGTTTCTCCTCCTGCGATCCGGGCAGGCTGAACCTGCCGGTCATCATGGACCCGGTCCACGGGTACCAGGTCACCAATGTCGAGGCCGCGATGGCATCGCCCTCCTCACTGCTGCACTGGACCCGCAAGCTGATCGAGATCCGCAAGGCGAACCCGGCCTTCGGCCTCGGCTCGTACACCGAACTGCCCTCGTCCAACCCGGCGGTACTGGCCTTCCTCCGCGAGTACGGGGATGACCTGGTGCTGTGCGTGCACAACTTCTCGCGCTTCGCGCAGCCCACCGAGCTGGACCTGCGGTCGTTCAACGGGCGTGTCCCGGTGGAGCTCACGGGTGACGTGCGCTTCCCGCCGATCGGCGAGTGGCCGTACCTGCTCACGATCGCGGGGCACGGCTTCTACTGGTTCCGCCTGCTGGGCGAGTAGCCGCCGAGTACGGGGTGGGCGCGCGAATGGGTCAATCGCCCGCCCCTGTACGGATCATCCTGACCCGACACTTGTACACCGCCGGAGAAGCAACTGACGCGATCCGGGACACTCTCCGCATTCTGTGACGGCCCGGGGAAAGGACGCGACGCCATGTCGGAGGCTGCATCCGCCGGGACGACGAGCACGACCGGACTCAGTCCACTGGAGCCGATGCTCCGGGACTGGCTGCCGCTCCAGCGCTGGTTCGCCGGCAAGGGCCGGCGCATCGGCCGGCTCCGGATGATCTCGGCGGCGGACCTGCTGCCGCCGGGCTCCTCCCCGCGGCTCGTCCACCTGCTGCTGGACGTCGACGGCGACTGCTACCAACTGCTGCTGGGCGTGCGCCCCGCCCTGCCGCCCGCGCTCGCGCCCGCCTTGATCGGGCGGGCCGAGCAGGGCCCGTACGCCGGCCAGTGCGTGTACGAGGGGCTCGGCGATCCGCGGCTGGCGGCGCTGCTGCTGGAACGGTTGCGCGCACCCGGCACCCTCGGACCCCTGCGCTTCGACCGCGACCCGATGGCGCTGATCCCGGCGGCGCTCACCCCGCGGCCACTGTCCGGCGAGCAGACCAACTCATCGCTGATCTACGGGGATTCGTACATCCTGAAGGTGTTCCGCCGGGTCGGCCCCGGGGTCAATCCCGATCTGGAGCTGCCGAGAGCGCTGGCGGCCGCCGGATGCGCGCGCGTCCCCGCACCGGTCGCCTGGTACGAGGCCGCGCTGCCCGGTGGAGAACCGTTGACCCTGGGCGTGCTCCAGCCCTATCTGCGCGGCTCCGACGACGGCTGGCAGCTCGCGCTGGGCCGGCTCCGCGCCGGCGCCGACTTCACCGCCGAGGCGCACGCGCTGGGCCGGGCCACCGCCGAGGTGCACAGCGCGCTCGCCGACGCGCTGCCCACCGTCGCCCTGGGCCCGGAGCAGACGGCCCGGCTCGCCTCCGGGATGACGGCCCGGCTGGCGGCCACCGCCCGCGAGGTGACCGCGCTGCGGCCGTACGAGGCGGGGCTGCGCGGGGCGTTCGACGCGCTGGCCGCGTCCCGCGGGGCCGGGGTGCCCGCCCAGCGGATCCACGGGGACCTGCACCTGGGCCAGACCCTGCGCACCGCCGACGGCAGCTGGGCGCTGATCGACTTCGAGGGCGAGCCGGCGCGGCCGCTGGCCGACCGGCGCCGCCCCGAACCCGCCGTCCGCGACATCGCCGGGATACTGCGCTCGTTCGACTACGCCGCCCGCTCCCACCGCCCGTTCGCCCCCGCCTGGGCGGATGCCTGCCGGGCCGCGTTCTGCGAGGGCTACGCCCGCACCACCGGCCGGGACCCGCGCGAGGACCTCGTCCTGCTGCGCGCGTACGAGACCGACAAGGCGGTGTACGAGGCGCGCTACGAGTCCCGCCACCGCCCCGACTGGCTGCACGTCCCGATGGCGGCGATCCGGCGGCTGGCCGCCGGCGCGGACCGCGGGTTCGGCCGGACGCAGCCGGGCGCCGCCCCCGGCGAAGGCTTCCCCTCGCTCTCCCCCCACCCCCGCCCGCAGCCGCCTAGGAGGCCGCACACGTGAGCCCCGCCCGTCAGTCATCCTCGACCACCCCGCCGCCCCCGCCCCCGGCTCCGGCCGCGGCGCGCAAAGCCCAGGCACCGCGCGCCCGCCGGGCTCCCGCGCACGGGGTGCGGCCGGCGCCCGCGCTCGGGGCCGCGGACCGGGCCCGGCTGCTGGAGGGCCGCCACCACGACCCCCACGGGGTGCTGGGCGCCCGGGCCCAGCGGGGCGGGGTGTCCTTCCGCGTGCTGCGCCCGTACGCCAAGGCGGTCACGATCGTCGCGAAGGGGCTGCGGACCGAGCTCCACGACGACGGCGACGGGCTGTTCTCGGGGCTGCTGCCGCTGACGGGCGTGCCGGACTACCGGCTGCTGGTGGCGTACGACGAGGACGAGATCGAGGTGCACGACCCGTACCGTTTCCTGCCCGCGCTCGGCGAGCTGGACCTGCACCTGATCGGCGAGGGCCGGCACGAGGAGCTGTGGACGGCGCTCGGGGCCCGGCCGATGGAGCACCAGGGCGTGGCCGGCACCCGGTTCACGGTGTGGGCGCCGAACGCGCAGGGGGTGCGGGTCACCGGGGACTTCTCGTACTGGGACTCGGTCGCGTACCCGATGCGCTCGCTGGGCGCGAGCGGCGTGTGGGAGCTGTTCCTGCCGGGGGTGGGCGAGGGCGCGCTGTACAAGTACGACATCACGCGGCCGGACGGCAGCCACACCCTGCGCGCCGACCCGATGGCCCGCGCCGCGGAGGTCCCGCCGGCCACCGCCTCGGTGGTCACCGCGTCCCGCTACGAGTGGCAGGACGAGGAGTGGATGGCGCGGCGCGGGAACCACCCGCCGCACCAGGCCCCCTTCTCGGTGTACGAGCTGCACCTGGCCTCCTGGCGGCCCGGGCTCTCCTACCGGCAGCTGGCCGAGCAGCTCCCCCCGTACGTCAAGGAGCTGGGCTTCACGCACGTCGAGCTGATGCCGGTCGCCGAGCACCCCTTCGGCGGCTCGTGGGGCTACCAGGTCACCGGGTTCTACGCGCCGACCTCGCGGATGGGCGGCCCGGACGACTTCCGCTTCCTCGTGGACGCGCTGCACCGGGCCGGGATCGGGGTGATCGTCGACTGGGTGCCCGCGCACTTCCCGCGCGACGAGTGGGCGCTCGCCGAGTTCGACGGACGGCCGCTGTACGAGCACCACGACCCGCGGCGGGCCGCGCACCCGGACTGGGGGACGCTGGAGTTCGACTACGGGCGCAAGGAGGTCCGCAACTTCCTCGTGGCGAACGCCGTGTACTGGTGCCAGGAGTTCCACGTGGACGGGCTGCGGGTGGACGCGGTCGCCTCGATGCTCTACCTCGACTATTCGCGCGGCGAGGGCGAGTGGACGCCGAACGAGCACGGCGGGCGGGAGAACCCGGACGCGGTGGCCCTGCTCCAGGAGATGAACGCGACGGTGTACCGCCGCTGTCCGGGCGTGGTGACGATCGCGGAGGAGTCCACGGCCTGGGAGGGCGTGACCCGGCCGACGGACGGGGGCGGACTCGGCTTCGGGCTGAAGTGGAACATGGGCTGGATGCACGACACCCTGCGCTACGCGTCGAAGGATTCGGTGCACCGCAAGTACCACCACCACGACATGACGTTCGGGATGATCTACGCGTACAGCGAGAACTACGTGCTGCCGATCTCGCACGACGAGGTGGTGCACGGAAAGGGCTCACTGGTGTCGAAGATGCCCGGGGACTGGTGGCAGCAGCGGGCCATACACCGCGCGTACCTGGGCTTCATGTGGGCCCACCCCGGCAAGCAACTGCTGTTCATGGGGCAGGAGTTCGCCCAGGGCTCGGAGTGGTCGGAGACGTACGGGCCGGACTGGTGGCTGCTGGACTCCTCGTACGCGGCGGCCGCCGACCACCGGGGCGTACGCGACCTCGTGCGCGACCTGAACCGCACGTACACGGCGGCGCCCGCCCTGTGGGAGCGGGACTCCGTGCCGGAGGGCTTCGCGTGGGTGGAAGCGGACGCGGCGGAGGACAACGTCTTCGCGTTCCTGCGGTACGCCCAGGACGGTTCGCAGCTGCTGTGCGTGTCGAACTTCTCGCCGGTGGTGCGGCACGGCTACCGGATCGGCGTGCCGGAGGAGGTGCCGTGGTGGCGGGAGGTCCTGAACACGGACCTGGAGCAGTACGGCGGCAGCGGCGTGCGCCATCTGCAGCCGCTGCGGCCCGAGCCCGTGCCCGCGCAGGGCCGGCCGGCGAGCCTGCGCATGACGCTCCCGCCACTGGCGACGGTCTGGCTCAGGCCGTGACGGCGCCCGCGCCGGTGACCTCCTCGAGCTCCTGAAGGAGCTTGCGCTTGGCGCGGGCCCCGACCATCTGCTTCACGGGCTCGCCGTCACGGAAGACGAGCAGGGTCGGCATGGACAGCACCCCGTACCGGACGACGGTGGCGGGGTTGCCGTCCGCGTCGATCTGCACGACCTTGAGGCGGTCGGCCTCCTCGGCGGCGACGGCGGAGAGCACGGGCGCGAGCTGCCGGCACGGGCCGCACCAGTCGGCGGTGAACTCCACGAGGACGGGCCTCCCGCGCTCGGCGAGCACCTCCGTCTCGAAGTCCGCGTCGGTCACCTCGGCGACACCCTTGGCGTGGATCATGTGGTTCCCCTCTTCTACGGTCCGGTCATTTCACAGCGCGGCGACGCCGCCTCTCCGGCGGCGTCCTCGGCGGCGGCGAGCTGCCGCGCGACCTGCTCCCGTACGTCGGCGAGCTGGCCGATCAGCCCGTCGAGCTCGGCGAGCTTGCGCCGGTAGACGGCCAGGGACGCGGGACAGGAGTCCCCGGCCGGGTGGCCGGCGCGCAGGCAGTCGACGAACGGGCGGGTCTCCTCCAGCTCGAAGCCGAAGTCCTGGAGCATGCGGATCTGGCGCAGCAGCCGCAGGTCGTCCTCGTCGTACGTGCGGTAGCCGTTGCCGGTGCGGCGCGCGGGCAGCAGGCCGCGCGACTCGTAGTACCGCAGGGTCCGCGTGCTGGTCCCGGCCCGCTCCGCCAGTTCGCCGATTCGCATGCCCCGACCGTAATCCTTGACGCCGACGTCAAGGCAAAGAGCGGTTCGGGGTGAGGGGCGGGGCCCTCGCCACCCCCGTATGCGAGGGCCCCGACATGGATCACGCTCGGGGCCGGACTCCGGTTCAGGAGGGGGTGCGGATGATCCGTGAACATCGTGCGCAGGGGTTTCGCGCGGTCGGCCGGAACCGTAGGCTGGCAAATGGATCTAGCACCGTTCCGATTACCGGACGGTCGCCGGGAAACTCGCCCATGGCGTTGAACTCCATAGGACGTTCCTACGAGTTCTGGGCTTGTTTGAACGGTCTGTAGTCGCCACCCCTTGGGCACTCCTACGGTGTGCCCTGTGCACTCCAGCCCTCCCTTCAATGCCCCCGCCGCGCGTCGCCTCCGCGCAGCCCTGGGCATGGCTCCCGGTCATGTCGCCTATGGCCTGCGCGCCCAGTACGGACTGATCGTCGAGCCCGAGACCGTGATGGCCTGGGAGCGCGGTGAGATATCGCCGAGTTCCGCCGAGCTCACGGCGCTGGCCGGCGTCCTGTGGTGCGCCCCCGGCGAGCTGCTCTCCGAGCCCGTGACCCTGCGGGAGCACCGGATGGCCCGCGGCATGGCCGCGGACGAGCTGGCCCGGCGGATCGGGCTGGAGACGGCCGCGTACCAGAAGATGGAGGACACCGGGCGCTGGAAGGGCAACGAACGGCAGTCCGTGGCCCTGGCGCAGGTGCTCGGGCTGTCGCTGGCCCAGTTCGTGGCGGCGACGGGCAAGCAGGACGAGCTCGCGGAGCTGCTGCGCAATGCGGTGACCACGCGCTGGCAGGCGTACGTGAAGCCGCTGGCCAAGCTGCTGCCGGTGCCGAAGCAGCACCTGGAGCCGGTCCTGGAGCGGCTGCACGGGGACTACCAGTCGAAGATGGTGGCCACCCTGAGCTGGGGCGGCGCTTCGGGCGAGGCCGGCACGGGCGACGCGGGCCGCCAGTTCCTGGCCGACATAGTGACCCACTTCTGGTCCTACGCCTCCGGCCCCGGCCCCCGCTAGATCGCCCCTTTCGGGTCTCGCCCGTTCCCGCGGACCGCGGGAACCGCGCGGACCGCCGCGTGCGCGACCGGCCCCGGCCCCGTCCCGCCGTGGACGTGATCGGGGCCGTTCGTCTGCGCGATTCGGGCCGGAGGTCCCGTCCGGGCGGGGCGCAGGGCCCGGGGGCGGATGGGTCAGAAGACCGATTCGGCCTCGTACATGCGGGCCTCGGGGACCGTCTTCAGTTCCGTGACCGCCTGGGCCAGGGGGGCCATCACGATGTCGGTGCCGCGCAGGGCGGTCATGTTGCCGAAGTCGCCGCGGTGGACGGCCTCCACCGCGTGCCAGCCGAAGCGGGTGGCCAGGACGCGGTCGTAGGCGGTGGGGGTGCCGCCGCGCTGGACGTGGCCGAGGATGACCGGGCGGGCCTCCTTGCCGAGGCGGTGCTCCAGCTCGACGGCCAGGCGGTTGCCGATGCCGGCGAAGCGCTCGTGGCCGTACTGGTCGATGGCGCCCTTCTCGTACGGCATGGAGCCCTCGGCCGGGTGCGCGCCCTCGGCGACGCAGATGACGGCGAACTTCTTCCCGCGGGAGAAACGTTCCTCCACCATCTTCACCAGGGCGTCCACCTCGAAGGGGCGCTCCGGCAGGCAGATCCCGTGGGCGCCGCCGGCCATGCCGGACTCCAGGGCGATCCAGCCGGCGTGGCGGCCCATGACCTCGACGACCATCACGCGCTGGTGCGATTCGGCGGTGGTCTTGAGGCGGTCGATGGCCTCGGTGGCGACCATGACGGCGGTGTCGAAGCCGAAGGTGCGGTCGGTGGAGGAGATGTCGTTGTCGATGGTCTTCGGCACGCCGACGACCGGCATCCCGGCGTCCGACAGCATCCGCGCGGCGGTCAGGGTGCCCTCGCCGCCGATCGGGATGAGCGCGTCGATGCCGTAGCGCGTGGCCAATTCCCGGGCGTTCTCGGCGGCTTCGTGCAGCCGCGCGCGCTCCATGCGGGCCGAGCCGAGGATCGTGCCGCCGCGGGCCAGGATGCCGCTGACCTCGTTGATGTCGAGGGGGCGGTGGTGGCCGTCCAGGAGGCCCTTGAAGCCGTCCTCGAAGCCGATGACTTCGTCGCCGTGGCCGACCAGGGCGCGGTGTACGACCGAACGGATGACAGCGTTCAGGCCCGGGCAGTCGCCGCCTGCGGTGAGAACTCCGATACGCATCGTGCTGTGTCTCCTGCTCCTGGTCGTACCGGGCCGTTCGCGTGCGGGCGGACAGCCGTACATCTGAAGGGCGTCGTGTTCGTCATGGTGAAGCGTGTCCGATTGTTCCACGGGCCGGGGGTGCGGCGCGTTCCGCGCCGCTCCGGCCACCAGGCCTTTCGACCCCTCCGGACAGGCCTTTCCCGGCGGGCGCCCTATCTGCCCGCCGAGGTATTGTCAAGAGGTCAGGCCCACCCTAACGGGGAAAAATCCACCACTTCCCCTACATCCACGACATCCACACGATGGGACGGAGACCACGCGTGACGCGCAGCGTGTACGTGACCGGTATCGAGCGGGGGGACGGCCGCCAGGTCGTCGAGCTGGGGATCATGGAGCTGCTGACCCGCCAGACGGCTCGGGTCGGCGTCTACCGGCCGTTGCTCCACGACGGACCGGACCGGCTCTTCGACCTCCTGAAGGCCCGCTACCGGATCGACCAGGACGCCCGGGCGGCCTACGGCATGGAGTATGACGAGGCCTCCGCCATCCTGGCCGAGAAGGGCACCGACGAGCTCGTGTCCCGACTGGTGGACCGCTATCACCGGGTGGCCCGCGACTACGAGGTCATGCTCGTCCTCGGCACCGACTACGCCGATACGAACCTCCCCGACGAGCTGGCGCTCAACGCCCGCCTCGCCAACGAACTGGGGGCCGTCGTGGTGCCCGTCGTCGGCGGCACCAGGCACCCCGCCGAGGCCGTGGGCGCCGAGGCCCGCAACGCCTTCCGCGCGTACGAGAGCCTCGGCTGCCACGTCGTCGCGATGATGGTGAACCGGGTGGCCGCCGAGGACCGGGACGGCATAGCGGAGCGGCTGGCCGCCCGCCTGCCCGTGCCCTGCTACGTGCTGCCGGACGACAAGTCGCTCTCCGCCCCGACCGTCGCCCAGATCACCCGGGCGCTCGGCGCCGAGGTGCTCCTCGGGGACGACGCCGGGCTGGCCCGCGACGCGGTGGACTTCGTCTTCGGCGGCGCCATGCTGCCGAACTTCCTGAACGCCCTGACCCCCGGCTGCCTGGTCGTCACCCCCGGGGACCGCGCCGACCTGGTCATCGGGGCGCTGGCCGCGCACGCCTCGGGCACCCCGCCGATCGCCGGCGTGCTGCTGACCCTGAACGAGCGTCCGGGCCCGGACATCCTGACCCTGGCCTCGAAGCTGGCGCCGGGCACGCCCGTGGTCTCGGTGGCCGGCAACAGCTTCCCGACGGCGGCCGAACTGTTCTCGCTGCAGAGCCGGTTGAACTCCGCGACCCCGCGCAAGCTGGAGACGGCGCTCGGCCTGTTCGAGCGGCACGTGGACACCGCCGAGCTGCGCGGGCTGCTGTCGGTGGCCCGCTCCGAGCGGGTCACGCCGATGATGTTCGAGCACGAGCTGCTGGAGCGGGCCCGCGCCGAGCGCCGCCGCGTGGTGCTGCCCGAGGGCGGCGAGGAGCGCGTGCTGCGCGCCGCGGACGTGGTGCTGCGCCGCGGGGTCTGCGACCTGACCCTGCTGGGCGAGGAGCAGGCGATCCTGAAGAAGGCCGCCGACCTGGGCGTCGACATCTCCGCCGCGCAGCTCATCGACCCGGCGACCTCCCCCCTGCGGGAACGTTTCGCCGAGTACTACGCGCAGGCCCGCGCCCACAAGGGCATGACCGTGGAGCTGGCCCTCGACGTGGTCACCGACGTGAACTACTTCGGCACCCTGATGGTCCAGGAGGGGCTCGCCGACGGCATGGTCTCGGGCTCGGTGCACTCCACCGCCGCGACCATCCGGCCCGCCTTCGAGATCATCAAGACGAAGCCCGACGCCTCGATCGTCTCCTCGGTCTTCTTCATGTGCCTCGCCGACCAGGTCCTCGTCTACGGGGACTGCGCGGTCAACCCGGACCCGGGCGCCGAGCAGCTCGCCGACATCGCCGTCCAGTCGGCGGCGACCGCGGCCGCCTTCGGGGTCGAGCCGCGGATCGCGATGCTCTCGTACTCGACCGGCACCTCGGGCAGCGGCGCGGACGTCGACAAGGTCCGCAAGGCCACCGAGATCGTCCGCGCGCAGCGCCCCGATCTGCTGATCGAGGGCCCTATCCAGTACGACGCCGCCGTCGAGCCCTCGGTCGCCGCGACCAAGCTGCCCGGGTCGGAGGTGGCCGGCCGCGCGAGCGTGCTGATCTTCCCCGACCTCAACACGGGCAACAACACGTACAAGGCCGTGCAGCGCTCGGCGGGCGCCGTCGCCGTCGGCCCGGTGCTGCAGGGTCTGCGCAAGCCGGTCAACGACCTCTCGCGCGGCGCGCTGGTGCAGGACATCGTCACGACCGTGGCGATCACCGCGATCCAGGCGCAGGGCGCGCAGCCCGCGCAGGCACCCACCGCCTGATCCCTCCCCCGCCCTTCCCCTTCCCCTTCCCGCGACAAGGAAAGACGCCCATCGTGACCACCGCATCGCGCGTACTCGTCCTCAACTCCGGCTCCTCGTCGGTGAAGTACCAGCTGCTCGACATGGCGGACTCCACCCGCCTCGCCGTCGGCCTGGTGGAACGGATCGGGGAAGAGACCTCACGCCTCGCGCACGAGCCGCTCACCGGCCCGGGCGCAGGCGGCGGCAAGCGCGAGCGGCTCGGCGCGATCGCGGACCACGAGGCCGCGCTCCGGACCGTCGCGGCGGAGCTCGCCGCCGACGGGCTGGGCCTGGACTCCCCCGAACTGGCGGCCGTCGGGCACCGGGTGGTGCACGGCGGGACCCGGTTCACGCAGCCGACGGTGATCGACGACGAGGTGCTGGCGGAGATCCGGAGCCTGATCCCGCTCGCCCCGCTGCACAACCCGGCGAACGTGACCGGCATCGAGGTGGCACGCGCGCTGCGCGCGGACATCCCGCAGGTTGCGGTCTTCGACACGGCCTTCCACTCCACGATGCCCGAGTACGTGGCCCGGTACGCGATCGACGCCGCGACGGCGGACAAGTACGCCATCCGGCGGTACGGGTTCCACGGCACCTCCCACGCGTACGTCTCGCGGGCGACGGCCGCCCTCCTCGGCCGGCCGTCCGAGGACGTGAACGTGATCGTGCTGCACCTGGGCAACGGGGCCTCGGCCTCGGCGGTCCGCGGCGGGGTGTGCGTGGAGACGTCGATGGGCCTGACCCCGCTGGAGGGTCTGGTCATGGGCACCCGTTCGGGGGACCTGGATCCGGCGGTCGTCTTCCACCTGGCGCGGGTGGGGGGCTTCTCGGTGGATGAGATCGATTCGCTCCTGAACAAGAAGAGCGGTCTGCTGGGCCTGTGCGGCGACAACGACATGCGCGAGGTGCTGCGGCGGGCGGGCGAGGGCGAGGAGTCGGCGCGGCTCGCCTTCGCGGCGTACGTCCACCGCCTGAAGAAGTACATCGGCGCCTACTCGGCGGTGCTCGGCCGGGTGGACGCGGTGGCGTTCACGGCGGGGGTCGGCGAGAACGCGCACCAGGTCCGCGAAGCTGCCGTCGAGGGCCTCGCGGAGCTGGGGCTCGTGCTGGACCCGGAGGCCAACGCCGTGCGCTCTTCGCAGCCGCGGCTGGTGTCGCCGGACTCCGCGCGGGTGGCGGTGGCCGTGGTCCCGACGGATGAGGAACTGGAGATCGCCACCCAGGCGTACGCGCTGGTTACTCGATAGTCACTTGGACTTTCCACCAGACGGAATATTCCGCTACGAAACAAACCGATAGGATCCAGTCATGCGCCGTTCCAAAATCGTCTGCACGCTGGGCCCCGCCGTCGACTCGTATGAGCAGCTGAAAGCGCTCATCGAGGCAGGTATGAACGTGGCCCGATTCAACTTCAGCCACGGGTCCCAGGCAGAACACCAGGAGCGGTACGACCGCGTCCGGAAGGTCTCCGAGGACACCGGGCGCGCGGTCGGCGTCCTCGCCGACCTCCAAGGCCCCAAGATCCGTCTCGAGACCTTCGCCGAGGGCCCCGTCGAGCTGGTGCGCGGTGACGAGTTCACCATCACCACCGAGGACGTCCCGGGCGACAAGTCCATCTGCGGCACCACCTACAAGGGCCTGCCGGGCGACGTCGCCAAGGGTGACCAGATCCTGATCAACGACGGCAACGTCGAGCTGCGGGTGACCGAGGTCGAGGGCCCGCGGGTCAAGACCATCGTCATCGAGGGCGGTGTCATCTCGGACCACAAGGGCATCAACCTGCCGGGTGCCGCCGTGAACGTCCCCGCACTGTCGGAGAAGGACGTCGACGACCTCCGCTTCGCCCTGCGGATGGGCTGCGACATGGTCGCCCTGTCCTTCGTCCGCGACGCCGACGACGTCAAGGACGTCCACAAGGTCATGGACGAGGTGGGCCGCCGGGTCCCCGTCATCGCCAAGGTCGAGAAGCCGCAGGCCGTCGAGAACATGGCGGCCGTGGTCGACGCCTTCGACGCGGTCATGGTGGCCCGTGGCGACCTGGCCGTCGAGTACCCGCTCGAGAAGGTCCCGATGGTCCAGAAGCGGCTCATCGAGATGTGCCGCCGCAACGCCAAGCCGGTGATCGTCGCGACCCAGATGATGGAGTCGATGATCACCAACTCCCGCCCGACGCGCGCGGAGGCGTCCGACGTCGCCAACGCGATCCTCGACGGCGCGGACGCGGTCATGCTGTCGGCCGAGTCCTCGGTCGGCGCGTACCCGATCGAGACGGTCAAGACGATGTCGAAGATCGTCACGGCGGCCGAGGAGGAGCTCCTCTCCAAGGGCCTCCAGCCGCTGGTCCCGGGCAAGAAGCCCCGCACCCAGGGCGGCTCCGTCGCCCGCGCGGCCTGCGAGATCGCGGACTTCCTCGACGGCAAGGCGCTCATCGCCTTCACGCAGTCCGGTGACACCGCCCGCCGGCTGTCGCGCTACCGCGTGACCCAGCCGATCCTGGCCTTCACCACCGACGTCAACACCCGCAACCAGCTCACGCTGAGCTGGGGCGTCGAGTCCTACATCGTCCCGCACGTGGACACCACCGACGCGATGGTCGACCTGGTGGACGGCGAGCTGCTGAAGCTGGGCCGCCACAACGCCGGCGACACCATGGTCATCACCGCCGGCTCGCCCCCCGGCGTCCCGGGCACGACCAACATGGTCCGCGTCCACCACCTGGGCGGCCAGTCCCCGGCCTGACCCCGGCCGCACCTTCGCCGCACAGAGACCGAGGGCGGCACCCCGAATCCCTGACAGGGACCGGGGTGCCGCCCTCGGTGCGTTGCGCGCGGCGCGGGACGCCGTACGCGGGGCCGTACGGGACTACTCGGGCGGGCCGACGTAGTTGTGGAGGCCCGGGACCGTGAGGGTGCCGCCGAACTGGCCGGCCTGGACGACCTTGACGTTCGAGAAGAACGCGAACGGGACGTTCAGGGGCGGCGGGCTGTTCGGGGTGAACTCGATCGGGATCAGGCCGAAGAGGTTCCCCTTGAGGCTCTCGGTGTACATCGTCACCGTGCCGCCGCGGATCTTGGAGGTGGAGCCCGGGCGGGACTTCAGGTGGGCGACGTTCCCGCTCTTGCCGACCGTCTGGTAGAGGTCCTTGATGTCCAGCGAGTCCGCCGTGAACTTCAGGACCTTCTTCGTCTTGCCGCCTGCCGTCTTCACCTCGACGATGCCGTGGTAATCGAGGCCGTAGAGGGTCAGCAGCGAGCTGTCGAGGTACCAGGGCTCGTCCGGCAGGAGCGGGATGCCCGGCTCCAGCTCGGCGTCGGCCAGCGCCTTGGCGTCGTACGTCGGGCAGGGGAAGGGTTGCTTCCCGTCCGCGTCCTTCGCCTCGTCGGACTTGTCCTTGTCCTCGTCGGCCTTCTTGCCCGTCTCGTCCTTCGGCGTCTTCGCGGTGTCCTTGACGTCCTCGGACAGCTCCTTGACGTCGACGCCGGCCTTCTTCGCGGCGTCGCGGATCGCGTCCGCGGCCGGGTCCGGGGCCGGGCCCGGGGCGGGCTTCGTCGGAGCGGGCGCCGTCGGGGCGGACTTGGTCGGCGTGGGCGTCGGCGTCGGGGTGGCCGAGGGGTGCGCGCCCAGGATCGGGGTGGTGATCCCGTCGACGATGCCCTTGACCTTGTCGCCGATGCCCAGGGGGTCCAGCGGGTTCGGGGTCTCGGACGGGGACGCGGTGGCGGCCGGCCCGGCAGGGGCCGAGGGGGCCGTCTGCTTCGACGCGGTGCTCTCCGCCGACTTGCTGGCGGACGGCTTCGGGGCCGAGGGGGTGGCGCCGGGCTTCGCGGCCTTCGACGCACCCGGAGAGGGGCTCGCGGAGGGCGACGAGTTCGGCGAGGGCGACGTGGACGTCGACGGGCTCGGAGAGGCCGACTCCGCGGGTTCGTCGGACCGCGTGACGCACGGGCCGGGCGCGAAGGGAATCTCCTCGTCGGCGAGCGCCAGCTTCGGCGCCATGCCCATCCCGACGAAGACCGCGGTCGGCATGGCCGCCAGCGCCATCGTCTTGCCGACGGGTATCTGGATCTTGTTCAGCAGCGACTTCCGGGGCGCCGCGTGCCGCGGACCCCTTCGTTCACGGGACTCTGCGCTCGGGGTCACGTCCCGCTGCGTCTCGTCACCCCGCACTGTTCCTCCCGCCATCGGCGTGGGCAGTCGTCTCGGTCGCGTAAGCCGTTTCCGTCTCGCGGGGGCCGGGCACTCCCAGGGGGCCGTCCGCGAACTCCTCCGTCTTGGCCGGCGCCGCGTCCTGCGGCTTGCCCGGCGACCACGAGAGCGCGAGGGCTCCGCCGATCAGGGCGAACAGGAAGCCGAGGAAGAAGCCGCCCAGGTTGGACACCGGCAGGGAGACCAGCGCGAGCAGGATCGACGCCACACCGGCGAAGACCCGGATGCCCTGCTGGAACCAGAGGGCCAGGCCGAGCGTGATCAGCAGGACACCGATGATCAGCGAGCCCGCGCCCGCGGTCGTCGCCATGGCGATGGTGACGTTGCCCAGCCGGAGGTCCGCGTACGGGAAGTACGCGATGGGAATGCCCCCGATGAGAGTGAAGAGACCCGCCCAGAAGGGCCGGCCGCCACTCCAGGCGTGGAAGCGGTGGTACACCGCGGTGAGCCATGCGTCGTCTGCGGCGCGAACCGGGGCCTGGGGGTTCATGGACAACAGCTCCCTGGAAACGGTGGTACGGAGATCTGGGGGAAGCCCGGCGGGACGGGCGGCGGCCAAGGCCGCCACCCGCCTCCACCGGTCACGCCCCGGGACGGACTACTTCTCGTCCTGGTAGCACGGCTGGTCGCCGCTGAGCAGGCGCAGCTTGAGGTCGGGCAGCGTGAAGGTACCCGCCGTCGTCGCCCACGCCTTCTGACGCACGTTCGTCAGCACGGCCTTCTTGGCGCGCTGGGAGAACAGCGAGCCGTTCGCCACCGTGCCGGCCTGCGGCGCGGTGGGGTGCGTGTCGTCCTTCGCCGCGCCGACCGCGACACCGATGTCCAGGTCGGTGAACGTGGCGTCGGTGTCGAGCTCGGCGACATCCAGGTAGATGTTGTCCGCGACGGCCGGCTTGCCCTTGTTGCCCGTCCGCAGCTGCATCGTGATGTTGCCGAGGCCGGGAATCGGGGTCACCAGCGACTGGCACATGTTGGTGATCTCGGCGTGACGGAACCCGGAGATGGTGACCGGGTGCGCCGCGTCCTTGCCGTCCAGACCCTTGCCCTTGGCGACGCTGCCGTACTGGAGCAGGTCGTCACCGTCGAGCTTGTCGGCCGAGACCTTGAAGTCCTGGCCGGAGACGCTGAAGGACGCCGCGAGGGCACCCTGCGCCAGACCCACACCGACCGCGGCGGTGGCCGCGATGCTCGGCACCATGACGAGCGCGAAGCGCTTCCATCTGGTCCCGCCACGAACCTGAGAACTCATTATTCGTTCCTCCTTCTCGGACGTACATCTCCGGTCCGGGCCGTACCCGTCCTGGGATGGGAGAAGTGCTACGTCCTCGGGAAGAAGCGCAGGCGGCCGAGCCGCGGCAGAGCCGCGTCCGACACACCGGCGTTCACCCCCGAGCGACAACCACTGGGTCACGCGTTCACGCAACCAGGAGGACAGGCTCCGCCGGTGAGGCGAAGACCCCCCTGTCCAGCAGCCGGCGCCCCTGGCACCGGCCGGCCCGGTGGGGACCCTACGCCGCGGCTCCGACGAGCGGGACTGCGGGAAGGACCGAGCGTCGCCGATCGTGGTCCATTCCAGGCCGGGGCACAAGGGGGTTCGTTACTGGCGGGTAACGGCAAGATAACCAGGGGTCGACCCGGCGCCATCGGGTGACGACGCTGGGTGTCACCAAGGGCCACGACACAGTGGTGGATTTACGAACACACCGGACAGTTCACGGGGTTCCACTTACTGCGAGTAACAGCAGCCGCAATTGCCAAGTTTTGGCAAAGTGCGGCTGCTGTTTGGCTATGTGTCAATAAATCGTCGGTACTCCGCCGATCTCCCGGACACCGCGGGCCGAGCTCCTAGAACAGCACCCTCGCGAGCGCCGTACGGGCCGCCCCCACCCGGGGGTCGTCCGCCCCGATGACCTCGAACAGCTCGAGCAGCCGGACCCGTACCGCGTCCCGGTCCGCACCCGCCGTGACCCGGACCGTGTCCACCAGGCGCCCGAAGGCGTCCTCCACGTGACCGCCGACCAGGTCCAGGTCCGCCGCGGCGATCTGGGCCGCCGGGTCCTTCGGATCCTCGGCCGCCGCCGCGCGCACCGCCTGCGGGTTCATGTCCTTCACCCGGGTGAGCAGCTCGGCCTGGGCCAGGCCCAGCGCGGCCTCGGTGTTGGCCGGGTCGTCCGCCAGTACGTTCTTGTACGCCTGCACCGCGCCGCCCAGGTCACCGGCGTCGAGCGCGACGACGGCCGCTTCCAGCAGCGCGTCGTGCGGTCCCGCCGGGACCTGCGCCTCATCGGCGGCCGGGGCGCCCGCGGGGCCGCCCTCGGCGCTCGGGTCCACCTCGATGCCGATGATCCCGAAGCGCTCCTCGGCGACCTGGACCAGCTGGGCGAGGGTCGCGCGGATCTCCTGCTCGGGCGCCACGCCCTGGAACAGCGGCAGCACCTGGCCCGCGACGACGGCGAACACGGCCGGAATGCCCTGGATGCCGAACTGCTGCATCAGCATCTGGTTGGAGTCGACGTCGACCTTGGCCAGCAGGAGGCGGCCGTTCGCCTCCACGGTCAGGCGCTCCAGCAGCGGGCTGAGCTGCTTGCACGGCTCGCACCACTCGGCCCAGAAGTCCAGGATGACCGGGACCTCGGCGGAGAGCTGGAGGACGTCGCGTTCGAAGCCGGCCTCGTCGACGTCGATCACGAGCGCGGACGGCGGCACGGCACCGGCGGACGCGGGCGCGCCGCCCTGGGCGACCTGCCGGGCCGCTTCGGCACGGGCCTGCTCGGCCTTCGCCTTGGCCTCGCCGGCCGCCTTCACAGCGGCGAGGTCGACGACGCCGCTCATGGACATGTTTCTGGGCTGCATGCGTACATCCTCCCCCGTGTGCGCGCGCGGACGAAAAAGATCGGCCGAAATGCCTTCTTGAGTACCCTCGGTGGTGCGTTGTTGGCGCCGGGTCCCCACCTGGCGCCGGTAGCTCTTCGCGTGGTCGTCGCTCTTACGCTACGAGCCGTAGCGTAACTCCCCGCGCCCCTTCGCGCCCCGTGATCTGAACCACAGCATTTCGGGGCCCGCCGCTTTGGCTACCGACGGGTATGGTCTCGGCCATGCGCAACGCCAGCTCCCCGACCGGACGCACCGGACGCCCCCGCAGCGCCGCCGCGGACGCCGCGATCCTCGCCGCGACGCGGGACGCGCTGGTCGAGCTGGGCTGGTCGAAGCTGACGATGGGCGACGTCTCGACCCGGGCCGGGGTCGCCAAGACCACCCTCTACCGCCGCTGGGCGGGCAAGAACGAGCTGGTCGTGGACGCCGTCGCGGTGCTCTTCGACTCACTCGAACTCCCCGACCGGGGCTCCCTCGAAGCCGACATAGAGGACGTGGTCCTCCAGTTCGCGGCGCTGCTGCGGCGGCCGGAGGCCCGTACGGCCCTGATGGCGGTCGTCGCCGAGTCCACCCGGGACGAGGCGCTGCGCGACCGGATCCGGTCGGCGATCGTGGACCGGCAGAAACGTCTCGTCGTACTGGGTCGCGAACGGGCCCAGGCCCGCGGCGAACTCCCGTACGAGGAGGACGAGGAGCTCGCCTGCCGCACCACGGACCTGATCTTCGACGTGATCGCGGGGACGGTGGTGCACCGGGCGCTGGTCAGCTCCGAGCCGGTGGACGAGCTCTGGGTGGCCACCTTCACGGCCCTCCTGATGCACGGCCTCCGGGGCCCGGCGCACGCCTGACCCGCGGCCCCGCCGCGAAACGGCGAAGGCCGGGCGCCGGCACCCCCTGAGGGGCGCCCACGACCGGCCTTCCACCGCTCGGAAGGGGATCAGAAGCCCGGCGGCTCCGTGTAGGTGCCCCACTCGTCCCGCAGCACGTTGCAGATCTCCCCGAGCGTGGCCTCGGCGCGCACCGCGTCCAGCATCGCCGGAATCATGTTCGACCCGTCGCGGGCGGCGGCCAGCATCGCGTCCAGCGAGGACTTCACCTTCGCGTCGTCGCGCCGCGCCTTGCGCGCCGCCAGGTGCTCCACCTGTACGCGCTCCACCTCGTGGCTGACGCGCAGGATCTCCAGGTCCCCGGTCACCGACCCGTGGTGCACGTTGACGCCGACGACCCGCTTGTCGCCCTTCTCCAGGGAGCGCTGGTACTGGAACGCCGACTCGGCGATCTCCCCGGTGAACCAGCCGTCCTCGATGCCGCGCAGGATGCCCGAGGTGATCGGCCCGATCGGGTGCTGCCCTTCCGGGTGGGCGCGCAGACCGCGCTCCTTGATCTGGTCGAAGATCTTCTCGGCGTCGGCCTCGATGCGGTCGGTGAGCTGCTCCACGTACCAGGAACCGCCCAGCGGGTCGGCCACGTTGGCCACCCCGGTCTCCTCCATCAGCACCTGCTGCGTGCGCAGGGCGATCTCGGCCGCCTGCTCGCTCGGCAGCGCGAGGGTCTCGTCGAGGGCGTTGGTGTGCAGCGAGTTGGTGCCGCCGAGAACGGCCGCGAGGGCCTCGACGGCGGTGCGTACGACGTTGTTGTACGGCTGCTGTGCGGTCAGCGAGACGCCGGCCGTCTGGGTGTGGAAGCGCAGCCACATCGACTTCTCGCTCTGCGCCGCGTACACCTCCTTCATCCAGCGTGCCCAGATCCGGCGGGCGGCGCGGAACTTGGCGATCTCCTCGAAGAAGTCGAGGTGCGCGTCGAAGAAGAAGGAGAGGCCGGACGCGAAGTGGTCCACGTCAAGACCGCGGGACAGGCCCAGCTCCACGTACCCGAAGCCGTCGGCGAGGGTGTACGCGAGCTCCTGCGCGGCCGTCGCCCCGGCCTCGCGGATGTGGTAGCCGGAGACGGACAGCGGCTTGTACGCCGGGATGCCCTTCGCGCAGTACTCCATGAGGTCGCCGATGAGGCGCAGGTGCGGCTCCGGTTCGAAGAGCCACTCCTTCTGGGCGATGTACTCCTTGAAGATGTCCGTCTGCAGCGTGCCGTTGAGCACGGCCGGGTCCACGCCCTGCCGTTCGGCGGCGACCAGGTACATGCAGAAGGCGGGCACGGCCGGGCCCGAGATCGTCATCGAGGTGGTCACGTCGCCCAGCGGGATGTCCTGGAAGAGGACCTCCATGTCGGCGGCGGAGTCTATGGCGACCCCGCAGTGGCCGACCTCGCCCAGCGCGCGCGGGTCGTCGGAGTCGCGCCCCATGAGGGTCGGCATGTCGAAGGCCACGGAGAGCCCGCCGCCGCCGGCGGCCAGGATCATCTTGTAGCGCTCGTTGGTCTGCTCGGCATTGCCGAAGCCCGCGAACTGGCGGATGGTCCAGGTCCGGCCGCGGTAACCGGTGGCGTGCAGGCCGCGGGTGTACGGATACTCCCCCGGCCAGCCGATGCGCTCGAATCCCTCGTACGCGTCGCCGGGGCGGGGCCCGTAGACGGGTTCGACGTCATCCCCGGAGAGCGTGGTGAAATCGGCCTCGCGCTTGCGGGCCTTGTCATAGCGGGCCTGCCAGCGGCGGCGGCCCTCCTCGATGGCGTCAGCGTCCATACCCATGAATTTACTAGGACGTCCTAGTAAATGTCGATGGGAAACCCCGGAGAGTATCTCCGGGGTACCGGTGCGCGAGTCGCGCTCCAAGACACCGCTAGGCGTCGGCGGTGGCCAGATCGCCCTCGACGAGCGGCTCGACCTCGGCGCGGACCTTGCGCTCGACGAAGAAGGCGGCCAGCGGGATCGTGCCGGAGACCAGCACCCACAGCAGCTTCGGGAACGGCCAGCGGGCCTTGGACCCGAGGTCGAAGGCGAACACCAGGTAGATCATGAACAGCACGCCGTGCACCTGCGAGACCGCGAGGGTCAGGTCGGCGCCGGTGTCGAAGCCGTACTTGAAAACCATGCAGGTGCAGAGGATCAACAGCATGACCGCGGTCAGATAGGCCATGACCCGGTAGCGGGTCAGCACGCTCTTCTTCATGCCGATGAGCCTAACCGTCCGTTTTGCTCGATCTTGACGGGGGCCCCGCGACCGCCGGCCTACTCCTCGAAGTCCGCGGCGGCGACCCTCAGGGGCCTCAGGAGCGCGAAGATCTCCTGGCATTCCTCGGCGTCGTACGCGCGGAGCCCGAAGTCGACCGCCATCAGGTCGGTCGTCGCCGCCTCGACGACCTCGCGGCCCTTGTCCGTGATGGACGCGAGCGTGCCGCGGCCGTCGTTCGGGTTCGGCCGCTTGGCCACGAGCCCGGAGCGCACCAGGCGGTCCACCGTGTTCGTCACCGACGTCGGGTGGACCATCAGCCGCTCGCCGATCTTCGACATCGGCAGCTCGCCGGCCTTGGAGAAGGTGAGCAGCACCAGCGCCTCGTACCGCGCGAAGGTCAGCCCGTACGGCTTGACCACCGCGTCGACCTCGCCGAGCAGGATCTGGTGCGCGCGCATGATCGAGGTGATGGCGGCCATCGAGGGCACAGGTCCCCAGCGGCGCTGCCAGAGCTCGTCGGCGCGGGCGATGGGGTCGAAGGGGAGGCTGAGCGGCTTGGACACGCACCCGACCCTACCGGGCGGTCATTTGGCGGCGGGCCCCGTCTCATTCTTCGGTCGGCCGTCCCGCGGGCCCGCGGACCGCAGTTCGGCGAGGAGGAGCAGGACCACCGCCGTGCCGAGCACGCCCGCGCCCGCTACGACCGCGTGCACCGGCAGGAACTCGGCGGCCAGCCCGGCCAGGGCCATGCCGACGCCCTGGAGGGTCATCAGCCCGGTGCTCAGCAGGGTCATCGCCCGGCCGCGCAGTCCGTCGGGGACGGCGTCGACGTACCACTGGTCGAGGCCGAGGGTGTAAGCGTGCGCGAGCCCGGCGAGCAGCAGGGCGGCGAGTACGGCCACCACCCCGGGCCGGGCCGCGTACACGAGCAGCGGCAGCAGGCCTGCGGCCGCGAGCGGGGCCACGAGCCGGGAGCGGGCGCGCGGGCCGAGCACCGAGCCGGCCCACAGTTCACCCGCGATGGTGCCGACGGGCAGCGCGCACATCATCACTCCCAGGGCCGCGGTGCCGGCTCCGATGCCGTCGGCGTACGGGACGAGCAGCGCCTCGGGGGCGATGGCGAAGACGGGCGGCAGCCAGAACAGCAGGGTCAGGGCGCGCAGCCGGCGATCGCCGAGGACGGCGCGCATCCCGGCGAGCGGGGAGGTGCGCTCGGCGGCGGCGCGGGCCTGCCGCACCGCCGTGCCGAAGCGCAGCAGCAGGGCCGAGCAGAGGAATCCGGCGGCGGTCAGCGCGATGGCGGCGCGCGGGGCGAGGACGGTGAGCAGCAGCCCGCCGAGCCCGAAGCCGATGAGCTGGGCGCTCTGGGAGACCATCCGCATCAGGGAGCGGCCGAGGACGTAGACGTCGCCGGAGCCGAGGATGTCGGCGAGGGAGGCGTTGCGGGTGCCCTGGAAGAGAGGCGCGACGAAGGCCATGGCGCAGCGCAGGACGAGCAGAGCGGCGACGGGGGTGCCGGGCAGGACCATGGCCGCCGCGCAGGCGGCGCAGACGAGGTCGCAGCCGACGAGGACCCGGCGGGCGGGCCTGCGGTCGGCGATCCCGGCGAGGAGGGTGCCGCCGAGGGCGTAGGGGAGGAAGCCGAGGGCGAAGGTGAGCGCGCTCATCAGCGGCGAGCCGGTGGCGCGGAACACGAGGACGGTCAGGGCGATCTCGGCGACGACGATGCCGAGGACGGACAGCAGGTGCGCGGCGAACACGGGCCGGAACTCCCGGACCCGGAAGACGGACCGGTACCCGCCGGCGGCCTCGTTGACGGTGGTGGACATGCGGCGAGCCTGCGGGGCTACGGTGGGGGTGGCGCAGTGATTCGGCCTCTGCCGAATCGCCGCGCACGACCTGGAGGGGGGAGCCTTGGCCTTTCATTTCCGGTTCGGAGCCGGGGACCTGCTGCGGTGCCGGTTCTCCGTCTCGCCGCGCTGGGAGACGCAGGAGGCGGTGCGGACCCTGCTGCGGCCGGGGCGGCAGCAGTACCACCTGCCCTGGCTGCGGGGCATCCGCGCGGCCGCCGACGGGCTGGACCTGCGGCCGCTGTGGCTGCTGATGCCGCGCGCCGGCCACAACCCGGACTTCCTGAGCCCGCCGCCGCTCGGGCCCTCCGTCACCTTCGAGGAGGAGCTGGAGCGGGTCCGGTCCGCTGCGGCCGCCGATCCGCGGGCCGTACGGGAGGACCTGCGGCGCGCCCTCGTCTGTACCCCGGGCGCCGCCGAGAGCGACCTCGGCCGGCGGATGCTCGCCGATCCGGCCCGTGCGGTACGGGAGCTGGCCGATCTGTACGAGCAGGCCTGGACCGCGCTGATCGCCCCGCACTGGCCGCGGCTGCGGGCCCTGCTGGAGGCCGACATCCTCTTCCACTCGCGGCGACTGGCGGCCGGCGGACTGGAGGCGCTGTTCGACGGCCTCCACCCGGACCTCCGCTGGTCCGACGGGACGCTCACCATCGACCGCCCCGCCCACCACGACCGCTCCCTGGACGGGCAGGGCCTGCTCCTGATGCCGAGCGCGTTCGTGTGGCCGGAGGTGGTCGGCGGGTACGACCCGCCCTGGCAACCGACGCTCGTGTACCCGGCGCGCGGCATCGGCGCACTGTGGACGGCGTCGGCGGGACCGACCCCGCAGGCGCTCGCGCGGCTGCTGGGCCGGGGCCGGGCCGACGTGCTGTGCGCCCTCGACGAGCCGGCCTCCACCACCGCGCTGGCCCACCGCCTCGGGCTCGCCCCGGCCACGGTCTCGGCGCACCTGAAGGCCCTGCACGGCGCGGGGCTGCTGATCTCGGCCCGGCACGGCCACCAGATCCTCTACGAGCGCACCCCGCTCGCCATCGCCCTGACGACGGGCAGCGCGCCCCGGACGTAGGCACGCCCGGTGTCGCGGACGGGGGTTACCGACCGTCATATCACGATATGCCGGTCTGCAATTCCGCCATTCCGTGCGCCGACCCTTCGAGGAACCCGGATGCCAGGCCGACCCCGCCCCAGATCCCTCGCCGCCGCGCTCGGCCTCGCGCTGCTGATCGCCGCGGCCCCGGGCTGCGGGAGCGAGGAGTCCGCCCCGTCGCACGCGCCCGCGGAGGCGCCGCCCGAGGCCGAGGCGCGGGCCGAGCCCGCCGGATCCCCGTACTGGGTGGACCCGGAGAGCGAGGCGGCCCGGCAGGTCGCCGCCTGGAGGTACTGCTGGGATTCGGCGGCCTTGGTGACGGCGCCGGTGTAGTTGCCGTACACCTGCGGGCCGACGACGAAGGCGATGTCCGGGTCGCGGAAGTAGCCGAGCATCCGCTCCAGGAAGTTCGGCAGCGGGACGTGGTCGGTGTCGACGGAGGCGAAGAACTCGTAGTCGTCGCCGTGCGCGACCAGCCAGGCGTTGTAGTTGCCGTGCTTGGTCCGCTTGCGGTGGGGGCCCTTGCGGGTGTTCCAGCCGGCGACGCCCTTGCGGGTGAAGTGCCGTACGCCGAGCTCCGCGCACAGGGCCCGGACCTCGGGGTCGTCCCCCTCGTCGAGCAGCCATACGTCGAGCGGGCCGTCGTGCCGCAGGGCGACCGCCCCCAGGAGGGTGGCCCGCACCATGGCGATCGGCTCTTTGCCGGGGACGTACGCGGTCAGGAAGGCGACCTTGGTGCCGGGTCGGGGCGGCACCGGTACGGGGTCGCGGGCGGCCATCGTGGCGTGGGCCACCGACAGGACGTTGATCAGCACGAAGAGCATGATCAGTGCGATCGAGCAGAGCATCGCGGCGTCGAGCCGGATCAGCCAGCGCTCGCCGCCCTCGCGGACGGTCCGGTGCGTGGGCCAGACGAGGTAGAGCAGCAGCCCGGCCGCGGCGACGGGAGCCAGAACCATGAGGAGCACGGCGCGTATTCGGGTGCGGAGCTGCTCGCGCGAGAGCAGGGAGCGGTAACCCACGCGGTAGGGGCCGGTGGTGGCGGTGCGGTCCGGCTCCGCGAACGGACCGGCGAGGCGGCTGTGGGTCTCGTAGTCGAAGCCTTCCGGCCGCACGGCCCCTCCAGTGCTCGAAGCCCAGGGTTATACCACCACAAAAGGTGACAAACCCTGGGCGTGTCGAACGGGGCTCGGCCGAACGGCGGGCCGGACTAGGCCAGGTGGCGCTCCACGGTTTCCACCTTGGACGTCAGCCCGTCGACCACCCCGGGGCGGATGTCGGCCTTGAGGACCAGGGAGACCCGCGGCGCCCGCTCCTCCACGGCCGCCACCGCGCGCTTGACCACGTCCATCACCTCGTCCCACTCCCCCTCGACCGAGGTGAACATGGCGTCCGTGCGGTTCGGCAGTCCCGACTCCCGTACGACGCGCACCGCGTCGGCCACGTACTCGCCGACCTCTTCACCGACCCCCAGCGGGGTCACCGAGAACGCGACGATCACGCCGCGTTCGCCGCCTCGCGCCGGGCGCGGGCCGCCATGACGCTGTCGGCCTCCTCGCGCTTGAGGAGCTTGTCGCCGTAGAGGCCGCCGAAGGGCAGCAGCGCCAGCAGGAAGAACAGGGCGACCTTCTTGACCGGCCACTTCGCCTTGTTCCACACGTCCAGCAGGAAGACCGCGTAGATGACGAACAGGATCCCGTGCAGGATGCCGAGCGGCATCATCAGGTAGTCGATGTCGGAGATGCGGCTCAGCACCGATCCGAAGATCAGCAGGGCCGGGAACGACAGCGCCTCCGGTACGGAGATGAGGCGCAGCCGGTGCAGGGCGGAAGCGGTCTTGATGTCCACGATGAACCTTCGGGGTGGTGGCCGGGGGTCCGTTCCAGTCTCTCAGCCGCCCTGCCCGATCTTGCGGCGGGGCCGCCGCGGGGCCGCGTCCCGAGTGTGCGGGATGCCGCAGTCGCCGGATATCGGCCACCGGGCCCTGTTCGCCTTCGCCCGCTGCCGATAACGTCATCCCGTGGCTCAGTTCCGACTCCAAGGCAGCAAGGTGCTCGCCGTCGACCTGACCGGGGATGCCGTGAAAGCGAAGAACGGCTCCATGGTCGCGTACGACGGTCAGATGGCCTTCAAGAAGATGACCGGCGGCGGCGAAGGCCTCCGGGGCATGGTGACCCGTCGACTGACGGGTGAGCAGATGACCGTGATGGAAGTGCAGGGGCACGGCACCTGCTTCTTCGCCGACCGCGCGAGCGAGATCAACCTGGTGAACCTGCGCGGTGAGAAGCTCTACGTCGAGTCCAGCAACCTGCTGTGCACCGACGCCGGCCTGCGCACCGGCACCACCTTCACCGGCCTGCGCGGCGGGGCGACGGGCAACGGCCTGTTCACCACCACCGTCGAGGGCTCCGGGCAGGCGGCGATCATGTCCGACGGCCCGGCGGTCGTGCTGCGCGTCAGCGCCCAGTACCCGCTCTCCGTCGACCCGGGGGCGTACATCGCGCACACCGGGAACCTCCAGCAGTCCTTCCAGTCGGGGATCAACTTCCGGACCCTGATCGGCGAGGGTTCGGGCGAGGCCTTCCAGATCCGCTTCGAGGGCGAGGGCCTGGTCTACGTGCAGCCCAGCGAGCGCAACACCATCGGGGGCGACATCTGATGCCGTTCCGCGAGATCAACTCGAAGATGGTCGAGGCCCAGGTGATCCCGGGGCAGAGGATGTTCAGCCAGCGCGGCGCGATGCTCGCGTACCGCGGCGACGTCTCCTTCACCCCGAGCCTGACCGGCGGTCAGGGCGGGGTGATGGGCATGATCGGGCGCCGCGTGGCGAACGAGCAGACTCCGCTGATGGCGGTCGAGGGCAGCGGCACCGTGATGTTCGGCCACGGCGGCCACCACATCCAGGTGATCAACCTGACCGGCGAGACCCTGTACGTCGAGGCCGACCGGCTGCTCGCCTTCGACGGCACGCTCCAGCAGGGCACGATGTTCATGGGCTCGCAGGGCGGTGTCATGGGCATGGTCCGCGGTCAGGTGACCGGCCAGGGACTGTTCACCACCACCCTCAAGGGGCACGGCTCGGTCGCCGTCATGGCCCACGGCGGGGTCATCGAGCTCCCCATCACCGCGAACCGGCCGATCCACGTCGACCCGCAGGCGTACGTGGCCCACCACGGGGACGTCAGGAACAAGCTCTCCACCGCGCTCGGCTGGCGGGACATGGTGGGGCGCGGCTCGGGCGAGGCCTTCCAGCTGGAGCTGTCGGGACAGGGAGCGGTGTACGTGCAGGCCTCGGAGGAGAAGCTGTGAACTTTGGTCCTGTCATCGGCGGGCCCGGCGGCCCGACGGTCTTCGACCCGCACACCCTGCCCTCCGACGACAACGTGAACTCCTACACCTTCTGCGTGGAGCTCAAGGGGAGCCAGTGGTTCCTGCAGAAGGGCAAGATGATCGCCTACTACGGGCGCATGGAGTTCAACGGCGTCGGCAACGGCCGCTTCGACCGGCTGCTGCGCACCAGCTTCCACTCGCCGATGCACGCCGCCGACTGGGTGGTGGCCGAGGGCCAGGGCAAGATGCTGCTGGCCGACCGGGCATTCGACGTGAACTCGTACGACCTGGACAATGGAAACCTGACGATCCGGTCGGGCAACCTGCTGGCCTACCAGCCCACGCTCGCCCTGAAGCAGTCGATCGTGCCGGGGTTCCTGACCCTGATCGGAACGGGGAAGTTCGTGGCGGCGTCCAACGGACCGGTGGTGTTCATGGAGCCGCCGCTGCGCGTGGACCCGCAGGCGCTGGTGGGCTGGGCGGACTGCCCGTCCCCCTGCCACCACTACGACCACGGCTACATGTCGGGCGTCCTCGGCGGTCTGCGCTCACTGACGGGCATCGGCGGCAGCTCCGGCGAGGAACACCAGTTCGAGTTCGTCGGGGCCGGGACGGTGCTGCTCCAGTCTTCGGAGATGCTGATGGCGGAGCAGGCGATCGGGGCCGTCGGCGCCGGCGCGGAGTCGGCGGGCGTGCCCGGGGCCGGGTACGGCGGCGGCCACGGGCAGCAGGGTCCGCTGGGACAGCTGGGCGTGCCGCGGATGCCGGGGCAGCTGGGCGACCTCCAGCGGCGCCTGGGACTCTGACATATTCCACCTTCCCTTTTTGTACGTAATTCAACTTCTTAGGTAGAGTTCATTCATGGAGACCATGGAGACCGAGACGGCCACACGCTGGCTGACCGAGGCCGAGCAGTGCACCTGGCGCACCCACCTGGACGTCAGCAGGCTGCTGATGCACCAGCTGGAAAAGGATCTCCAGCCCTTCGGACTCACCAACAACGACTACGAGATCCTGGTGAACCTCTCGGAGTCGCAGGGCCACCGGATGCGGATGAGCGATCTCGCGACGTCGACGCTCCAGTCCAAGAGCCGGCTGTCCCACCAGATCACCCGCATGGAGACGGCGGGCCTGGTCGTCCGGGTGAACTGCGAGTCCGACCGCCGGGGGCTGTACGCCGTCCTGACCGACGGGGGCATGGAGCTCATGCGGAAGGTCGCCCCGCACCACGTGGCGTCCGTCCGCCGGCACTTCATCGACCTGCTGCCGCCGGAGGCCCTGGCGGCGCTGCGCGCCTCGCTGGAGCCGGTCGCGGCGCACCTGCGCGACGAGCGCGGCATGGCCTGACAGCGGCCCCGTACCGCGCGGACGGCGCCCATCCGGGGTGCCGTCCTCGGTGGCGGCCCCGAGAATGAGTGGTAACGCTCGCTCGCCGGCCGCCCGCCGAGCAACCGTAAGCGCATGGCCGGCCAGAGGAGGTCAGCCATGCACGGCAAGCACAAGGCTTACGTCGCGACGGCCGCGGCCGTCGTCCTGGTCGCCGGGGGCCCGGCGGCGGCCGCCGCCGCGCACACCACCGGCGCGGCGAGAACCGCCCCCGCGGCCGCCCCGGTCCGCGCCGACGTGGACGCCGCGGGCGCGGTCGCCGCGGCGCTGAAGAAGTACCCCGGCGTCGTGGAGTCCCTCGACAAGGACGGCGCCGTCTGGCACGTCGACGTCATCGGCAAGAACGGCAAGCACGCGGAGCTGACGGTCGACACCCGCAGCGGCAAGGTGTTCACCGAGAACGCCGACAACGACGACAGCGGCGACGGCGGGAACAAGGCGCTGCGCGGCGCGAAGGTCACCGCCCAGCAGGCGATGAAGGCGGCCGTGGCCGCCCATTCCGGCCAGGTCCGGTCCGTGGAATGGGACGACGATGACGACAACGGCTCCCGCTACTGGAACGTGGAGATCCAGTCCGGGAACAAGACCACCAACGTCCACGTCGACGCCACGTCGGGCAAGGCGACGGTGTCCGGATCGGACTCCGACAACGACGGCAACTGAACCGCGCCGGTCCACGGGTTCCCGTGCGGACCGGATCGGGCGCCCCTAGACTGGCGAACGCCCGGATTACCCCGATCTTCGAGGGAGTGGCGTCATGGCCAAGCGCGGCAACAAGAAGCGAGCACGCAAGAAGAAGAAGGCGAACCACGGCAAGCGTCCCAACGCCTGACCGGTCCGCCCCCGGACGTACGAGAGCCGCGCCCCGGAAGACCGGGGCGCGGCTCTCGCGTGCGTACTCCGTACGGCCGCTCAGGATTCCGTCAGCGTCGCCAGGAGCATGTCCGAGGCCGCGTACGGGTCCAGCTCGCCGGCCGCGACCCGGGCCGCGAGGGCGTCGAGGTGCGCGTCCCCGCGCACGTCGGCCATCCGGGCCCGCAGGGTCGTCACCGCGATGGTCTCCACCTCGCGCGCGGCCCGGGCCGTACGGCGCTCGGCCAGCACCCCGCGCTCGTCCATCCACGCCCGGTGCTTCTCCAGGGCCTCGACCAGCTCGTCGATGCCCTGGCCGCGCGCCGCGACCGTCTTGACGATCGGCGGCCGCCAGTCGCCCGCGCCCCGGGACTCCCCGAGGCCCAGCATGTGGTTCAGCTCCCGGGCGGTGGCGTCGGCGCCGTCCCGGTCCGCCTTGTTCACCACGTACACGTCGCCGATCTCCAGGATGCCCGCCTTGGCGGCCTGGATCCCGTCGCCCATCCCGGGCGCCAGGAGCACCACCGAGGTGTCGGCCTGCGAGGCGATCTCCACCTCCGACTGCCCGACCCCGACCGTCTCGACCAGGATCACCTCGCAGCCCGCCGCGTCCAGCACCCGGATCGCCTGCGGGGCGGCCCAGGCGAGACCGCCCAGGTGCCCGCGGGTGGCCATGGAGCGGATGTAGACCCCCGGGTCGGAGGCGTGGTCCGACATCCGGACCCGGTCCCCGAGCAGCGCACCGCCGGAGAACGGCGAGGACGGGTCGACGGCGAGGACGCCGACCCGCTTGCCGGCCTTGCGGTAAGCGGAGACCAGCGCCGAGGTGGACGTGGACTTGCCGACGCCCGGGGAGCCGGTCAGGCCCACCACGTACGCCCCGCCCGTCAGCGGGGCCAGGGCCGCCATCACCTCGCGCAGCTGCGGGGACGCCCCCTCGACCAGCGAGATCAGCCGGGCCACCGCTCTCGGCCTGCCCTCACGCGCCTGGGCCACCAGCTGGGGGACGTCCACCGTCATACGTGCTGCGCTCCTCGGTTCGGGTAGGGGTCAAGGACTGCCTCTTCGGACTGCCGCCTCACGGCACGCGGACGATCAGGGCGTCGCCCTGGCCGCCGCCGCCGCACAGCGCGGCCGCGCCGACCCCGCCGCCCCGGCGCTTGAGCTCCAGCGCGAGGTGCAGCACCACGCGGGCGCCGGACATGCCGATCGGGTGGCCCAGGGCAATGGCGCCACCGTTGACGTTCACCCTTTCCGGGGCGACGCCGAGGTCCTTCATTGACTGCACGGCGACCGCCGCGAAGGCCTCGTTGATCTCGATGAGGTCCAGGTCGGAGACCTGGAGGCCCTCCTTCTTCAGGGCGTGCAGGATCGCGTTCGACGGCTGCGACTGCAGCGAGTTGTCGGGACCGGCCACATTGCCGTGGGCGCCGATCTCGGCGATCCACTCCAGACCCAGCTCCTCGGCCTTCGCCTTGCTCATCACGACCACCGCGGCGGCGCCGTCGGAGATCTGCGAGGAGGTGCCGGCCGTGATCGTGCCGTCCTTCGCGAACGCGGGGCGCAGCTTGCCGAGGGACTCGGCCGTGGTCTCCGGGCGGATGCCCTCGTCCTGGGAGAAGAGGACCGGGTCGCCCTTGCGCTGCGGGATCTCGACCGGGGTGATCTCGGCGTCGAAGACGCCGTTCTTCTGTGCGGCGGCGGCCCGCTGGTGCGAGGTGGCGGCGAACTCGTCCTGCGGGGCGCGCTCGATGCCCAGACGGGCGTTGTGCTTCTCCGTGGACTCGCCCATCGCGATGTTCTCGAAGGCGTCGGTGAGGCCGTCGTAGGCCATCGCGTCCAGCATCTCGATCGCGCCGTACTTGAAGCCCTCTCGAGACTTCGGCAGCAGGTGCGGGGCGTTGGTCATGGACTCCTGGCCGCCCGCGACCACGATGTCGAACTCGCCCGCGCGGATGAGCTGGTCGGCCAGCGCGATCGCGTCGAGGCCCGAGAGGCACACCTTGTTGATCGTGAGCGCCGGGACGTTCATGGGAATGCCGCCCTTGACCGCCGCCTGGCGGGCCGGGATCTGGCCCGCACCGGCCTGCAGCACCTGGCCCATGATCACGTATTGCACCTGGTCGCCGGCGATGCCCGCCCGCTCCAGGGCGGACTTGATGGCGAACCCGCCGAGGTCGGCGCCCGAGAAGGACTTCAGCGAGCCGAGCAGCCGCCCCATGGGGGTGCGGGCCCCGGCGACGATCACTGACGTGGTGTTGTTCGTTCCGGACATGGAGCACAGCCCCTTGAAGATGAGGGTGAACGAGGGTTTACATGAATGTACTGAGCAGTACCCGCGCCGTCACCGGCCAGTCGGTGTGATCGCTGGCACGTTGCGTGACCGCCCTCCGCAGCGGTGCACTGGTCCCATGCTGACAAGAATCGACCACATCGGGATCGCCTGCTTCGACCTGGACAAGACTGTCGAGTTCTACCGTGCCACGTACGGCTTCGAGGTGTTCCACACCGAGGTCAACGAGGAGCAGGGAGTGCGCGAGGCCATGCTCAAGATCAACGAGACCTCCGACGGCGGCGCCTCCTACCTCCAGCTCCTCGAACCCACCCGCGAGGACTCCGCAGTGGGCAAGTGGCTGGCAAAGAACGGCGAGGGCGTGCACCACATCGCCTTCGGCACCGAGGACGTCCAGGGCGACTCGGAGGCCATCCGCGGCAAGGGCGTCCGGGTCCTCTACGACCAGCCCCGCACGGGCTCCATGGGCTCCTCGATCACCTTCCTGCACCCCAAGGACTGCCACGGAGTCCTCACCGAACTGGTCACCTCGAACCCCGACCACTGACGGACCACTGATGGCCCGATTCCCCGGCCGGTAGAGTGGCCATGGCTCGGCCGGGGTTCGGTGCGGAGACGGGGTCGGGGCCTGTGACCCCTGCCCCGGTATCTGACACCATTCCCCGGGGGCGTCGTTCAGCGGGCGAGCGATGCTCAATTGGGAGTGAGCTTGCGACCAGGGGACGGATGGGACCGCGCTGTGCGGGGCTACGAAAGCCAGGAGAGCCATCAGGCTGAAGCCGACCATCTCTCGCGCTTCGAAGCCGAGATGGAGCGGCTGAAGAAGGAGCGCGGGAAGGCCGTCCAGCACGCCGAAGACCTCGGCTACCAAGTCGAGGTGCTGCGCGCCAAGCTCCACGAGGTGCGCCGCAATCTGGCGTCCCGCCCCGCCTACGACGGCGCGGACATGGGCTACCAGGCGGAGCAGCTGCTCCGCAACGCCCAGATCCAGGCCGACCAGATGCGCTCGGACGCCGAGCGCGAACTGCGCGATGCCCGGGCGCAGACCCAGCGCATCCTCCAGGAGCACGCCGAGCACCAGGCGCGCCTGCAGGCCGAGCTGCACGCCGAGGCCGTCAACCGCCGCCAGCGCCTGGACCAGGAGCTCAACGAGCGCCGCCAGACCGTCGAGGCGCACGTCAACGAGAACGTGGCCTGGGCCGAGCAGCTGCGCGCCCGTACGGAGTCCCAGGCCCGCCGGCTCATGGACGAGTCGCGCGCCGAGGCCGAGCAGTCACTGAACGCGGCCCGTGCCGAGGCCGCCCGCGTCGCCGAGGAGACCCGCCGCCGGCTGACCGCCGACGCCGAGGCCGCCCGTACGGAGACCGAGGCGACCCTGCTGCGCGCCCGCAAGGAGGCCGAGCGGCTGCTGACCGCCGCCTCCGCGCAGGCCCAGGAGGCCACCGAGCACGCCGAGCGGCTGCGCACGAGCAGCAGCGCCGAGGCCGAGCAGACCCGGCAGCAGACCCTCGACCTCGGCCGGGTGGCCGAGCAGCGGGTCCAGGAGGCCGACGGCGCCCTGCGCACCGCGCGCTCCGAGGCCGAGAAGCTGCTCGCGGACGCCAAGGAGAGCTCCGCCCGGCAGCTCGCCTCGGCGGAGTCGGTCAACGAGCAGCGCACCCGCACCGCCAAGGAGCAGGTGGCCCGGCTAGTCGGCGAGGCCACCAAGGAGGCCGAGGTCCTCAAGGCCGAGGCCGAGCAGACCCTCGCCGACGCCCGCGCCGGCGTGGAGCGGCTGCGCGCGGAGGCCGCGGAGCAGGCCCGCGCGGCGGCGGCCGAGGACACGGCCGCCCAGCTGGCGAAGGCGGCCCGCACCGCTGAGGACGTGCTGAACAAGGCCTCGGAGGACGCGCGGGCCACCACCCGCGCCGCCTCCGAGGAGGCCGAGCGGATCCGCCGCGAGGCCGAGTCGGAGTCGGAGCGGCTGCGCGCCCAGGCGGCGGCCACGGCCGACGAGCTCAAGGGCGCGGCGAAGGACGACACCGAGGAGTACCGGGCCCGGACCGTCGAGCTCCAGGAGGAGGCCCGGCGGCTGCGCGGCGAGGCCGAGCAGCTGCGCGCCGAGGCCGTCGCCGAGGGCGAGCGGATCCGCGGCGAGGCCCGCCGCGAGGCCGTCCAGCAGATCGAGGAGGCGGCCCGGACCGCCGAGGAGCTCCTCGGCAAGGCCAAGTCGGACGCGGACGAGCTGCGCGGCGGCGCGAGCGCCGAGAGCGAGCGGGTCCGCGCCGAGGCCGTCGAGCGGGCCACCACCTTGCGCAAGCAGGCCGAGGAGACGCTGGAGCGGACCCGCGGCGAGGCGGAGCGGCTGCGCGCCGAGGCCGAGGAGCAGGCGGAGTCCGTACGGGCCGAGGCCGACGCGGCGGCCCGTACGCGGCGCGAGGAGACCGAGCAGGCCCTCGCGGCGAAGCGGGCGGAGGCCGACGAGGAGCTCGTACGCCTGCACACGGAGGCCGAGAGCCGGCTGGGCACGGCCGAGCAGACGCTGCGCGACGCCCGCGGGGCGGCGGAGAACATCCGCCGGGAGACCTCGGAGGAGGCCGACCGGCTGCGCGCCGAGTCGGCGGAGCGGATTCGCACCCTCCAGGCGCAGTCGCAGGCGGAGGCCGACCAGCTGCGCACGGACGCGGCGGAAGACGCCGGCCGCACCCGCGCGGAGGCCGAGCAGGTCGCCGTACGGCTGCGCAGCGAGGCGGAGTCCGAGGCGGAGCGGGTGCGCTCGGAGGCGCAGGAGACCGCGGACCGGCTGCGCGCGGAGGCGAAGGCCGCCGCCGAGCGGGTCGCCGCGGAGGCCGCCGAGGCGCTGGCCGCCGCGCAGGAGGAGGCCGCCCGGCGCCGCCGGGAGGCCGAGGAGACCCTCGCGTCGGCCCGTACGGACGCGGACAGCGAGCGGGCCCAGGCCCGCGAGCAGAGCGAGGAGCTGCTGGCCTCGGCCCGCAAGCGCTCCGAGGAGGCGCAGGCCGAGGCGGCCCGCCTGACCGAGGAGGCGGAGCGGCGCGCCGCGGAGCTGGTGTCGGCGGCGGAGGCCACGGCCCAGCAGGTGCGGGACGCCGTTGCCGGTCTGCACGAGCAGGCCGAGGAGGAGGTCGCAGGGCTGCGCAGCGTCGCCGAGCACGCGGCGGAGCGTACGAAGACGGAGGCCGAGGAGGAGGCCGCGCGGGTCCGCGCGGACGCCTACGACGAGCGCGAGCGGGCCACCGGGGACGCCAACCGGATCCGCACCGAGGCGCGGGCCGAGACGGACGCGGCGAAGGCGCTGGCCGAGCGTACGGTGGGCGACGCGATCGCCGAGGCGGAGCAGCTGCGCGGCGACACCGCCGAGTACGCGCAGCGCCTGCGTACGGAGGCGACGGACGCGCTGGCCGCGGCCGAGCGCGATGCGGCCCGCACCCGGGCCGACGCCCGGGACGACGCGAACCGGATCCGCGGCGAGGCGGCGGAGGCCCTGGAGTCCTCGCGCGCCGAGGGCGGCCGGATCGTCGCGGAGGCGACGGCGGAGGCGAAGCGGCTGACCGACGAGACCGAGGCCGCGAACGCGGTCACGGTCGGCGAGGCCGCGGCGGAGGCCGACCGGCTCACCACCGAGGCGGTGCTGGCGGCCGACGCCACCCGCGCCGAGGCGGCGGGCACCCTGGACGAGGCCCGCTCCGAGGCCAACCGGCTGCGTACGGAGGCCGCCGAGCAGGCGGACCGGCTCATCACCGGGGCCGCGTCCGAGGCGGACAAGCTCACCGAGGAGACGCGCGCTGCGAACGAGAGCGCGGTCGGCGAGGCGACGGCGAAGGCCGAGCGGCTCACCCGCCAGGCGTCCGACATGCTGGCCGCGGCCGAGCGGGACGCGGCGCGGGTCCTGGTCGACGCCCGCAACGAGGGCGACCGGCTGGTCGACGAGACGCGTGCGGCCAACGAGGCCACGGTCGGCGAGGCCGCGGCCGAGGCCGAGCGGCTGCGCGCCGAGGCGGCGCGGACCCTGGACGACGCCCGTGCGGAGGGCGGCCGGATCATCGGCGAGGCCACCGCGGAGGCCGACCGGGTCACGGTCGCGGCGAACGAGACGCTGGCGAGCGCCGAGCGGGAGTCGGAGCAGACGCTCGACGACGCGCGCGCGGAGGCCGGCCGGCTGCGCGGTGAGGCGGCCGAGCAGGCGGACCGGCTCATCACGGAGGCGGCGTCCGAAGCGGACCAGCTCACCGAGCAGACCCGCAAGGACAACGAGCGCACGGTCGGCGAGGCACAGTCCGAGGCGGAACGGCTGCGTGCGGAGGCCTCGGATGCCCTGGCCTCGGCGCAGGAGCACGCGACCCGTACCCGCTCGGAGGCCGAGCGCGTCAAGGCCGAGGCGGCGACGGCTGCGGAGCGCACCCGTACGGAGGCCCGCACGGAGTCCGAGCGGCTGCTGGACGAGGCCCGCGAAGCCGCCAACAAGCGGCGCAGCGAGGCCGCGGAGCAGGTGGACCGGCTCATCACCGAGGCGGCGTCCGAGGCGGACATGCTCACCAACGACGCGCAGGCGCAGGCCCTGGCCGCCACGACGGCGGCCGAGGAGCAGGCCGACGCGATGGTCGACGCGGCGCGCAAGGAGGCCGTGCGGATCTCCTCGGAGGCGACCGTCGAGGGCAACTCCCTGGTGGAGAAGGCCCGTACGGACGCGGACGAGCTGCTGGTCGGTGCGCGTACGGACGCGGCCGCCATAAGGGAGCGGGCGGAGGAGCTGCGCTCCCGTGTCGAGGGCGAGGTCGAGGAGCTGCACGAGCGGGCCCGCCGTGAGTCCGCCGAGCAGATGAAGTCGGCCGGCGAGCGCGTGGACAAGCTGGTGCGGGCGGCGACCGAGCAGAGCGTCGCGGCGGAGGCGAAGGCCAAGGCGCTGGTGTCGGACGCGAGCAGCGAGGCGAGCAAGGTCCGCATCGCCGCGGTGCGCAAGGCGGAGGCGCTGCTCAAGGAGGCCGAGCAGAAGAAGGCCGAGCTGTCCCGGGAGGCCGAGAGCGCCCTCGCGGAGGCGAATGCGGAGGCCGAACGGCTGGTCGACGAGGGCCGCCGTGAGCTGGCAGTCCTGGTGCGCAGGCGCGAGGACATTCAGGCGGAGATCTCCCGTGTCCAGGACGTTCTCGAGGCGTTGGAATCATTCGAGGCGCCTTCGGCCGGCGGAAAGCCGACGGTCGGCGGTCAGGGCGCGGGGGGCGTGAAGGCCGGAGCCTCAGCCGGTTCCACTCGTTCGGGTGGGAAGGGTTCGGAGGGCTAGCAATCGATCGGGATGTGTGTTCCTGATGAAGGTTCAGGCGGACGAGTGACAAGCATTCTGTCGCCTTGCCACTCAAAAGGGGTGTCATTGTCCAGATCAAACGCGGATTGACTCGATGACACGCCGCTCGGGCGCCTAGGATTCCCCTAACACCTCACGTAGCACCTCATCGGTCTCATTCGACAGGAACCCCATGAGCGACACTTCCTCCCCCTTCGGCTTCGAGCTCGTGCGGCGTGGTTACGACCGCGGTCAGGTGGACGACCGCATTACCAAGCTGGTCTCCGACCGCGACAGCGCCCTTGGACGTATCAACTCTCTGGAAAAGCGGATCGAGGAGCTGCACCTCGAGACGCAGAACGCCCAGGCCCAGGTGAGCGACGCCGAACCGTCGTACGCCGGCCTCGGTGCCCGGGTCGAGAAGATCCTGCGCCTGGCCGAGGAGGAGGCGAAGGACCTGCGCGAGGAGGCCCGTCGCGCGGCCGAGCAGCACCGCGAGCTCGCCGAGTCGGCTGCCCAGCAGGTGCGCAACGACGCCGAGTCGTTCGCCGCCGACCGCAAGTCGAAGGCGGAGGACGAGGGCGTCCGCATCGTCGAGAAGGCCAAGGGCGACGCCTCCACCCTGCGCTCCGAGGCCCAGAAGGACGCCGCCTCCAAGCGCGAGGAGGCCGACGCCCTGTTCGAGGAGACCCGCGCCAAGGCCGCCCAGGCCGCCGCGGACTTCGAGACGAACCTCGCCAAGCGCCGTGAGCAGTCCGAGCGCGACCTGGCCTCGCGTCAGGCCAAGGCCGAGAAGCGCCTCGCGGAGATCGAGCACCGCGCCGAGCAGCTGCGCCTGGAGGCCGAGAAGCTCCGTACGGACGCCGAGCGCCGCGCCCGCCAGACGGTGGAGACCGCGCAGCGCCAGGCCGAGGACATCGTCGCCGACGCCAACGCGAAGGCGGACCGCATCCGCAGCGAGTCCGAGCGCGAGCTGGCGGCGCTCACCAACCGCCGCGACTCGATCAACGCCCAGCTCACCAACGTCCGCGAGATGCTGGCGACGCTGACCGGTGCGGCCGTCGCGGCGGCCAACCCGATCGTCGACGACGAGCCGGTCACCCGCGGTGTTCCGGCGCAGCAGAGCCGCTAGTACGCGCGGTAGCACGCGCGGCAGTTCACCGGCGGTCGACCGGTCGGACGGCCTCCGTCTACCGACCCGTGGACGAACGTCCTGCCCGAGGGCCCTATGTCACCTGTTTGAGGTGGCGTGGGGCCCTCGGGCGTTCTAGCGTGAGCGGCATGATCGAGCTTGAGGGCCTTACCAAACGATTCGGCGCGAAGACCGCCGTGGACCACCTCAGCTTCCAGGTCAGACCGGGGGTGGTGACCGGCTTCCTCGGCCCCAACGGGTCCGGGAAGTCCACGACCATGCGCATGATGCTCGACCTCGACAACCCGACCAGCGGTACGGTCCGGATCGACGGGAAGCACTACCGGGACCTGCCGGAGCCGCTGAAGCACATCGGTGCACTGCTGGACGCGAAATCCATGAACGGCGGCCGCAGCGCTTACAACAACCTTCTCTGTCTTGCCCAGTCGAACCGCATCCCGGAGCGCCGGGTCGCGGAGGTGCTGGATCTTGTCGGGCTGACAGCCGTGGCGAAGAAGAAGTCGAAAGGATTTTCGCTGGGCATGGGTCAGCGGCTGGGAATCGCCTCCGCCCTGCTGGGCGATCCGGAGATCCTCATGTTCGACGAGCCTGTCAATGGTCTGGACCCGGAGGGAATTCTCTGGATCCGAAATCTTATGAAGGGGTTGGCGGCCGAGGGCCGGACGATCTTCGTGTCCTCCCACCTGATGAGCGAAATGGCGCTGACCGCGGACCATTTGATCGTCATCGGCCAAGGAAAGCTTCTGGCCGACATGTCGATGGCTGATTTCATTCACAAGAACTCGCGCAGCTACGTCAGGCTGCGCTCCCCGCAGCAGGAGCGGCTCAAGGACGTCCTGCACGAAGCCGGGATCGACGCCATCAGCGTCCCGGCCACCGGCGTGCTGGAGATCGACGGCGTCGCCGTGGAGCAGCTCGGCGAGCTGGCCGCGCAGCACCAGATCGTGCTGCACGAACTCAGCCCGCAACGGGCTTCACTGGAGGAAGCGTTCATGCGCATGACGGCGGACTCCGTCGAGTACCACGCCCACGCACCGGGAGAACCGGGGCTGCCTCCGGGGCCCGGCCCCGCGGATAACCCGGCCCGGCCGGCCGACGTCCCCGCGTGGGGCGCCGGGTACGAGGCGACGCGCAAGGGCGGTCAGTGACCATGTCCTCCTTCCCCGCCGTTCTCCGGTCCGAGTGGACCAAGATCCGTACAGTCGCCTCCACCACCTGGACCCTGGTCGCGGCGCTGGTGGTCACGGTCGGCGTGAGCGCCGGCCTGTGCGCCGTCTTCAACGCCACCTTCAACGACATGCCGAAGGAGCAGCAGGTCACCTTCGACCCGACCCTGGCCAGCTTCGCGGGCATGACCCTCGGCCAGCTCGCCATGATCGTCTTCGGTGTGCTGGTGGTGGGCACCGAGTACAGCTCGGGCATGATCCGCACCTCGCTGGCCGCCGTACCGAGCCGGGCGAGCTTCCTGGCCGGCAAGCTGATCGTGGCCACCGGCCTCGCTCTGGTCGTGGGCCTGGTCACCAGCTTCCTGTCCTTCTTCCTGGGACAGGCCATCCTGGGCGACCGCAGCATCGGCATCGACGCGCCGAACGTCCTGCGCGCCGTGATCGGCGCCGGCCTCTACATGGCCATGATCGCCCTGTTCTCGATGGGCGTGGCGACGATCCTGCGCAGCTCGATGCTGTCGCTCGGCATCCTGATGCCGTTCTTCTTCCTCGTCTCGACGATCCTCGGGGCGGTCAGCGCCACCCGGAAGGTCGCCCAGTACTTCCCGGACCAGGCCGGCTCCAAGATCATGCAGGTGATCCCCGGGGCGATGGACAGCGGCGAGGCCCCCTACGGGCCGTGGGGCGGCTTCGGGATCATGGCGCTATGGGCGCTGGCCGCCGTGCTCGGGGGCTACCTGGTGCTGAAGAAGCGCGACGCCTGATCCCCGCGTACGTGAGGCGTCCGTCCCGTGGCGGACGCCTCACGTACTACGGGTCATCCCCGGGTCGGAGTCAGGGACAGCTCAGGGATCGGGTCCGGGGTGGAACCGCAGGCGACTCGATATCCTCTTAACTCTTACGCGGACGAAAGCCGTCCGGTCCTGGCAAGGGGCAGAGCAGAGGCAGAGCAATGATCGAGGCTGTCGGCCTGACCAAGCGCTACGGCGCCAAGACCGCCGTCGACCAGCTGTCCTTCCAGGTCAGGCCGGGTCACGTGACGGGATTCCTGGGGCCGAACGGCTCCGGGAAGTCCACCACCATGCGCATGATCCTCGGCCTGGACCGGCCCACCTCGGGCAGCGTGACGATCAACGGCCTGCCCTTCCGGCAGCTGCCGAACGCCCAGCGGCACGTCGGGGCCCTGATCGACGCCAAGGCCGTGCACGGCGGCCGCCGCGCCCGCAGACACCTGCTCTCCCTCGCACAGCTCTCCGGCATCCCCGAGAAGCGCGTGGACGAGGTGCTGGCCGTCGTCGGCCTCCAGGACGTCTCCCGGCAGCGTACGAAGGGCTTCTCGCTCGGCATGGGCCAGCGGCTCGGCATCGCCGCCGCCCTCCTCGGCGATCCCCAGGTGCTGCTCTTCGACGAGCCGGTCAACGGGCTCGACCCCGAGGGCATCCTCTGGGTCCGCACCCTCATGCGCCGGCTCGCCGCCGAGGGCCGCACGGTGTTCGTCTCCTCACATCTGATGAGCGAGATGGCGCTGACCGCCGACCACCTCATCGTGATCGGCCGCGGGCGGCTGCTGGCCGACATGGGCACCCAGGAATTCATCGCGCACAACTCGGCCGGATTCGCGCGGGTGCGCGCGGCCGACAATGATCACGCTGGCCGGGATGCGCTGGGTGAAGCCCTGACCAAAGCCGGCGGCCGGGTCCTCCAGGAGCCCGAGGGAACACTGCGCGTGACCGGCCTGGAGCTCTCCCGGATCTCCGACCTCGCCCACGAGGCCGGCGTACGGCTGTGGGAGCTGTCCCCGCACCGGGCCTCGCTGGAGGAGGCCTACATGCGGATGACCCAGGCCGACGTGGAGTACACCTCCACCGAGGACCCCCGCGCCGAGCTGTGGGAGCCCGAGCCGCTGACCGTCCCCGCCTGGGAGGACGAGCTCAAGGCGCCCGAGGTGCCGCGGGGCGCCTTCTTCGCTCCCCCGCCGCCCGGAGCGGGCGGGCAGCCCTTCCTGATGCCCAGCAACCCCGGCGAGCTCGCCGGCACCGACCGGACCACCACCGAGGACACCCGCGAGGAAACCCGATGACCGGCCCCACGAACACCGCGGGCACCGCGGACCGGCCGAAGAGCTACAGCTCGCCGCTGCAGACGCCCCGGCCGCACCTCGGGCACGCCGTGGCCTCGGAGTGGACCAAGCTGATCTCGGTGCGCTCGACCGTGTGGACGCTCGGCTCGCTGGTGCTGCTCGTCGTCGGCATCGGGGTGCTCGCCGTCTCCGAGTCGCGCTCGAGCGACTACCAGGAGGTGCCGCTCACGGCGCCCGCGCTCTTCGGGCTGCTGGTGGGGCAGATCCCCGTGCTGGTGCTCGGCGTCCTGACGATCACCTCCGAGTACGGCACCGGCATGATCCGTACGACCCTCACCGCCGCCCCCGACCGGGCACGGGTGCTGACCGCGAAGTACCTCGTCTTCGCCGGCGTCGCCTTCGCGACCGTCGCCGGGTCGGTGGCGACCGTGGGCCTCGCCTCCGCGATCCTGCGGGGCGGCGCCGGTGCCGGGGCGCACGGCGCCGGCGAATGGGCCCACGCGCTGGCCGGCTGCGTCTACGTCACCCTGCTCGGGGTCCTCGCCCTCGCGATCGGGGCCATGCTGCGGCACTCCGCCGGAGCGATCGCCGTGATGCTGGGGCTGGTCACACTGCCACCGGTGATAGGCGGCATGCTCAGCATGTGGGCGACCCTGGCCCCGCTCGGCAGCGTCATCCTCCGGTACAACGCCCCGGTCGCCCTCATGAGGCTGTTCGGCCTGCCGGACGCCGACACCGGGAACTCGCCCGACGGCGTGACCCAGGTCCTGCTGATCCTGCTGGTGACGGGCGCCGCGGTGGCGGGCTCGTACGCGGTGGTCGGCCGCCGCGACGTCTGAGCGCCGGTACGCGTCAGTACTTGGGAGCGTTCCTGGACCGCTGCACCCTGGAGGTGCGGCGGTCCTTCGCGTTCCAGCAGGCCTTGTGCCAGTGCCGGCGGTCGTCCACGCCGCCGTACTCCGGCCAGGCCACCAGGTGCGGGGTGCCCGAGGGGATCTCCTGGTCGCAGCCCGGGCAGCGGTAGCGCTTGCCCGCCGCGCTCGCGCCCGCGACGTGCCGGACCTTCCACTCCTCGCCCTGGTACTCCTCCGTGCGCTCGAGCCCGTAGCGGTCGAGGCCGGTGCTGGGGCGTTCGTCCGGAGTCTCGCCGCCCCTGGGGCGGTTGTGGCGCGGTGACACGTATACCTCACGTATGGGCGGACGGAAGTGACTTTCTCCCAGACTACGCGCAGCGAGGGCGGGTACCCGCAGGGTGGCTGACAGAGGTCGGCCGGCCGCGACGCGCTTGCAGTCGGCTGTCCTGACTATCCCAATAACTTTCGTGTCAGGCCGTGCCTTTGGCACGTGTCAGACGTTGTTGCCATCAGATGAGCCGGTCCACCTGGGGGAGGCCGCGTCAGCCACGAGGAAGGCAAAGGCGATGCGTGTAGGAGCGTTTGTACTGGCGGCCCAGTTCCCGGGCCAGGGGCAGGGGGAGGCGCTGCACCGGGCGGTGCGGACCGCGGAGGTGGCCGAGGAGGCGGGGCTGGACTCGGTGTGGCTCGCCGAGCACCACTTCGTCCCGTACGGGGTCTGCCCGTCGGCGGTGACCCTGGCGGCCCTGCTGCTGGGGCGTACCCGGCGGCTGCGGGTGGGCACGGCGGTGAGCGTGCTGCCGAACACGCACCCGGTGGCCCTCGGGGAGCAGGCGGCGCTGCTGCACCTGACCTCGGGCGGCCGCTTCACCCTGGGGGTGGGCCGGGGCGGACCCTGGGTGGACCTGGAGGTGTTCGGCGGCGGCCTGGACGCCTACGAGAAGGAGTTCCCGGAGGGGCTCGACCTGCTGCGGCGCTGGCTGGCCGAGCCTCGGGTGGCGGCCGGCGGCGAGCGGTACGGGTTCCGCGAAGTGGCCGTCGTACCGCGCCCGTCGGAGGCGCTGGACGGGGACGGATCAGGGCCGGAAGTGATCGTCGCGTGCACCTCCCCCGCCTCGGTGCGCCTCGCCGCCGAGCGGGGGCTGCCGATGCTGCTGGGCATGCACTGCGGGGACGAGGACAAGGCGGAGATGGTCGCGCTGTACCGGCGTACGGCCGCGGCCGCGGGCCGCGATCCGCACGCTCCGCACGTGTCGGCGGGCGTGTGCCAGCTGGCGGACCGTACGGCGGACGCCCGCGAGGCCCTGCTGAAGGCGATGCCGGGCTGGCTGAAGCAGGGGCTGGACGCGCACGTGACGGTGGACGGCCGGGAGCGCGCGATGCGGGACCCCGTCGCCTACACCGAGCTGCTGTGCGACCTGCACCCCGTGGGTACCCCGCGGCTGGCGGCGAACCGGCTGGCCGCGACCTCGGAGCGGACGGGCATCACGCGTTTCGCGCTGCTGGCGGAAGGCTCCGGGGATCTCGCCGCGACGGAGGAGAACGTACGGCGCCTCGGCGCCGAGGTCCTGCCCCGTCTCGGTTGAGGCTGCCGCCCCGGTATCAATGGCACCTCCCCCGATACGGAGCGGCAGCGAAGTACGGTCGGTCAGCAGTCCCGGAGCTCGGGCGACTGGTTGAGCAGCTGGCCGCGGATCGAAGTGAACTTGGCAAGCCGGTCGTCCGACGAGGGATCCAGCGGGAACACGGCCACCCGGTGGCAGTTCTGGAACGCCAGGCGCACCCCGAAGTGCCGCTGCAGCGCGCCGCGTATCGCGTCACTCGCGAGAGCGCGCAGCAGCTGTCCACGCGCCTGCTCGTCGGGCGGCGGCGTCTGGTTGTCGGCGAACTCTCCGCCGTCCACCTTCAGCTGGGCCACCAGCGAGCTGATCATCTCCCATGCGAAGGGCAGGGAGGTCCGGACGCAGTCGACGAAAGCGGCTTCGTCGACCTCGCCTCGCTCGGCCTGTTCGAGTAGGGCCGGTGAGACGTCGAGCGACATGGGTTCTCCTCTCGCGACCCCGGCCGTTGGGTTGCCGGAGTCTTACGGGCAGGGAAGGAGGTCGCGACGCAGAGTGCACGCTCCGCCACCTCCCGCTCACCACGGTAGGCGCCCCATGGGTGGCGCACCAGGAGAATGCGCATACAACGCGCCATCCTCGAACGGGGCTTTCGGGGGCGAATCGCGTGGAGGGCTTCTCGTCGAGTAGCGTTGCCGACCATGCGTCTCGTCATTGCCCGCTGCTCCGTCGACTACGCGGGCCGGCTCACCGCCCATCTGCCCTCGGCACCCCGTCTGATCCTCGTGAAGGCCGACGGCAGTGTCTCGATCCACGCGGACGACCGGGCGTACAAACCGCTCAACTGGATGTCGCCCCCCTGCACCCTCAAGGAGGGGAGCGGGGACGAGGCCGGCGTCTGGACGGTCGTCAACAAGGCGGGCGAGAAGCTCATCATCACCATGGAGGAAGTCCTCCACGACTCCTCCCATGAACTGGGCATCGACCCGGGTCTCATCAAGGACGGTGTGGAGGCACACCTCCAGGAGCTCTTGGCGGACCGCATCGAAACGCTGGGCGACGGCTACACGCTGATCCGGCGCGAGTACATGACGGCGATCGGTCCGGTGGACATCCTGTGCCGGGACGCCTCCGGCGCGACGGTGGCCGTGGAGATCAAGCGGCGCGGCGAGATCGACGGCGTCGAGCAGCTGACCCGCTACCTGGAACTTCTGAACCGGGACCCGCACCTGGCGCCGGTGCGCGGCATTTTCGCGGCCCAGGAGATCAAGCCGCAGGCCCGCGTTCTGGCCACGGACCGCGGCATGGACTGCGTGGTGCTGGACTACAACGCCCTCCGCGGCATCGAGGACGACAAGCTGCGCCTGTTCTGAGCGCGCGGCGGTGCGCCGGGCCGGACCCGGCGCGCCGCTGTTACGACGTCGCCGTCGGGCTGGCCGGTGTGGCCGTCGCGGTGGGCGTCGGATCCGGCTGCGTGGGCGTGGGCGTCGGAGCCGGCGGTGTCGGCGACGGGTCCGGGGTCGGCGGCTTCGGCCCGTCCGGAGACGGCTTCTGCGACGGCGGCGGCGTGACCGGCTTGCGCGACGGCGGCCGCGGCGGCTGGTTCGGGTCCGGGGTGAGGGTCGACTCCGGGGAGCCGGGGTCGGAGGCGTCGGGGGCCGGGGTTCCCGGGTCCGGTGCAGGATCGTTCCCGCTCGTTCCCGGCACGCCCGGCACCGATGCCCCGGGCGTCGGCGTCGAGGACGCTGCCGGGCCGTCCCCGCCCGCCGGGGTCCCGGGGTCGTCCGAGCCCGACATCGCCAGGGCCATGACCGTGCCCAGCGCCACCACCGTCAGCGCCCCCGCCGCCGCCAGCAGCACCGGCCTGCGCAGCGGCTGCCTGCGCGGCGCCCGCATCGGCCCGGCCGCGGGCACCACCGGCGGCGCCGGCTTCGGGTTGAGGGGGAAGGCCTCCTCGAAGACCTCCGTGAGGGTCGTCGGAGCCTCGGAGCTCCCGATCACCGGCACCACGGATGCCACCGGCGCCACGGGCGCGGTCACGGCCTCGGCCACCGGCAGCACCGTCGTCACGGCCTCCGCGGCCGGCGCGGTTCCCGCCGTCGGCACGGACGCCGGCGCCAGTGCCGGCGGTTCCAGCCGCAGCGGCGGAGAGACCTCCACGCCCGCCTTCTCACGGTCGGCGACCAGTGCGAGCGCCCGCCGACCCGCCACCGTGCCCCGCTTGTCGGCGAGCGCGCCCTTCAGGCCTATGGAGGCCTCCAGTTCGGCCCGCGCCCGGTCCAGCCGCCCCTCGCACAGCGCGAGTACGCCGAGCTCGTGGTGGAAGTACGCCTGCTCCGCGACCTCTCCGGCCTTGCGCGCCGCCTCGGCCCCCGAGCGCAGCACCCGCTCCCACGCCTCCCAGTGCCGCGAGGCCGCGAGCGCCGGGGCCGCGGTCCGGGCCAGCAGTACGGCGGCCACCACGTCCGCGCCGGCCAGCGCCGCCAGCACCGCGTCGGCCTCCGCCGCGACCCGGTCCGGGGTCACCGAGGCGTGCCCGGTCCACCAGGCGTAGTGGCGGGCGGCCGTACGGGCCTCCTCCGCCGCGGTGTCCCCGTACGCGGCCTCCTCCAGCTGCCGTGCGACCCCGGCGGCCAGCCGGTAGCGGGTGCCGACCGGGGTGAGCAGTCCGCAGCCCAGCAGTTCCGCGACCGCCGCGTCGGCGTGGGTGTCCCCCACGAGCGCCGGCAGGTGGGCGTGGTGCGGGAGCTCCCCGCCCAGCGCGCACGCGATCCGCAGCGCCGCCCGCGCCGACTCGCTGACCCGGGAGGCCAGCAGCTCGGCGGGGGCCGCGCCCTCGGCCAGCGTCGGCAGCGGTACGACCGCGGCGTCGCGCGGCCGCTCCTCGAAGACCCCGGGCTCCTCGTCCTCGTCGCCGGCCGAGGAAAGGTTTCGCTCGTCGCGCTGGCGCAGCAGCGCCGCCGCCTGGACGAAGCGCAGCGGCAGTCCCTCGGACGCGAACCGCAGGTCGCCCGCCCAGGCGGTCTCCTCCTCGGTCAGCGCCCGGCCTATGCCCGCTTCGAGCAGTTCCACGCAGTCGGCCCCGCCGAGCCCGCCGAGGAACATCTCCTCCAGGTGCGAGCCGTCGGAGGGGGCGCGGGTGTCGGGGGTGGCGGCCAGCAGGTAGGCGCACTCGGGGGTGGCGCTCAGCAGCTCGTCGAGGGCGGCGCCACCCATCTCCAGGTCGTCGAGGAGCACGATGGCGCCGATGTCCCGTACGCGGGAGAGGAGTTGGGTCCGCTCGGGCCGCTCGTGCGAGGCCTCGTACACGGCGGCGTACAGGGCGTGCAGCAGCTCGCCGGCCTGCTGGTGCCCGTACCCGCTGAGCCGTACGACGCCGTCGGGCGCCAGGCGCGTGCAGTCGGCGGCGACCGCGTCGAGCAGGGAGCTGCGGCCGGAGCCGGCGGGTCCGGTCAGCCGTACGGAGCGGCCGCGGCCCAGCAGTCGTACGAGGCGCTCACGCTCCTCCTCGCGGGCGAGGAGCGGCGGGGCCGGGGCGGCGGGGCCGGGCAGGACGGGCGGCCGCGCGGCGGCGTCCCGGGCGGCGCGGCCGGCGGCGTCGCGCTTGGCGGGGGCGCTGCCGCCGGTGCCGGGGCGGCGCGGTTCGATCTCGCTGCCGTCGACGGGGTTCACGGTGAGCGTGAAGTCCCCGGCGGTGAGGGTGACGACGCGTGCGACGGCGGACCCGGCGGCGGCCGGTGCGGGTGCCGCGGCGGCCGTCGCAGGAGGCGCGGGCGCCGTCGTTGGAGGCGCGGGCGCCGCCACGGGCTGCTCCACCGGTTCGGGCTGCCCCTGCGTGCGGTCCATGACCTAGTCCCCCGATCGCGCCCTGCGCCGTAGCCGTCGTGTCGTACCGTCCGGCCTTCGCACATTCCGCTGTCGCTACGGGTCCGGTTTCCGCCCGAACCCTAGACGGTGCCCGGTCCTGCACGGAACCGCAGGGGTGCCATCACCACCGGACCGTTACGTTTCCGCAGGAAGGGTGGCCGGTGACCGCGTCAGACCCTCGGGAGGGATTCCGCTTCCAGCCCGCCCTCGATCGCGAGGATGCGGTGCAGCCGGGTGGCGACGAGGAGGCGCTGCATCTGCGGCGGCACCCCGCGCAGGACGAGGCGGCGGCCGGTCCGGCCGGCCCGCCGGTGGGCTCCCATGATCACGCCGAGCCCGGTCGCGTCCCAGGAGTCGAGCCCGGCGAGGTCGAGCACGAGGTCGCCGTGGCCGTCGTCGAGGGCGGTGTGGAGGGCCGTACGGGCGTCCGCCGCGCTGCGCACGTCGAGGCGGCCCCCGACAGCGAGTTCGGCGTGGTCGCCCCTGATGTGCATATGTGCTCCCGGCAGTCCTGGGTACGGGTACGTAGGGATCCGACTGGTCCGCGGTCGGCAACTCTCACTGCATCTGACTGCCGTTCGGGCAGAGAGGTTGCCGACTGTGAGCGAACCGATACCTAATTCACCCGTGCGGGTGCGGATATTCGAACTGGCGCTCAGTGTCTCTTCAGTGCTTGTAGAAGCCCTGGCCGCTCTTGCGGCCGATGTCGCCGGCGTCGACCATGCGGCGCATGAGCTCCGGCGGCGCGAACTTCTCGTCCTGGGACTCGGTGTAGATGTTGCTGGTGGCGTGCAGCAGGATGTCGACGCCGGTGAGGTCGGCGGTGGCGAGCGGCCCCATGGCGTGGCCGAACCCCAGCTTGCAGGCGATGTCGATGTCCTCGGCGGACGCCACGCCCGATTCGTACAGCTTCGCCGCTTCGACGACCAGCGCGGAGATCAGACGGGTCGTCACGAACCCGGCGACGTCGCGGTTGACGACGATGCAGGTCTTGCCGACGGACTCGGCGAACGCGCGGGTGGCGGCGAGGGTCTCGTCGCTCGTCTTGTAGCCGCGGACGAGCTCGCAGAGCTGCATCATCGGGACGGGCGAGAAGAAGTGCGCGCCGACGACGCGCTCCGGACGCTCCGTCACGGCCGCGATCTTGGTGATCGGGATGGCGGAGGTGTTGGACGCGAGGATCGCGTCGTCGCGTACGAGCTTGTCGAGTGCACGGAAGATCTCGTGCTTGACCTCGAGCTTCTCGAAGACGGCCTCGACGACGATGTCGGCGTCGGCGACCGCGTCGAGGTCGGTGGTGGTCTTGATGCGGGCGAGCGCGGCCTCGGCGTCCTCGGCCGTCATCCTGCCCTTGGAGACGAACTTGTCGTACGAGGCCTTGATGCCGTCGGTGCCGCGGGTCAGCGCGGCGTCGGTGACATCACGCAGTACGACGTCCCACCCCGCCTGAGCGGAGACCTGAGCGATTCCGGAACCCATCAGTCCGGCACCGATGACGGCGAGCTTCCCAGCCACTGCACACCCCACGTTCTTCCATACGGCCCAGTCTCGTAAGCCTCTCCGGCGGAGACTAGCGCCAGCGAGGGTTCGTGTGACCGCGAAGTAACACGCGTCACGTCTCAACTGACGGACATCACACCGATCCGGCCCAGCCGCCCGCCGAACGCAGGCAGTTCACTCGCCACCCCCTGAGCGGTACCGCTCCTCGATGGCCTCCAGCCGTCCCACCTCCCGCTCGGCGGCGTCCACGTGGCCCAGATCCAGGGCCATCCGGCCGCGGGCGGCGAGGTAGCGGATGTCCTCGCGGGCCCGCGCGTCGACGGCGGGGTTCTCGCACAACCGCCGCGGGAGGACACGCAGGGTGAGGGTGTGCCGGTCGAGGCGGTCACGCTGCCCACACGAGAGCCGCGGCCGGAGCACGTCCTTGAGGTAATCGCGCACCTGCGCGTCCTCCTCGGCGGGCCGCAGCGGACCGGGGCGGTGCGGATCGCCCTCGAACGCGTGGAGCGCGACGGCGAGCCAGATCGCGGCGTCACCGCTCGCCGCGTGCGGGTCGTCGGCGTCCACCGCCTCGCGGACGGCACGGGCCTTGCTCTCCACCTCCGCACGCTCAGCCGACCCCCGGGGATGGCGGGAGGCCAGGAACCCCGATACGACATCGACCCACTTGGCCGTTTCGGCCTGTCGCCAGAGGGCGAACATATCCGTCAAAATACGATCTCTCCGCTTCCGGGCCCGTGCGGGCCTCGACCGCGGACGTTAGCCGGGCGGCGGGTGGTCCCGCCTGCCATTTCTGCGGGCGGCTCACTACGCTGGCCGCATGGTGAACCTCACGCGCATCTACACCCGCACCGGCGACAAGGGCACGACCGCTCTCGGCGACATGAGCCGGACGGCCAAGACCGATCTGCGGATCTCCGCCTACGCCGACGCCAACGAGGCCAACGCGGCCATCGGTACGGCGATCGCCCTCGGCGGACTGCCGACGGATGTCGTGAAGGTCCTGGTACGGGTGCAGAACGACCTGTTCGACGTCGGCGCCGACCTCTGCACCCCGGTCGTCGAGAACCCCGAGTACCCGCCGCTGCGCGTCGAGCAGTTCTACGTCGACAAGCTCGAAGCCGACTGCGACACCTTCAACGAGCAGCTGGAGAAGCTGCGCAGCTTCATCCTCCCCGGCGGCACCCCCGGCGCGGCCCTGCTGCACCAGGCCTGCACCGTGGTCCGCCGCGCCGAGCGCTCCACCTGGGCCGCGCTGGAGGTGCACGGCGAGGCGATGAACCCGCTGACCGCGACCTACCTCAACCGCCTCTCCGACCTCCTCTTCATCCTGGCCCGTACGGCCAACAAGGAGATCGGCGACGTCCTCTGGGTGCCCGGCGGCGAGCGCTAGGGAGTGTCCGCCCCTGAGAACCACCGCTCGGCCGCGGCCCGCTCCTCCCGCTGCTCCGCAGCCGGGGGCTTGCGCGGCCAGAACGTGTACGTGGCGGCGATCACGGCCTGGATGCCGAGCACCCGCAGGGCGGCGTACTGCCGGCCCTGCAGGGCGCCGGCGCCGGCCGCGTCGCCCGCGTACCGGATCGCGCCCTGCAGCAGCCCGAGCGCGACGGCCGCGACGGCCGGCGTGCGCGTCCACAGCTTCCGCTCGTGGACCGCCCTGGCCCTGCCGCACTTCGGGCCGGGCGGCTTCGGACCCCCGGCGAAGCGGTACGCCGCGTGCCGGTCGAGCCACTTCACCGTGCAGTGGCCGTAGCCGACGGTGTAGCCGATGTAGAGCGCGGCCAGGCCGTGCGTCCAGCTCGGTTCGCCCCCCGTTCTCGAGGTCCACCGCGGTGGCCACCAGCAGGACCAGCTCCAGCAGCGGCTCGCACAGCAGGACCGCCGCCCCCGGCCTCGGCATCTTCGCGAGGCAGCGCAGCGCCGGTCCGCCGGCCGGCAGCACCCAGAAGCCGACCTCGCAGGCGATGATCAGTGCGACGAGCACCGGATTCCCCCTTCCGCCGGCGCTTCGACAACCACGGAATCCAGCCTCCCGCCCGATCTCCCGCCCGATCCGGACCGCTTCGTCGCCGCCGGTGACGAACCGTGACTGCATCCTTCGGTGTACTCCCGCACCGCCCGGCCTCCGCCCGGGCGGCGACGCCCGGCCCTGCCCCACCCTGTTGGATGGGACCGTGACCCCGACCACCGCCCCTGCGCCGCCCGCCAGGACCTTCCGCCCCCACCGCGACGACGTGCTCCTCGCGGTGTTCAGCGTGCTCGCGGGCCTGCTGCTCTGGTCGCTCGGCATCTACAGCACGAACAACCGGCACTTCCTCCCCCCGTGGGCCGCCCTCGTCCCCCTCCTCGTGCTCGGCCCGATGGAGCTGCTGCGCCGCACCGCGCCCCGCGTCACCCTGGCCGTCGGCACGATCGGCGTGATCGCCGACCAGTTCACCGTGGGCAACCTCGGCACGGTCCTGATCTTCACGGACCTGATGTACGCGGCGGTCGTCTACGGGAAACCCACCATGGCCCGGCGGCTCCCGATCACCACCGGCCTGGTCACCATCGCCGTCACCATCACCTCGGTGGCCTGGCTGCGCACCCCGCAGGCCCTGATGATCGGCGTGATCACCGGCATCGTCAGCTTCGGCCCGGCCCTGACCGGCGCCACCCTGCGCAACCACCGCGAGGCCGCCGAGGCCGCCCGGCTGCGCGCCGAGCAGACGGCGCTGCTGGCCGAAATGGACCGCAGCCAGGCCGTCGTCGCCGAGCGCGCCCGGATGGCCCGCGAGCTGCACGACATGGTGGCCAACCACCTGTCCGCCATCGCCATCCACTCCACGGCCGCACTGTCCATCGACTCCCCCGCGACGAGCCGGGAGGCCCTCGGGGTGATCCGGGAGAACAGCGTGCAGGGGCTCGCCGAGATGCGCCGGCTGATCGGACTCCTGCGGGACGCGGGCGCCGGGCAGGAGGCGGTCGCCACGCCCTCCCTCGACGGGCTCGACGCCCTGCTGGCACAGGCCCGTGTCAACGGCGCCGCGAGCGGGCTGGACTTCGCGCTCCTGGACGACCGGCCGCCCGGGGAGCCGCTGCCGGCCCCCGTGGAGCTGGCGGCGTACCGGATCGTCCAGGAGTCGCTGACGAACACCCTCAAGCACGCCGCCCCGGGCCCGGTCCGGGTCCGCGTGACACGTGCGGACGGACTGCTGACCGTACGGGTGGAGTCCCCGTACGGGGACCGGCCGGGCCCCCGCGCGCCCGGCTCGGGGGCCGGGCTGATCGGCATGCGGGAGCGGACGGAACTGCTGGGCGGGGGGTTCTCGGCGGGCCGTACGGGATCGGTTTGGCTGGTGCGGGCGGATCTGCCCGCGGAGGAGAAGGCGGTGGCCGGATGAGCATCCGGGTGGTGGTGGCCGAGGACCAGAGCGCGGTACGGGCGGGACTGGTGCTGATCCTGCGCAGCGCGGGCGACGTCGAGGTCGTGGGCGAGGCGGCGGACGGTGAGGAGGCGGTGCGCCTGGCGCGGGAGCTGAGGCCGGACCTCGTCCTCATGGACGTGCAGATGCCGAGGCTGGACGGGGTGTCGGCGACCCGCCAGGTGGTCGCGGAGGGGCTGGCGGACGTACTCGTCCTGACCACCTTCGACCTGGACGAGTACGTGTTCGGCGCCCTGCGCGCGGGGGCGGCGGGCTTCCTGCTGAAGAACGCGGAAGCGGCGGAGCTGATCGAGGCCGTACGGACGGTCGCGCGCGGGGAGGGCCTGATCGCCCCGGCGGTGACCCGGCGGCTGATCGCCGAATTCGCGGCTCCGCAGCCCGTGAAGGTCCCGGTGGCCCCGGAGACGGCCGCGGCGGTGGCCTCGCTGACGCGGCGGGAGCGGGAGGTGCTCGGCTGTCTGGGCGAGGGGCTTTCGAACGCGGAGATCGCGCTGCGGCTGGAGATGGCGGAGGCGACGGTGAAGACGCACGTCAGCAGGCTGCTGGGGAAGCTGGAGCTGCGGAGCCGGGTCCAAGCGGCCGTCCTCGCGCAGGAGTTGGGCCTCTAGAGGCACACCGGAGTGAAGGTCTGGACCTCTTGACGGTTGGTCCAGACCTTTCTACGCTCGCGGCAACTGTGGTGAGCGTGCCATGACAAGCGTGCTCACGGGCGGCGCAGGTCCCATCCCCAGTCCCGGTCGGCCCCACGGCCGGGACGGACCTACGGAGGAGCACCCTTGAGCACAGCAAGCTCGGCACCCCCACCCCGCATGCGACTGCTGCGAAGGCTCGCCGCGAGCGTGGCCGCCTTCACCCTGCCCATCGCCGGACTCGTGGCCCTGGCCGGCCCCGCCGAGGCCGCCGCCTCCGCGACGGCCACGTACACGAAGGTCTCCGACTGGGGCACCGGCTTCGAGGGCAAGTGGACGGTGAAGAACACCGGCACCACCACCCTCACCAGCTGGACCGTGGAGTGGGACTACCCCTCCGGCACGACGGTCACCTCCGCCTGGGACGCCACTGTCACCAGCTCCGGAACCCACTGGACCGGCAAGAACGTCGGCTGGAACGGCACCCTCGCCCCCGGTGCCACGATCAGCTTCGGCTTCAACGGCGCCGGCTCCGGCGCCCCGAGCGGCTGCAAGGTCAACGGCGGCTCCTGCGACGGCGGCTCGACCCCCACCGACAGCCCGCCGTCGGCCCCCGGCACCCCCACCGCGAGCGGGGTCACCGACACCTCGCTGACCATCGGCTGGGCCGCCGCCACCGATGACAAGGACGTCAAGAACTACGACGTCCACCGCGGCGGCACCAAGATCGCGACCGTCACCGGTACGAGCTACACCGACTCGGGCCTGACCAAGGGCACGGCGTACACCTACAGCGTCATCGCCCGCGACACCGCCGACCAGACGGGCCCGGCCTCCGGCTCCGTCTCGGTCACCACGACCGGCGGCGGCACCACGCCCCCGGACCCGGGCGGCAAGGTCAAGCTCGGCTACTTCACCGAGTGGGGCGTCTACGGGCGCAACTACCACGTGAAGAACCTGGACACCTCCGGCTCCGCCGCGAAGATCACCCACATCAACTACGCGTTCGGCAACGTCCAGGGCGGCAAGTGCACCATCGGTGACGCCTACGCCGACTACGACAAGGCCTACACCGCCGATCAGAGCGTCGACGGCGTCGCCGACAACTGGGACCAGCCGCTGCGCGGCAACTTCAACCAGCTGCGCAAGCTCAAGGCGAAGTACCCGAACGTCAAGGTGCTGTGGTCCTTCGGCGGCTGGACCTGGTCCGGCGGCTTCGGCCAGGCCGCTGCCAACCCGGCCGCGTTCGCCGACTCCTGCTACAGCCTGGTCGAGGACCCGCGCTGGGCGGACGTCTTCGACGGCATCGACATCGACTGGGAGTACCCGAACGCCTGCGGCCTGTCCTGCGACACCAGCGGCGCCGCCTCCCTGAAGAACGTCCTGTCCGCTCTGCGCACCAAGTTCGGCAGCAGCAACCTGGTGACCGCCGCGATCTCCGCCGACGGCTCCAACGGCGGCAAGCTCGACCTCGCGGACTACGCGGGCGCCTCCCCGTACGTCGACTTCTACAACGTCATGACGTACGACTTCTTCGGCGCGTGGGACGCCAAGGGCCCGACCGCCCCGCACTCCCCGCTCACCTCGTACGCCGGCATCCCGATCGCCGGCTTCAACTCCGAGGCGGCGATCACCAAGCTCAAGGGCAAGGGCATCGCGGGCTCGAAGCTCAACCTCGGCATCGGCTTCTACGGCCGCGGCTGGACCGGCGTCACGCAGGCCGCCCCCGGCGGCACCGCCACCGGGCCCGCCCCCGGCACGTACGAGCAGGGCATCGAGGACTACAAGGTGCTGAAGAACAGCTGCCCGGCCACCGGCACCGTCGCCGGCACCGCCTACGCCAAGTGCGGCAGCAACTGGTGGAGCTACGACACCCCCGCCACCATCGCCGGGAAGATGAGCTGGACCAAGCAGCAGGGTCTCAGGGGCGCCTTCTACTGGGAGTTCAGCGGGGACACCGCGAACGGCGAACTCGCCAACGCGGTCCACACCGGGCTCCAGTAGGCACCACCGCCCCCGGTGAACGACGAAGCCGGGAGACGGGGTCCGCCCCCCGTCTCCCGGCTTCGTCACGACATGAGGCCCTCAGGCAACATTCTCAGGCAACATTCACCCGTTGGCCGGGAGGCGCCGCCTCCAGCCAGGCCAGGAAGCCGGTCAGCGCGTCCTCGCTCATCGCGAGCTCCAGGCGGGTCCCCTGGTGGAGACAGCCGAGCACGACGGCGTCGGACAGCAGTGCCAGCTCCTCCTCGCCCTCGGGGGCGCGGCGGGCGACCACCTCGATGGAGGAGCGCTCCAGCAGGCGGCGCGGCCGCGGGGAGTACGAGAAGACGCGGAACCACTCGATGCGGTCACCGCTGTAGCGGGCGACCCCGTACACCCAGCCCTTGCCGGAGATGTCGGGTTCCTCGGACACGCCCCAGCGCAGACTGCAGTCGAACGTGCCGCCGGACCGCTGGATCAGTCTGCGGCGCAGCCCGAACACAAACAGCCCGATCACCACCAGGGCTACGACCAGGCCGCTCACAAGCAGAGCGAGGAGCATCTTCACCGACCTCCTCGCTCATCGAATACCTCAAACGAAAAACGACCTGCATCGCCTCAGCCGCGACCCGGTCTGGAAAATTCCAGACCGGACCGCGGCTGAGGTCTCAAACCTGTTCGGTACGGGGCTCAGTGCCCCGTGACCGCGCGCAGCCGGACATCGGCGCGACGCTCGGCGGCCCCATCGGCCTCCGACTTCGCGCGCTCCAGTGCCCGCTCCGCCCGCTGGACGTCAATCTCGTCAGCGAGCTCGGCGATCTCGGCCAGCAGGGACAGTTTGTTGTCCGCGAACGAGATGAAACCGCCGTGCACCGCGGCGACGACAGTATTGCCCTCGCTGGTACGGATGGTCACCGGGCCCGATTCCAGCACACCGAGAAGCGGCTGGTGACCGGGCATGACGCCGATGTCGCCCGACGTGGTGCGGGCGACGACCAGGGTGGCCTCGCCGGACCAGACATTACGGTCCGCCGCGACCAGCTCGACGTGCAGCTCAGCAGCCAAGGTGGCTCCTCGGGTCACCACCCGGCGGGTAAGCCGGGTGTTGGGTCAAATTCTAATGGGCGTGGGGAGAGGGACGGGACACACCCGCCCCTCTCCGTCTGCAGACACTGTCAGCTTCGCTGGCGGCCTGCGAACCGGAAGCGCCCCGCGAGGAGCGCGCCGGATCAGGAGACGCCCAGCTCCTTGGCGTTGGCCTTCAGGTCCTCGATGCCACCGCACAGGAAGAACGCCTGCTCGGGGAAGTGGTCGTAGTCACCATCGCAGATCGCGTTGAACGCGGTGATCGACTCGTCGAGGGGAACGTCCGAACCGTCCACGCCGGTGAACTGCTTGGCGACGTGGGTGTTCTGCGACAGGAAGCGCTCGACGCGACGGGCACGGTGGACGACGAGCTTGTCCTCCTCGCCCAGCTCGTCGATACCGAGGATCGCGATGATGTCCTGGAGGTCCTTGTACTTCTGCAGGATCCCCTTGACGCGCATCGCCGTGGCGTAGTGGTCCGCCGCGATGTACCGCGGGTCGAGGATGCGGGACGTCGAGTCCAGCGGGTCCACGGCCGGGTAGATGCCCTTCTCGGAGATCGGACGGGAGAGAACCGTCGTCGCGTCGAGGTGGGCGAAGGTGGTGGCCGGCGCCGGGTCGGTCAGGTCGTCCGCGGGGACGTAGATCGCCTGCATCGAGGTGATCGAGTGACCGCGGGTCGAGGTGATGCGCTCCTGCAGCAGACCCATCTCGTCAGCCAGGTTCGGCTGGTAACCCACGGCGGACGGCATGCGGCCCAGAAGGGTCGACACCTCCGAACCGGCCTGGGTGTAACGGAAGATGTTGTCGATGAAGAAGAGCACGTCCTGCTTCTGCACATCGCGGAAGTACTCCGCCATGGTCAGACCGGCCAGGGCGACGCGCAGACGGGTGCCCGGGGGCTCGTCCATCTGGCCGAAGACGAGCGCCGTCTTGTCGATGACGCCGGAGTCGGCCATTTCCTCGATGAGGTCGTTGCCCTCACGGGTACGCTCACCGACGCCCGCGAAGACCGACACACCGTCGTGGTTGTTGGCGACGCGGTAGATCATTTCCTGGATCAGAACGGTCTTGCCGACACCGGCACCACCGAACAGACCGATCTTTCCACCCTTGACGTACGGGGTGAGAAGGTCGATGACCTTGACGCCGGTCTCGAACATCTCGGTCTTCGACTCGAGCTCGTCGAAGCGGGGCGCCTTGCGGTGGATGGGCCAGCGCTCGGTGACCTCGGCGTTCGCCTCGGGGTAGTTGAGCACCTCGCCCAGGGTGTTGAAGACCTTGCCCTTGGTGAAGTCACCGACGGGGACGGTGATGCCCTCGCCCGTGTCGGTCACCGCGGCCTGGCGGACCAGACCGTCGGTGGGCTGCATGGAGATCGTGCGGACCACGCCGTCACCCAGGTGCTGGGCGACCTCGAGGGTCAGCGTCTTGAGCGCACCGTCCTCGGCCGGGTCGGCGACCTGGACCTTCAGTGCGTTGTAGATGTCGGGCATCGCGTCGACGGGGAACTCCACGTCGACGACCGGGCCGATGACCCGGGCGACGCGGCCCGTGGCGGCGGCCGTCTCAACAGAGGTCGTCATTACTTGTCACTCCCCGCGGTCGCGTCGGCCATGGCGCTGGCGCCACCGACGATCTCGCTGATTTCCTGGGTGATTTCGGCCTGGCGGGCCGCGTTGGCAAGCCGGGAGAGGCTCTTGATGAGGTCTCCGGCGTTATCGGTCGCCGCCTTCATCGCGCGGCGGCGGGCGGCGTGCTCGGAAGCGGCCGACTGCAGCAGTGCGTTGTAGATACGGCTCTCGACGTAGCGCGGCAGAAGGGCGTCGAGGACGTCCTCCGCCGACGGCTCGAAGTCGAACAGCGGAAGGACCTCGCCCTTCGTACCGCTCTCCTCCGCAGCCTCGTCGAGGCTGAGCGGCAGCATCCGGCCGTCGACCGGGTTCTGCGTCATCATCGACACGAATTCCGTGTAGACGATGTGCAGCTCGTCGACGCCACCCTCGGCCGTCTCCGTCTGGATGGCCTCGATCAGCGGCCCGGCGACGCGCTTGGCGTCGGCATAGGCCGGGCTGTCGGTGAAGCCGGTCCACGAATCCGCGACCTTGCGCTCGCGGAAGCCGAAGTAGGCCAGACCCTTACGGCCGACGATGTAGGTGTCGACCTCCTTGCCCTCGCCGCGCAGCCGCTCGGTGAGCCGCTCCGCCTGCTTGATGGCGTTGGAGGAGTAGCCGCCGGCCAGACCGCGGTCGCTCGTGATGAGCACGATCGCGGCACGGCTCGGCTGCTCGACCTCGGTCGTCAGGGCGTGCTTGGTGTTCGAACCGGTCGCCACCGCGGTCACCGCACGGGTGAGCTCGGTCGCGTACGGCATCGACGCCGCCACCTTGCGCTGCGCCTTGACGATGCGCGAGGCGGCGATCATTTCCATCGCCTTGGTGATCTTCTTGGTCGCCGTGATGGCACGGATGCGACGCTTGTAGACCCGGAGCTGCGCTCCCATGAGTCAGGTCCCTTCCGTCGTCACTTGGAGACGTTGACGGCCGGTGCGTCCTCGCCCAGGAGCTTGCCGTCCGAGGTCTCGAACTGGCGCTTGAAGCCGGCGATGGCGTCCGCGATGGAGGACAGGGTGTCGTCCGACATCTTGCCGCCGTCCGCGATGGAGGTCAGGAGGTCCTTGCGCTCACGGCGCAGGTGCTCCAGCAGCTCCGACTCGAAGCGACGGATGTCGTTGACCGGGACGTCGTCCATCTTGCCGGTGGTGCCGGCCCAGACGGAGACGACCTGCTCCTCGACGGGCATCGGCTGGTACTGGCCCTGCTTCAGCAGCTCGACCAGGCGCTTGCCGCGCTCCAGCGAAGCCTTCGAAGCGGCGTCCAGGTCGGAACCGAAGGCGGCGAACGCCTCCAGCTCACGGTACTGGGCGAGGTCCAGGCGCAGACGGCCGGAAACCTGCTTCATGGCCTTGTGCTGGGCCGAGCCACCGACGCGGGAGACCGAGATACCGACGTTCAGCGCCGGGCGCTGGCCCGCGTTGAACAGGTCGGACTCCAGGAAGCACTGGCCGTCGGTGATGGAGATGACGTTGGTCGGGATGAACGCCGACACGTCGTTCGCCTTGGTCTCGACGATCGGCAGACCGGTCATCGAACCGGCGCCCATGTCGTCGGAGAGCTTCGCGCAGCGCTCCAGCAGACGGGAGTGCAGGTAGAAGACGTCACCCGGGTAGGCCTCACGGCCCGGCGGGCGGCGCAGCAGCAGCGACACGGCGCGGTAGGCGTCGGCCTGCTTCGACAGGTCGTCGAAGATGATCAGGACGTGCTTGCCGGCGTACATCCAGTGCTGGCCGATGGCGGAACCGGTGTACGGCGCCAGGTACTTGAAGCCGGCCGGGTCGGACGCCGGGGCGGCGACGATCGTCGTGTACTCGAGCGCACCGGCGTCTTCCAGGGCGCCGCGAACGGACGCGATGGTCGAGCCCTTCTGGCCGATGGCGACGTAGATGCAGCGGACCTGCTTGTTCACGTCGCCGGAGCGCCAGTTGTCGCGCTGGTTGATGATCGTGTCGACGGCCAGAGCGGTCTTGCCGGTCTGACGGTCGCCGATGATCAGCTGACGCTGGCCACGGCCGACGGGCACCATGGCGTCGATGGCCTTGTAGCCGGTCTGCATCGGCTCGTGCACCGACTTGCGGACCATGACGCCCGGAGCCTGAAGCTCCAGGGCGCGACGGCCTTCGGTCGCGATCTCGCCGAGACCGTCGATCGGGTTGCCGAGCGGGTCGACGACACGGCCGAGGTAGCCCTCGCCGACGCCGACGGAGAGCACCTCACCGGTGCGCTGCACCGGCTGGCCCTCCTCGATACCGCTGAACTCGCCGAGGACGACCGCACCGATCTCGCGCTCCTCGAGGTTGAGGGCGAGACCGAGGGTGCCGTCCTCGAACTTCAGCAGCTCGTTCGCCATGGCGGAGGGCAGGCCCTCCACCTTCGCGATGCCGTCGCCGGCAACGCTGACCGTTCCGACCTCCTCGCGCGAGGCCGCGTCCGGCTGGTACGACTGGACAAAGTTCTCCAGTGCGTCCCGGATCTCCTCCGGCCGGATCGTGAGCTCCGCCATCTGGGTTCCCTGCTCTCCTTGTTGGGCCTGAAGCTTCTTAGGGGTCTGGGGGCGACCCCCAGGAATCTTCTGCAAGTTCTGCACGGCCCAACCGGGCCGCTAGGAATGCTTCTGTTCTATTGCTGGCTGAGGTCAGCCGGCCATGCGGCGGGTCGCCTCTGCGAGGCGGTCCGCGATGGTGCCGTCGATGACCTCGTCGCCGACCCGCACCGTGATCCCGCCGAGGACCGCGGGGTCCACGTCGAGGTTCAGGTGCATCTGGCGGCCGTACAGCTTGGCCAGCACCGCGCCGAGACGCTGCTTCTGCACGTCGCTGAGCGGAACCGCGGTGGTCACGGTGGCGACCATGCGGTCACGGCGCTCGGCGGCGAGCTTGGAAAGGGACTCGAGTCCCGCTTCCAGGCTACGTCCACGCGGGTGCGTGACGAGACGCGCGACCAGGCGCTCGGTGACGGCGTTCGCCTTGCCGCCGAGCAGGCTGCGCAGCAGCTCGCTCTTGGCGGAGGCGGTGGCGCCGCGGTCGGTCAGCGCGGCACGCAGCTCGGTGCTCGAGGCGACGATCCGGCCGAAGCGGAAGATCTCGTCCTCGACGTTGTCGAGCGCGCCACCCTGCTGGGCCGCCGTGAGGTCGGCGTTGGCCGCCAGCTCCTCCAGCGAGTCCACCAGGTCGCGGGACTGCGACCAGCGCGACCGCGCCATGCCGGACAGCAGGTCGAGGGTTTCCCCGCCCACCTGGCCGGACAGCAGCCGGCCGACCAGCTCGGCCTTGGCCTCGCCGGACTGCGCCGGGTCCGTGATGACCCGACGCAGCGAGACCTCACGGTCGAGCAGCGCGGTGACGGCTGCCAGCTCGCCGGCGAGCTTCGCCGCGTCGACGGACGTGTTGTCCATCAGCGCGTCGAGACGCTCGCGCGCGGAGGCCAGCGCCTCGCGGCTCGCTCCGTTCATCGGGCCGCCTCGGCCTTCTCCTCAAGCTCGCTGAGGAAGCGGTCGATCGTGCGGCTCTGGCGGGCGGCGTCCTCGAGGGACTCGCCGACGAGCTTGCCGGCCAGGTCGGTGGCGAGCTTGCCCACGTCCTGACGCAGCGCCTGAGAGGCGGCCTTGCGGTCGGCCTCGATCTGGGCGTGGCCGGCAGCGATGATCTCCTCACGCTGCCGCTGGCCCTCTGCGCGCAGTTCTTCCTTGAGCGCAGTGCCCTGCTCCAGCGCTTCCTGGCGCAGGCGCGCGGCCTCGTGCCGGGCTTCGGCGAGCTGGGCCTTGTACTGCTCCAGCACGCTCTGGGCCTCGGTCTGAGCGGCCTCAGCCTTCTCGATACCGCCCTCGATCTGCTCGCGGCGCTCGTCCAGAACCTTGTTGATGTTCGGGAGGAGCTTCTTCGCGAGGAAACCGAAGACGATGACGAAGGCGATCAGACCGATGACGAGCTCGGGGATCGGCGGGACGAGCGGGTTTTCCGTCTCGGCCGCGAGAACCAGGAGGTTCACATCAGTGCCTTTCGTCTAATCGGACTAGTGGTCGCGGTTCGTCAGCTGTAGACGAACGGCATGACCAGACCGATGAGGGCGAGCGCCTCACAGAAGGCGAAGCCGAGGATCTGGTTGGCGCGGATCAGACCGGCAGCCTCGGGCTGACGGGCGAGAGCCTGCGTGCCGTTACCGAAGATGATGCCGACGCCGACACCCGGGCCGATGGCCGCGAGACCGTAACCAACGGAGCTGAGGGAGCCGGTGACGCCATCGGCGGCAGCGAGGATCTGGGACATGCCAGTTCTTCCTTCTCTTTCACGGACCGGTGGGGGTTGGCCACCGGACGACAGGGGGTTTGGGGGAGGGCCTGACTCAGTGGTGCTCGGCGAGTGCGCCCTGGATGAAGCTGCAGGCCAGGAGGACGAAGACGTAGGCCTGGACAGCCTGGATGAAGAGCTCGAACGCCGTCATCACGATGACCATGATGAAAGAGACGCCGGCGTAGGCGATCCCGATCCCGTTCAGCAGGTACCAGCTGGCGATGGTGAACAGCAGCAGCAGGGTGTGACCGGCGAACATGTTCGCGAACAGTCGGACCGCGTGGGTGAAGGGGCGCACCAGGACGTTCGAGAAGAACTCGATGACCATGACCAGGGGCAGCACGCCGCCGAGCGACTTGTCGTAGCCCGTCAGGTTCTTGAGTCCGCCGACGAAGCCGTGACGCTTGAACGTCACCGACATCCAGATGAAGTAGACGACCAGCGCGAGCGCCGCCGGGTACGCGATGATCGCGGTCACCGGGAACTGGGCCACGGGGACGATCGACCAGACGTTCAGCACCCAGACGAAGAAGAACAGCGACACCATGAAGGGGACGTACTTCTCGCCCTCCTTCTTGCCGAGCGTCTCGTAGACGATGCCGCGGCGCACGAAGTCGTAGCCGGCCTCGGCGACCATCTGCAGCTTGCCCGGTACGACCTTCGGCTTCCGGAACGCGGCCCAGAAGAAGGCGACGATGATCACTGAGCCCAGGAGGGCCAGCAGCATCGGCTTGTTGAAGTACACACTGGTGGTGCCGGCTTCGCCCCACAGCGGCTCGAAGAGGAACGAGTGCAGGCCCGGGCCGGGGAAGCCACATCCGTCGAAGATGTGACAGTCGGTCTCGAAAGCGAGCACCTGCGTCAGGTCAGCACTCACCGCGGGCTCCTTCAGCGTGGCGCATAGGTACGGCAACCTCGTTGTGTCGGCGCGGCGCACAGCCGCTGTTCGGCACTGGACTGGTGTTACGGGTGTGGGGGCGGCGATCAGGCATCGAGCCTCGCGATGGAACAGGCGTCAGCTCAGATGCCCGCGCCCGCAATGCCGCAGTTGGCACCGGACGATAGCAGCATCTCGAACGCGCCCTTATTCCGGCCCTACCCCTCACGACTTCGGCCCCGAATTTTCGGGCTTGTCGCCCTTCGTCGAGTCCGGTTCGACGTAGAGGATCTTGGCCTTCATATGAGCACGGGTCTGTGCGCCGATCCACACGAGGGTGGTGGCGACGAGCGTGATCGCGAAAGCCTTGGGGTTGAACAACGTCGTGTTCTTGAACACCGCGACAAAGACGAACAGCAGCAGGATCTGGGCCGTGTAGAGCATCAGCCCCATGGCCTGGAACAAGTGCGGCAGCGATTTCGCGGTGCGTTGCAGAACGACGAATCCGATGCCCATGAACAGCATCACGACCAGGGTGGCGATGACTGCGCCAAGGGCCCCCTTGCCGCCTGCCACCACGGCGCTGATGACGGCGGCGAGAGCGCCGGCGACAGCCGTGGGTACAGCGGCGTGCAGGAGGGATCGGACGTCATCTGACCGCATGGCGGTTTGCTCCGCGTGGTGGTGGGGGCACGGACTCGTACGGGAACTCGTACGGGACGAGCGTAAGCCCGGTCCGAGATCGAACCTCGGGCCGATGGGCCGTCGCACTACGGTCCTTCGGCTCTGTCGCCGGGTTTAGTGAACGGTATCACAAACTATTTGATGAGAGCTTTACCTGCGTAGTGTGCTGACTGTCACACATGAGAGCTAACCCGCCCGTGTGTGCGCGACAAGCCGCCATTGTGTGTGCTAAAGGGGGTTCATGTCCGACATGTACCGCGGGCGTCAGCGCGTCGACTCGGCCTTACGCCGGTCGGGGAAGCGCGAACGGGGGCCTACCGCGGTCGCTCCGTTGACGCCCGAGACGCCGACCCGGATCGGCCCGGCCGGCTCCGGCTCCCGGCCCGAGGCATCCAGCGCGGCCGCCTCGGCGGCGCGCTCGCGGTGCCGGTAGCGCGGCGGGACCAGACCCTCGGCCCAGCGCGGGGCGCGCGGGGTGAAGCGCGGCAGGAGCAGCAGTACGAGGCCCAGCGCGCTCAGGCCGACGATGGCGAGCACGATCCACATCGAGGCGGAGTGCACCGAATACGCCACCGCGCCGAATGCGATCAGCCCTGACCAGAAATACATGATCAGCACCGCGCGGCTGTGCGAATGCCCGAGTTCCAGCAGCCGGTGGTGCAGGTGCCCGCGGTCGGCGGCGAAAGGCGACTGGCCCTTCCACGTACGCCGCACGATGGCCAGGACCAGGTCCGCCACCGGGATCGCAATGATGGTCAGCGGGAGCAGAAGCGGAATGAAGACCGGGAGCATCGCGTGCACCGCGTTGCGCTCACCGCCGGCGAACAGGGCCATGGTGTCCGGGTCCACCTGCCCGGTGATCGAGATCGCGGCGGCGGCCAGCACCAGACCGATGAGCATCGATCCGGAATCGCCCATGAAGATCCGCGCCGGATGCATGTTGTGCGGCAGGAAGCCCAGGCACATGCCCATCAGGATCGCCGCGAACAGGGTCGCGGGCGCGGCCGCCTCGATCCCGTACCCGAACCAGATCCGGTACGAGTAGAGGAAGAACGCGGCGGCGGCGATGCAGACCATGCCGGCCGCCAGGCCGTCGAGCCCGTCCACGAAGTTCACCGCGTTGATGGTGATCACGACGAGGGCCACCGTGAGCAGGTTGCCCTGCCACTGGGTCAGCGCGACCGTCCCGATACCCGGGACGGGGATCCACAGGATGGTCAGACCCTGGATGACCATCACACCGGCGGCGATCATCTGCGCGCCGAGCTTGATCAGGGCGTCGATCTCGAACTTGTCGTCGAGGACGCCGACCAGCCAGATCAGGGCGGCTCCGGAGAGCAGCGCCCGCGGCTCGTTCGACAGCTCGAAGACGCCGTTGAGGTTGCGCAGGTGGTCCGCCACCAGCAGCCCCGCGCACAGTCCGCCGAACATGGCGATGCCGCCGAGCCGCGGAGTGGGCTCGCGGTGCACGTCGCGGGCGCGGATCTCCGGCATCGCACCGGCCGCGATCGCAAACTTCCGCACGGGCCCGGTGAGCAGGTAGGTCACCGCGACCGTGACGCAAAGCGTCAGCAGATATTCACGCACGGGCTGCCCCAGATGTATCGCCGGCCATCTCAGCCCCACACATTAGCTGCGATGTACCCCTCATCGAGGACGCGAGGGGGCGCTATCCCGGTTGCGGTACGCCCTGTTTACCCCCATTACTCCTCGTACGGGGGAAATTCGCGCGTCAGCTCGGACACTTCCGCACGGGGGTTCGCGCCTCCCCCGCGCATCGCGGCGGTGAACAGCGCGGCGATCCGGGCCATCTCGGGCTCCCGCATGCCCTGGGTGGTGACGGCCGCCGTACCGAGCCGGATCCCGCGCTGGTCCCCGTACGGGAGGGCACAGGTGTCGAGCACGATGCCGGCGGCGGCGAGCCGGCCGCGCGCGGTCGGACCGTCCACGCCGAGCGGCGCGGGGTCGGCGGTGATCAGGTGGGTGTCGGTGCCCCCCGTCGTCACCGCGAACCCGTGGGCCGCGAGCTCTTCGGCCAGCACCCGCGCATTGGCCACCACGCGATGGGCGTACGTGGTGAACGCCGGCGCCGCGGCCTCGCCGAAGGCCACCGCCTTGGCCGCGATGGTGTGCATCTGGGCGCCGCCCTGGGTGAAGGGGAACACCGCCCGGTCGATCCGTTCGGCGAACTCGGATCCGCACAGGACCATCCCGCCGCGCGGGCCGCGCAGCACCTTGTGCGTCGTCGCGCAGACGACGTCGGCGTACGGCACGGGGCTGGGCGCGGCTCCGCCGGCGACGAGCCCGATCGGATGGGCGGCGTCCGCGATGAGGTACGCCCCGACCTCGTCGGCGATCTCCCGGAACACGGAGTACTCGGGGTGGCGGGGGTAGGAGATCGAGCCGCAGACGATGGCCTTGGGCCGGTGCATGCGGGCGAGGCCCTGCACCTGCTGGTAGTCGATCAGGCCGGTCTCGGCGTCGACCCCGTACCCGACGAAGTCGAACCAGCGGCCGGAGAAGTTGGCGGGAGAGCCGTGGGTGAGGTGGCCGCCGTACGGGAGCCCCATCGCGAGGACGGTGTCCCCGGGCCGCAGCAGCGCGGCGTAGGCGGCCAGCACGGCGGAGGAGCCGGAATGCGGCTGTACGTTGGCGTGCTCGACCCCGAAGAGCGCCCGGGCCCGCTCGACGGCCAGCCCTTCGGCGAGGTCGGCGTACTCGCAGCCGCCGTGGTAGCGGTGGCCCGGATAGCCCTCGGCGTACTTGTTGGCGAGCGCCGAGCCGAGGGCCGCCAGTACGGCGGGCGAGGTGAAGTTCTCGGCGGCGCTCAGCTGCAGGTTGTCGGCCTGCCGCTGCGCCTCCCCCGCGAGCACGTCGGCCATCTGCGGATCCTGCTGCCGCAGCAGGTCCGGGGGCGGGGTGATGACGCTCATGGCGCGACTCCAGTGGGCTGTCCCGAATAGCCCCACTCTAGGTCGCCCTGTCCCGCTCTGCCCGTTTCAGCAGGCCGAACCTGCAGGGCCGAGCACCCCTGGAGGGGTCAGCGCGGAGGGTTGACGCCCGTCAGGGCCGTGACCACAGGGTCCAGCGCCTGGTTGATCTCGTCGCCGATCGAGCGGAAGAAGGTGATCGGCGCCCCGTACGGGTCGTACACCTCGTCCGCGTCGGGCGACGGCGCCAGCAGCCACCCGCGCAGCGCCGCGGCAGCCCGCACCAGCGCACGGGCCCGCTCCGCGACCCCGTCGTCCAGCGGCGGCAGCGTGGCCGGATCTATGGCCCGCACCAGCCGCGTGAACTCCTTCAGCGTGAACGTCCGCAGCCCCGCCGAATGTCCCATCGAGATGACCTGCGCCCGGTGGTCCCGCGTGGCGGTCAGCACCAGGTCCGCCCGTATGACGTGCTCGTCCAGCAGTTCCCGACCGGTGAACCCGGTCGCGTCCGCCCCGAAGTCCTCGAGCACGGCCGCCGCGTTCGCCTCCATCGGGGCACCCTCGTGGCCCCAGGTCCCCGCGCTCTCCACGATCAGGTCGCCGGCCGGAATGCCGCCCAGCCGGTGCGCCAGCGCATGCCGGGTCAGCCGCTCGGTGATCGGCGAGCGGCACACGTTCCCGGTGCTGACGTGGAGGATGCGGAACGTGTCCCCGCCGGCGCCCGCCGGGTGGGGGTCCCCCCAGCCGCGGTCGCCGGAGGTGTGCCCGCTTGCTATGCCACGCCCCTCAGGGCTCACGGGGCCACCTCGAGGTCGGGTACGACCTCCCGCAGCTGCTCGGCGGTCAGCGCCCCCTCGCGCAGCAGGACGGGAACCTTCCCCGTGACGTCGACGATCGACGACGGCTGGATCCCCGGAGTCGGACCGCCGTCCAGGTACACGGACACGGAGTCGCCGAGCATCTCGCGCGCGGCGTCGCAGTCCTCGGGCGCCGGGTGCCCGGTCAGGTTCGCCGAGGACACGGCCATCGGACCGACCTCGGTCAGCAGCTCGATCGCGACGGGGTGCAGGGGCATCCGTACGGCCACGGTCCCGCGGGTCTCCCCCAGGTCCCAGGCCAGCGACGGCTGGTGCTTGGCGACGAGCGTCAGCGCGCCCGGCCAGAAGGCGTCGACGAGCTCCCAGGCCTGCTCGGAGAAGTCCGTGACGAGCCCGTGCAGGGTGTTCGGGGAGCCGATGAGCACGGGGGTCGGCATGTTGCGGCCGCGCCCCTTGGCGGCGAGGAGGTCGCCGACCGCCTCGCCGCTGAAGGCGTCCGCGCCGATCCCGTACAGGGTGTCGGTGGGCAGCACGACAAGCTCGCCGCGGCGCACGGCGGATGCGGCTTCACGCAGACCCGTCTTGCGGTCCGTCGCGTCGTTGCAGTCGTATCGCCGGGCCATCAGCGGGACTCCTCGTGCAGCAGGGGGGTGGAGGGGTGGGTCGCGCCCGTCACGGCATGGCCTTGCGGGCGGTGGCGAAGCGCGGGCGGTTGTTCAGGTCGGGGTGGTCTGCGGCGTCGGCCCAGCCGCGCTCCTCGGCGAAGATCCACGGGACCTGACCGCCCTGGGTGTCGGCGTGCTCGATGACGACGATGCCGCCGGGCCGCAGCAGCCGGTGCGCGGTGCGCTCGATGCCGCGGATGGTGTCGAGCCCGTCCTCGCCGGAGAACAGCGCCATCTCGGGGTCGTGGTCGCGGGCCTCGGGGGCGACGTACTCCCACTCGGTGAGCGGGATGTACGGCGGGTTCGAGATCACCAGGTCGACCTGGCCGTCCAGCTCGGGCAGGGCGCGCAGCGCGTCACCCTGGTGGACGGTGACCCGCGATCCCTCGGCGTTCTTGCGGGTCCACCGCAGGGCGTCCTCGGACAGCTCCACCGCGTGCACGCGCGAGCGCGGCACCTCCTGGGCCATGGCCAGGGCGATGGCGCCGGAGCCGGTGCACAGGTCCACGATCAGCGGCTCGACGACGTCCATCGCCCGGACGGCGTGTATGGCCCAGTCCACGACCGACTCCGTCTCGGGCCGGGGCACGAAGACCCCGGGCCCCACCTGGAGCTCCAGGTACCGGAAGAAGGCGCGGCCCGTGATGTGCTGGAGCGGCTCGCGCGCCTCGCGGCGGGCGACGGCCTCCCAGTAGCGGGCGTCGAAGTCCGCGTCCTTGACGTGGTGCAGTTCCCCCCGCTTGACGCCGTGCACGAAGGCCGCGAGCTCCTCCGCGTCGAAGCGCGGTGAGGGCACGCCGGCGGCGGCCAGCCGCTGGGTGGCCTGGGCCACCTCGGCAAGCAGCAAGTTCACGCTGGTCCTCCGGGCTGCTGTCGTACGGGGGTGGTGCGGGGGCGGTGCACGGTGAAGCGGGTCGAGCGGGGGATCAGCGCGCGGACGCCAGCTTGGCGGCCGAGTCCGCGTCGACGCAGGCCTGGATCATCGGATCGAGGTCGCCGTCGAGCACCTGGTCCAAGTTGTACGCCTTGAAGCCCGTCCGGTGGTCCGAGATCCGGTTTTCCGGGAAGTTGTACGTACGGATCTTCTCGGAGCGGTCCACGGAGCGCACCTGGCTGCGGCGCACGTCGGAGGCCTCCTGCTCGGCGGCTTCCTGGGCGGCGGCCAGCAGGCGCGACCGCAGGATGCGCATCGCCTGCTCCTTGTTCTGGAGCTGGCTCTTCTCGTTCTGGCAGGAGGCGACCACACCGGTCGGTACGTGCGTGATGCGCACGGCCGAGTCGGTGGTGTTGACGGACTGGCCGCCGGGGCCCGACGAGCGGTACACGTCGATGCGGAGGTCGTTCGGGTTGATCTCGACCTCGACCTCCTCGGCCTCCGGGGTGACGAGCACGCCGGCGGCGGAGGTGTGGATGCGGCCCTGGGACTCGGTGGCCGGAACACGCTGGACGCGGTGCACGCCGCCCTCGTACTTCAGGCGGGCCCAGACGCCCTGGCCGGGCTCGGTGGCCCCGTTGCCGCCCTTGGTGCGGACGGAGACCTGGACGTCCTTGTAGCCGCCGAGCTCGGACTCGGTGGCGTCGATGATCTCGGTCTTCCAGCCCACGCGCTCGGCGTAGCGCAGGTACATGCGCAGCAGGTCGCCGGCGAACAGGGCCGACTCGTCGCCGCCCGCGCCCGCCTTGACCTCGAGGAGCACGTCCTTGTCGTCGCTGGGGTCGCGCGGGACCAGCAGCATGCGGAGCTTCTCGGTGAGCTCCTCGCGCTGCGCGGTCAGCTCCTTCACCTCGGCCACGAAGTCGGGGTCGTCGGCCGCGAACTCCTTCGCCGTCTCGATGTCCTCGGCGGACTGCTTCCAGGCACGGAAGGTCGCGACGATCGGGGTCAGCTCCGCGTAGCGCTTGTTGAGCTTGCGCGCGTTGGCCTGATCCGAGTGGACCGAAGGGTCGGCGAGCTTCTTCTCAAGATCGGCGTGCTCGCCGACCAGTTCCTCGACCGCCTCGAACATCGGGGGCTCCTGGGGTGAAAAGTACGAAAAAGGGCTGCGGGACGACAAAGGCGCCGGTCCGGCTGCCCCCGTGTGGACAGGGTGCAGCCGGAGTCCGGCGCCGGGGGCTCGCTACTTCGAGCCGGCAGCCTTGCCGAAGCGGGCCTCGAAGCGGGCGACACGGCCACCGGTGTCGAGGATCTTCTGCTTGCCCGTGTAGAACGGGTGGCACTCGGAGCAGACCTCGGCACGGATGGTGCCCTCGGTCAGGGTGCTACGGGTGGTGAACGACGCGCCACAGGTGCAGCTGACCTGGGTCTCGACGTACTCGGGGTGAACATCGCGCTTCAAGGTGTCTCCTAGATTCGGGAGGGCGCCGGGTCGCAGGGGCCGAATTGCGCACTGCGTGAACCGGGGCCGACAGACCAGTCTGCCAGGACCGGGCTGCCTGTCAAAATTCTGAGGACGCCTCCCTCAACGAGAGGGGTACGACATCTATTCCGCTCCCCGGCGGGAAGCATCTGATCAGGCATTTTGCGCGTCACTGCACGATCTGTCCGGCGGTGCCCTTGTCACCCATGGAGTTCGCGGTGGCCTCGGCGGGGACCGGCTGCTCGGCCAGCAGGGCGTCCCAGACCATCTTGGACTCCTTGGCCAGCGGGGCGACCCGGTCGGCGTCACGGGGGTCCGGGCCCACGGGCAGGGTGATCATCTTCATGTCCTGGGCATCGATGCCCTGGAGGCTCTGGGCGAAGCCCATCAGGGACTTCACGTCGCCGAGCGACTTGTCGGTGGTGAGCGCCTTGGTGCCGGTGTCGGCGAGGTCGAGCAGCCGCTTGGGGTTGTCGAAGACGCCGACGCCCTTGACCTGCTTGATCAGGGCCTTCATGAACGCCTGCTGCAGCTGTATTCGGCCCAGGTCGGAGCCGTCGCCGACGGTCTTGCGGGTCCGTACGAGGCCGAGGGCCTGCTCGCCGTTGAGCTTGTTGGGGCCGGCCGGGAGGTCGAGGTGGCTCCCGTAGTCCTTGATCGGCTTGTTGGTGGTCAGCTCGACGCCGCCGAGGTTGTCGATGATCTTCTTGAAGCCCGTGAAGTCGACCTCGATGTAGTGGTCCATGCGGACCCCCGACATCTTCTCGACGGTCTTGACCGCGCAGGCGGCCCCGCCGATGGTGAACGACTCGTTGAACTGGGAGCGCGAGCTGCCGCGGTCGGTCTTGCCGTTGCCCAGCGTGCAGGCCGGCCGGTTGACCATGGTGTCGCGCGGTATCGAGACGACGGTGGCCTTCTTGTGGCCCTCGTAGAGGTGGACGATCATCGCGGTGTCGGAGCGGGCCGAGCCGCCGTCGTCCGGCCCGTACTCGGAATTGGCGCCGCCGCGGGAGTCGGAGCCGAGGACGAGGATGTCCATCGAGCCGTTGTCCACGTTCTGCGGGCGGTCGGTGCCGAGCGCCTGGTCGATGTCGACCGTCTTGAGGTTCCCGTTCAGGTGGAAGTAGAACCACCCGAGACCCGCCCCGCCCAGCAGGACCACGCCCGCGGCGCTCCACGCGGCGATGACCAGGGCCCCGCGGCGCTTCGGCGGTTTCCGTCGGCGCCGGCCCGCGGCACGCCTGCCGCCGCCCCTGCTGTCGCCGCTCATGCTCTCCTCAGTCCTGAGTACGTTCCCTCTGACACAGACGGACGAATGCCGTCCAGGGTTCCACGGCCGGAAGACACCTCCTGCGAGGGCACTGCGGCGGCCGGGACGGGACGAACGGCCCGTGCATCGTCGGGCACACCCCCGCCCACCTGCGGCTTTTCAGAGGGACGTACCGCGCGGCGGGAAGGTTCACGCGAGCGGCGGGTGTGTCGAAGCTCGCACCCGCGGGCACAACGCAGGACCGCCCCCACCGCGGCTGCGGTGGGGGCGGTCCGGTGATGCCGTGTACGGCGACGGATCGACGGATCAGTCGTCGTTCTTGCCCGACGGGGTCGTCTTGGCGATCTGCATCAGGAACTCGGCGTTCGACTTCGTCTGCTTCATCTTGTCGAGAAGCAGCTCGATGGCCTGCTGCGAGTCGAGCGCGTGCAGCACCCGGCGCAGCTTCCAGACGATGGCGAGCTCCTCGCTGTTGAGGAGGATCTCCTCCTTGCGAGTGCCCGACGGGTCGACGTCGACGGCCGGGAAGATGCGCTTGTCGGCGAGCTTCCGGTCGAGCTTGAGCTCCATGTTGCCGGTGCCCTTGAACTCCTCGAAGATCACCTCGTCCATGCGCGAGCCGGTGTCGACCAGCGCGGTGGCCAGGATGGTCAGCGAGCCGCCGTCCTCGATGTTGCGCGCGGCACCGAAGAAGCGCTTCGGCGGGTACAGCGCGGTCGAGTCGACACCACCGGACAGGATGCGGCCGGAGGCGGGCGCCGAGAGGTTGTACGCACGGCCCAGACGGGTGATGGAGTCCAGCAGGACGACCACGTCGTGACCCAGCTCGACGAGACGCTTGGCGCGCTCGATGGCCAGCTCGGCGACGGTGGTGTGGTCCTCGGCCGGGCGGTCGAAGGTCGAGGAGATGACCTCGCCCTTGACCGACCGCTGCATGTCGGTGACCTCTTCCGGACGCTCGTCGACCAGGACGACCATCAGGTGGCACTCGGGGTTGTTGACGGTGATCGCGTTGGCGATCGCCTGCATGATCATGGTCTTACCGGTCTTCGGCGGGGCCACGATCAGGCCTCGCTGACCCTTACCGATCGGCGACACGAGGTCGATGATGCGGGTGGTCAGCACGCCCGGGTCGGTCTCCAGACGGAGCCGGTCCTGCGGGTAGAGCGGGGTGAGCTTCTGGAACTCCGGGCGGCCACGGCCGGATTCGGGCGCCATGCCGTTCACCGAGTCCAGACGCACGAGGGCGTTGAACTTCTCGCGGCGCTCGCCGTCCTTGGGCTGGCGCACGGCACCGGTGGTGTGGTCACCCTTGCGCAGACCGGCCTTGCGGACCTGGGCGAGGGAGACGTACACGTCGTTGGGGCCGGGCAGGTAGCCCGAGGTCCGGATGAACGCGTAGTTGTCGAGGATGTCGAGGATGCCCGCGACGGGGATCAGCACATCGTCGTCGGCGACCTGCGGCTCGCTCGGCGCGAACTCGTCGCGGCCACGGCGGCCACGGCGGTCGCGGTAGCGGCCGCGACGGCCGCGACGACCGCCCTCGTCGTCGAAGTCGTCCTCGGGACCGTTGCCCTGGGGAGCCTGACGGTCCTGGCGGCCCTGCTGCTGACGGTCCTGGCGGCCGCCCTGCTGCTGACGGTCCTGACGGTCGCCCTGCTGCTGGCGGTCCTGGCGGTCGCCGCGGCCGCCGCCCTGACCCTGGCCGGTCTGACCGCCCTGGCCGGTGCCCTGGCTCTGGCCGGCCTGGCTCTGGCCGGCCTGGCCCTGGCCGGCCTGGCCCTGGCTCTGGGCGCCCTGGCCCTGGTCGTCGGTCTTGGCGCCGCGGTCGCGGCGGTCGCGGCGGCCGTCGCCGCGCTCCGTACGGTCACCGCGGTCGCGGCGGTCGCGTCGGCCGCGGCCCTCGCCCTCCTGGGCGGGTGCGGAGACGGCGGTGGCGGCCTCGGCCTTGGCGTCGGCCGGAGCGGTCGCGGTGGCGGTCTCGGTCTTGGCCTCGACCTGCACGGCGGCGGGGGCCGCGGTCTCCGGGCTGCCGGAGGGGGCCGTGGCCCGACGGCGGCGGCGCTCGCCGGCCGGCGCGTCGTCGGAGGCCGGCTGGCCCGGGATCTCGATCTGCGCCTGCGCGGCGGGCTTCTCGGCGGGCGCCTCGGCGGCGGCCTCGCCCGTACGGGCCTTGCTGGTGGCGCGGCGCTTCGGCTTGGCCTCGGCGGCGTCGGCGGCGGGAGCCGCGGCCTTCGGGGCACTGCTTCCCGCCTGCGCCTCCTTGATGACCTCGATCAGCTGGCTCTTGCGCATCCGCGCGGTGCCCCTGATGCCGAGGCCCGACGCGACCTGCTGGAGCTCGGCCAGGACCATGCCCTCGAGGCCGGTGCCGGAGCGGCGACGCTTGGGGGCGGCGCCCGCGGCGGGGGCACTGGTGTCGACAGTGGTGTCGGCAGCGCCCATCAGATCGGTGGTGTCGCTCACGAAGGGTCCTTCCCTGGAGCGGACGTCGGCCTGTCTGGCTCGGCGACCGGTTGTGCTGTCCGACAACGGTCCATGGCTTGATGGGTCATGGGCCGCGGCCGGGGCGGTGGTCCGCCGAAAGAGGAACGGCGGAAAGAAACGTGCATGGGTGGTTCCGGCGAGAAGCCCCCGAGCTGGAAGCGTGGGAATATCACGCCGATTCCGGAGCGTGCTCGAAACTGCTGGAAGCGATCAAAGCAGTCGGGGAGGCTCCCGGAAGAAAGGTGGTCCCGGATGGGGACACTGAGCACCGAGCCATGGCGGCTTCGGCTGCGCACTTGAGACTAACACTACCGGATCCAACAGATATTCCCCCTCTCAATCACCGGCAATCGCGCCTACGACGCGGGCGGCCTGCCCTGGCCGCCCGCCCCCGGCGGGTCTGCCCTACGACCTAGCCGCCCTGGGTTCCCAGCGGCAGGACGCTCGCGCCCGCGGCGTCGAGGGCGAGCCGGTTCGCCGCCCACCCTTCGCCCGCGAGCTGCGCGACCTTGTCGGCCGCACCGTTGTCGACCAGCGCGAGGACCGTGGGGCCCGCGCCGGAGATGACCGCGGGGATGCCGTCCGCCCGCAGCCGGTTGACGAGTGCCACGCTCTCGGGCATCGCCGGGGACCGGTACTCCTGGTGGAGCCGGTCTTCGGTGGCCGGCAGCAGCAACTCGGGACGCCTGGTCAGGGCTTCGACGAGCAGGGCCGCGCGGCCGGCGTTGACGGCCGCGTCTACGTGCGGGACGTTGCGCGGCAGCAGGCCGCGCGCGGTCTCCGTCAGGACCGGCTTGGAGGGGACGAAGACCACCGGAACGATGGAATCGGCGGGCTCCATACGGATCGCCTTGGCGCTGCCGCCGTCCATCCAGGCGAGGGTGAATCCGCCGAGGAGACAGGCGGCGACGTTGTCGGGGTGGCCCTCGATCTCGGTGGCCAGTTCGAGCAGGGCCGCGTCGTCCAGCCTGGCCTCTCCGCCTATGGTCACCGCGCGGGCGGCGACGATGCCGGCGCAGATGGCGGCGGAGGAGGACCCGAGGCCGCGGCCGTGCGGGATGCGGTTGGCGCAGACGACTTCGAGGCCGCGCGGCTGCCCGCCCAGCAGGTCGAAGGCGGTGCGCATGGAGCGTACGAGCAGGTGGCTCTCGTCCCGCGGGAGGGTGTCGGCGCCCTCACCCGCGATGTCGATGTTCAGGCCGGAGTCGGCCACCCGGACGACAACGTCGTCGTAGAGCCCCAGGGCCAGACCGAGGGCGTCGAAGCCCGGGCCGAGGTTGGCACTGCTGGCGGGGACGCGCACCCGTACGGCGGCGGCGCGGAACGCTGGACCGGCCATCGTCCGATGACACTCCTTGTGACTGTGCGAGACGAGATCTTCGCTGGCTCGCTGCGAATGTACTGGAGAACGTACGACACCCGAAGGCCCACTGGGCAGCACCACGGTCATATGCGCGGTGGCGGATGTAAGTACAGCGTATCGAAGGAAGGTTCTCTCGCGACATAGGGCGCACAGGAGGCGCACGATGCGTGTCGATTCCTTCCGGTGGATTCCGGTGGATTCCGCCGAATGCCGTTGACTTTTGTGCTGTACGGCCCGAGTTGCCGGAGTACGGGAGCCGCCGGGGGGCCTTACGGAATCAGGCCCCGGGGGGGTTTGGGTCGGACCCCGGGGCGGCCGGGGCATCTATCGCCGCGGCGGG
>NZ_JBHYXN010000018.1:0-23337 GCF_042752335.1 Streptomyces sp. NPDC059355 | reverse complement strand
GGGGTCGTCGGGTGCTCGCCTCCTCAGCCTGTTTACTTTGGGGATGTCGCGACGTTGTGGCGGCAGCCCCCCCCCCGCGTGCCGCACTTCCGCACCCCCGCAACTGGGGTATTGCGGTCGAACCGCGGTCCGACCGGGTCAGATCAGGCCGAGGCGGATGGCCGCGGCCTCCGCGTCCACCGGGACGGTGGCCGGCTGCGGGGCGCCGGCGACGGCCCAGTCGGGGTCCTTGAGGCCGTTTCCGGTCACGGTGCACACGATCTGCTGGCCCGGGTCGACCAGCCCCAGCTCGGCGGCCTTGAGCAGGCCCGCCACGGACGCCGCCGAGGCGGGCTCGACGAAGACGCCCTCCTGCGCGGCCAACAGGCGGTAGGCGGCCAGGATCTGGCGGTCCGTCACCTCGTCGATGAAGCCGCCCGACTCGTCGCGCGCGGCGAGCGCGTAGTCCCACGAGGCCGGGTTGCCGATGCGGATCGCGGTGGCGATGGTGTGCGGTTCCTTGACGATCTCGCCGCGCACGATGGGCGCGGAGCCGGAGGCCTGGAAACCCCACACGCGGGGCGTACGGGAGGCCAGGCCATCGGCCTTGTACTCCTTGAAGCCCTTCCAGTACGCGGTGATGTTGCCGGCGTTGCCGACGGGCAGCACGTGGATGTCGGGGGCGTCGCCGAGCGCGTCGACGATCTCGAACGCGGCCGTCTTCTGGCCCTCGATGCGCACCGGGTTCACGGAATTGACCAGCGCGACCGGGTAGTTGTCGGACAGCGCGCGGGCCAGGTCCAGGCAGTCGTCGAAGTTGCCGTCCACCTGGAGGATCTTGGCGCCGTGCACGAGCGCCTGGCCCATCTTGCCGAGCGCGATCTTGCCGCGGGGCACGAGGACGGCCGAGACCATGCCGGCACGCACCGCGTACGCGGCGGCGGAGGCCGAGGTGTTGCCCGTGGAGGCGCAGATGACGGCCTTGGCGCCGTCCTCCTTGGCCTTGGTGATCGCCATGGTCATGCCGCGGTCCTTGAAGGACCCGGTGGGGTTCGCGCCCTCGACCTTGAGGTGGACCTCGCAGCCGGTGCGCTCGGAGAGCACCTGCGCGGGGACGAGGGGAGTGCCACCCTCGCGGAGCGTGACCACGGGAGTCGTGTCCGTCACCGGCAGGCGGTCCCGGTACTCCTCGATGATGCCGCGCCACTGGTGGGTGCGATTGCTGCTCATGGGTCCTTACTCCCCTTCAACACGCATGATGCTGGCGACACCGCGCACGGTGTCCAGCTTCCGCAGTGCCTCGACGGTCCCGGAGAGGGCGGCGTCGGGCGCGCGGTGGGTGACGACGACGAGGGAGGCCTCGCCGTCCTTGCCCTGCTGGCGGACGGTGTCGATGGAGACACCGTGCTCCGCGAACGTCGTCGCCACCTGGGCGAGGACGCCCGGCTTGTCGGCCACATCGAGGCTGATGTGGTACCGCGTGACGACGTCGCCCATGGGGCTGACCGGCAGCTGGGTGTAGGCCGACTCGCCGGGCCCCGTTGCCTCGGCGAGCTTGTTGCGGCAGACGGCGACGAGGTCGCCCAGGACCGCCGACGCGGTCGGCGAACCGCCCGCGCCGGGCCCGTAGAACATGAGCTGCCCGGCGGCCTCCGCCTCGACGAAGACGGCGTTGTACGCCTCGCGGACGGAGGCGAGCGGGTGGGTCAGCGGGATCATCGCCGGATGCACGCGGGCGGTGACGGACTCGCCGTCGGCGGCGCGCTCCAGGATCGCGAGGAGCTTGATGGTGCAGCCCATGCGCTTGGCGGAGGCGAAGTCGGCGGCGCTGACCTCGGTCATGCCCTCGCGGTAGACGTCGTCGAGGCGGACCCGGGTGTGGAAGGCGATGCCCGCCAGGATCGCGGCCTTGGCGGCGGCGTCGTAGCCCTCGACGTCGGCGGTGGGGTCGGCCTCGGCGTACCCGAGGGCGGTGGCCTCGTCGAGCGCCTCCTGGTACCCGGCGCCGGTGGAGTCCATCTTGTCGAGGATGAAGTTCGTCGTGCCGTTGACGATGCCCATGACCCGGTTGATCTTGTCGCCGGCGAGGGACTCGCGCATCGGGCGGACCAGCGGGATGGCGCCGGCGACGGCGGCCTCGTAGTACAGGTCCAGCCCGCCCGCCTCGGCTGCGGCGTGCAGCGCGGCGCCGTCCTGGGCGAGCAGCGCCTTGTTCGCCGAGACGACGGAGATGCCGTGCTCGAAGGCGGTGGTGATGAGGGTGCGGGCGGGCTCGATGCCGCCGATGACCTCGATCGCGATGTCGATGTCACCGCGTTTGAGGAGGGCGGTCGCATCGGTGGTGACCAGGGCGGGGTCGATGCCCTCGCGCACCTTGGAGGGGCGGCGCACGGCCACGCCGGCGAGCTCGACGGGCGCGCCGATCCTCTGCGTGAGGTCGTCGGCGTGCGTCGTCATGATGCGCGCCACCTCTGAGCCGACCACTCCACAGCCCAGCAGCGCCACCTTCAGCGGACGCGTACGCATCATTCGACCTACGCCTTTCGGTCTTCCATCACCACCCGGCGCGCGGGTTGCGCGCCAGGTCTCAACCAGTCTCACTCAATGGACAGGACTTTCCATCCTCGGTCCATTGAGTGAGACACCTATCGGCACCTATTTTGGGGGTATGGGGGCTTCCCCCAGAAATAACCGGATCATCCGAGGTCGAGACGCAGGAGATCTTCCTCCGTCTCGCGCCGGACGATCACCCGCGCCTGGCCGTCGCGCACCGCGACGACGGGCGGGCGGAGCGCGTGGTTGTAGTTGCTGGCCATGGAGCGGCAGTACGCCCCCGTGGCGGGTACGGCGAGGAGGTCCCCCGGGGCCAGGTCGGCCGGCAGGAAGGCGTCCTTCACCACGATGTCACCGCTCTCGCAGTGCTTGCCGACGACGCGGACGAGCATGGGCTCGGCGTCGGAGACGCGGGAGACGAGGGTGACGGCGTACTCGGCGTCGTAGAGGGCGGTGCGGATGTTGTCCGACATGCCGCCGTCGACGGAGACGTACGTGCGCAGCCCTTCGAGCGGCTTGATCGTGCCGACCTCGTAGAGGGTGAAGGCGGTGGGGCCGACGATGGCGCGACCGGGCTCGACGGAGATGCGGGGCGCGCGCAGGCCGGCGGACTCGCACTCCCGGGCGACGATCTCGTGCAGGGCCTTGGCGATCTCGTGGGGCTCGCGCGGGTCGTCGGAGGCGGTGTACGCGATGCCGAGGCCGCCGCCGAGGTCGATCTCGGGGAGCTCGACGCCGTGCTCGTCCCGTACGGCGGCCAGCAGCCGCACCACGCGCTTCGCGGAGACCTCGAAGCCGGCCATGTCGAAGATCTGCGAGCCGATGTGGGAGTGGACGCCGAGCAGCTCGAGGCTGTCGTGCCCGAGGGCGCGCCGTACGGCCTCGGCGGCGGAGCCGTCGGCGACGGCGATGCCGAACTTCTGGTCCTCGTGCGCGGTGGCGATGAACTCGTGCGTGTGCGCTTCGACGCCGACGGTCACGCGGATCTGGACGGGCTGGCGTACGCCCAGCTCACGGGCGATGTGCGCGACGCGGGCGATCTCCTGGAAGGAGTCGAGGACGATCCGGCCGACGCCGGCGGTGACGGCCCGGGTGATCTCGGCCGCGGACTTGTTGTTCCCGTGGAAGGCGATCCGCTCGGCGGGCATGCCGGCGGCGAGGGCGGTGGTCAGCTCGCCGCCGGAGCAGACGTCGAGGTTGAGCCCTTCTTCCCGCAGCCACTTCACGACGGCCTTGGAGAGGAACGCCTTGCCCGCGTAGAACACGTCGGCGTCGGGTCCGAAGGCGTGCGCCCAGGCGCGGCACCGGGCCCGGAAGTCCTCTTCGTCGAGGAAGTAGGCGGGCGTCCCGAACTCCTCGGCGAGCGCGGTGACGGGCATGCCGCCCACGGTCACCACCCCGTCGCCGTCCCGCCGTACGGTGCGGGCCCAGACCTTCTCGTCGAGCGCGTTGAGGTCGGCGGGCGGCGGGGAGTAGTGGCCCTCGGGCAGGACGTCGGCGTGGCGGGGCCCGGCGGGGTGCGCGGAACGGCTCATCGGTATCTCTCTTCGCAGATCACAGGCAGTCAGGTGCGTCTATGCCGAGAAGGGCCAGGCCGCCGGCCAGCACCGTCCCGGCGGCTTCGGCAAGAGCCAGCCGGGCGCGGTGGGCGGCCGAGGGTTTCTCGTCCCCCTCGGGCAGGACGCAGTGCTGAAAATCGAGCAGTTCGTCGGCGACGCGTACGAGGAACCGGACGAGCTGCTCCGGCGCCCGCCGATGCGCGGCGGCTTCCAGTACGAGGGGGTACTCGGCGATCAGGCGCAGCAGTTCGGGGGCGCCGGGCGCGTCGGTCTCGCCGGGCTCGGCGCCGAAGCCGAGGCGGGCGGCGCCGCGGCCGAGGGCCTTGGCGCGGGCGTCTGCGTACCGCACGAGGAAGAACTCGCTGGACTCGTCCTGGACCAGGAGTCCGGCCCCGAACTGGGGGGTCTCGCGGGCCGGAACGGCGAGCACGGCCCAGCCGGCGGCATCGCGCCCGTAGGCCGCGACCACGTCCCCGTCGCGGCGCGCGACGGGCGCGACGCCGGGCGGCGCGCCGCCGTCTCCCCGTCCCTGGCTGCGCAGCATGCGTACGACGGCCTCGTGGACGGCGCGCCGGCGGAACTCGGCGGTGCGGGCCCAGCAGAAGGGCTCCGTCTCGACGGCGTCGTCCGCGTACCCGTAGCGCGGTCCGCGCGACAGCACTTCGCGGACGAGGTCGGCGGCGGCGCGGGGGGCGAGGGTGAAGTTCAGGAAGCCGGCGCCCGTGATCTCCACGCGCTCGATCCCGGGCTCCGCGGCCAGGCCTTCGGCGATCACCCGGGCGACCTCTGCGGGGGGCCGGCGGGCGGCCCGGGCGACCTGGAACGCGACGGGGGTGGCGTAGTCGCCCACTCCCCCGGGCCTGGTCCGCTCGATGACGACCCGCTCGGGCACGTCCGCCGCGGCCGGCAGCTCCCCGTCCTCGACGGCGCGGCGCACGGCGCGTGCGACGGTGCTGGAGAGGTCGGCGGGGGTCACGGGACCAGCCTAGGGGAGAAGCCCGCCCATCCCGCGAACGGTTTCGCCATGTGAACAGGTGCCCGGCGCTACTCTCTCCCCCGCCCGGCCGGCGCGCCCTTCCGCTCGCGCCGGTCCTTGCGCTCGACGAGCCGGCGTACGACCCGTACGAGCTCGGCGGGCTCGAAGGGTTTGGCGAGGAAGGCATCTACCGCAGTCTCGATCCCGGCCTCCACCTCGTACTGCGTACAGGCGCTCACGATGGCGAGGGGCAGATGCCGCGTCCGCGGATCGGCGCGCAGCTGCACGGCGGTCGCGAACCCGTCCAAACGGGGCATGACCACATCAAGGGTGATCACATCGGGACACACGTCGTGCACGATGTCCAGGCACTCGACACCATCGTTCGCGGTCACGACCTCGAAGCCCTCCAGCTCGAGATTGACCTTGATCAGCTGCCGGATGACCTTGTTGTCGTCGACAACAAGCACCCGGCCCGAGGCGCCTGGCACAACTCGAGAGTAGGTTGCCCTAAGCCCCCGCGTCCGGGTTTTTGCCACTTCCACCCCCTCCGAGCGACCCGCGCCCCGAACCCCCGTAATCGGTTCCTGATCACCCCGCGGAAGCTGGTAGTGTTCAACCCGTCGCCGCAACGCGAGCGACGCGCCCCCGTAGCTCAGGGGATAGAGCAACGGCCTCCGGAGCCGTGTGCGCAGGTTCGAATCCTGCCGGGGGCACTTCGCAAGGACCAGCGAGAACACCCGCTGACCAGCGCAAGTGCCAAAGAAGAAGCCCCGAACTCAGTCCCACTGAGTCCGGGGCTTTCTCGTTGTCTCTCACTGTTCTCGCGTGAGTGGTGCGTGAGCGAGCAGCCGAACCCGCCGTCACGGCCGTCGACGCCGGCGAGCGCTCAGCACACAACCCTGTTGCGGCACCCCCTCCGCGCGGGGCATCGTCCACTACTCCACGAGCAACGAGGGGGCCCGCCTTGCCCACGAGGGAAGAAGTTGTCAGCGCAGGAGTCGCGCAGGACGCCAACTACATGGGTCGGGTCTTGGGTGCGCTCTCCGATCCGCGACAGGCGAAGCTGGCCGGCGTGGCCTCCCTCTGCATGACACCCTTCTTCTCCCTCGTCATCCATGAGGCTCGCGCAAAGATCGACATGATCACACCCTCCCCGCCCCTGGACTTCTCGGCGGAAGCAGCGGAGGTTTGCGCCCGCTCCCGTAATAGCCTGAAGCTGTTTGAAGATAATCAGCGTTGGGTTGCTGGGCAGCTCGAATTCTATCGAAACGAGATCATCGGAACCCACGCGGATCACTTCCTGGGAAATACTTGGCTTCGACTTGCGAGGTTCCTCGAAGTCGACCTAAGCCTCTTCACTTACGGCGACGCCTTGGTCTGCACCAACCATTCAGCCGCCTTCCATCTCGGGATTGAACCGAAGCTCCTCTTCGCGGAGAACGGCGAGGCCTACGTCAGGTCGATCATGCAGCAGATGGGCCGCTGCCTAGGCGCCTTGGGGGCATCGACCGACGCGGAGGGCCCAAAGACGTTCGTGAGCCACGCGACAGGAAGGATGCTAAACGATTCGGAGGTCAGGGCAGATAAATACTACCGGCGCGTCTTCGGCGGAAACGAAGCACCCACGCTCAATAGCCTCCTGACGGTCTGCCAGGCGAAGGTGAACTTCGTAACCTCTCTACTGGTCACAGGATCCAATCCCCTCGACCTCGAATACAGCGTATTCAAGATCCGCTACGTCACGCTCTACCATGTGCTGGCAAGCCTCACTCGGCTCGGCAATGACCCAGATCAGAGACTCTCCGATTCTTCGAGGTCCGCCCTGGAACGAATTACCGGAGCACCCGAGGCAGTAGCCATAACGGACGGGGCAACTAGGGGCTTCCGAAACACCCTGGTGCACTACGACCCCAGATCGACAGCGTCGTCCCTAGACATTGCGGAACCGCTCTTCGGTCTCGTCCCTGTCTACTTCCCGGAGCATGACTACGGTTCGCTCAGCGCGCTGGTCGACCGGTGCGCGCACGCCACGGCTCGGGGGCTTAACGACTGGGCGGAATCTCGCTGAGGTGAGATGGAGCGAGTTCCTCCATCCCACCTCAGCAGGGCCTCAGACCCAGCCCATCGTCTGTTCGATCTTCCTGTTGTTGTCCTCCTCGCTGTCGTCGAGGCAGCCGGCGTAGTTGCGGTGGATGACCTCCGGGGAGTTGCCCGCCCGGCGGGCCACCTCGGCCACGGGCAGGCCGGCGCGGAGCCAGTTGGTGATGCACGTCGACCGGAGGTCGTACGGGCGCCGTGCGAGGGGCGAAGCCGCCTTGTCCGGCGGCAGGGCCAGTTCCCTGGCCTCCTGCCAGACACGCCAGTAGCTGGAGCTGCCGAGGACTCCCCCGCGCTCGTTGGAGAAGAGCCGCCCGTCCGGCGCCGTGCCGAACTCCGCCACATGTGCACGCAGGAGGGCCACCAGGACCGGCGGGATCGGCACCGGCCGGTCCTTGTCCGCCTCGCGGGACTTCAGGCCGCGCCGGTCGTGGCGTTCTCCTGAATCCGTCCATTTCCGACCCGAGACCGGGCGGGTCTCTTTCAAGGTCAGCATTCCCCACCCTGATTCGGGGAGATGGCATTGCGGGAGAGTGAGCCCCACCGCCTCCGCCGGCCTGGTCGCCGAATAGAGCATGCAGGCGAAAAACGCGATGAGCCTGCGCCCCCTGTTCCGGTGGACCGAGCCGACGTATGAGACAGCAGTGAGCAGTTGGCGCCCCTGTAGCTCGTTCACGAGAACGCGTGGATCCACGACTCCACTGCCGGCAGTCGCAGGCCGCTTCACGCCCGCGAGGGGATTTCGCTGGAGGTAGCCCTCCTGGATGGCGTACTCCATGGCCGTGTTGAAGCCGCGGCGACGGCGTTTGTAGGTCTCCGCGGCCGCCGGGGAGTCGTCCAGCTTGAAGGCGAGCCGGTAGTGGACGTCACGAACCACGCGGGTGTCCTGGAGCGCGGACAGCGGGAGGGACTTCTCCGCGAGCCATCGGGCCGCGGCGCGAAGCTCTGGTGGCGGGTCCTGCTCCGCATGGCTCGGGACGACGGCCCAGCGGACGGCGAGCCGTACATCTTCAGGTCGCGGAGCTTTGCTGCCCTCCCCCGCCATGGCGATAGCGACGGTGGCGAGGCTGTCCGCCAGTCCTTCCCTGGTCTTGGCCGCCGCGGTACGCCACCGAACGGCCATGTACTCACGGGAGAACGCCCACCAGTTCAGGTCCCCCTTCTCCGATTTCTTCTCGGCCTGGGCCCTGAGTTCCGAGACGGGAAGTCCAGAGTCCACACCGAATGCCTCGCCGCAGGTCATCGCATGACGCAATTGGGAACGGCGACTGTCCGCGAGAGTGAACGTGGCGAAGCTGGCCGTTTTCACGCGGCCGTCAACTGTCCATCGGAGCTGGTAAGGAGCCCTTTTGCTCCTGATCTGCATGATTTTCCAGAGCCGCACATTGGTGGAGAGCTCTTCGGTGAAGAGACCACCCGGGCGCCCACTCCCGTGGGCCCCCGAGTCGTCACCGGAACTGCGGTGGATCACGCGGCATCCTCCCGCGCGGAAAGCCAGCGCTCGTACTCGGAGCGGCGGAATCGCAGGTCCCCGTTGGGGAGCTTGATCGGGCGGGGAGCCTTCCCCAGTTGCAGCCATCGGTAGAAGGTCGAGGGCGCGACCCTCAGATCGGCGATGACCTCTTTGACGGTCATCTTGTCGTGCACGGCACGCGCGCTCACTGAGATGCCCCTTCGGTATCGGTCGGACCGGACACCCCGGACAGCTCACGTTTTGACTGTCCGGGTGTTTTCCGCAGGTCAGATCGGTCGGCCGGACAGTCGGACAGCTGGGACACCTCCGGCGTGAGGTGTGTCCGGGCCTCGGTGTCCGGGAAGTAGCGGCCGCCGGCGTCCTTGGTGAGCTGGCCGTCCGCGGCCATGCGGGAGCAGGTGCGGCGGACGGTGTCGGCGTCCACGCCGGGGAGGCCGTCGGCGATCTCTCGCGGTCTGGCCCCGGGCTGAGCCCGGACGTACCGGAGGATCGCCGCCCGTGTGTCTCCGACGGTGTGGTCGGAAGCGGGCCCGTCGAGGAGCTTCCAGGCCCCGGATGCCTCCTGGAACTGGAGCGCGTACTCGGCTTCGTTCACGTCGCGGCCGGTGACGTGGAGGATGCCATCGGCTTGGCCGCGGGCGCGCTTGAGTACGAGCGTCGCGTCCGCGGCGCCGGCGATCCCGTTGGTCCCCGAGACCTCGGTGAGGAAATCCTCCGAGGCAGCCTTGCGGACGTGGTGGACCAGGACGACGGCGATGCCGTAATGGTCGGCGAGCCGCTTCGCGTAGCCGACGGCCACGTAATCGGCGTCGTACGCGGACACACCCTGAAGGGCCTGCCCCCGCATCTTGGCGAAGACGTCGATGACGACCATCCGGGCATCCGGATTGCGCTCCAGCCACTGGGCGATGGCCTCGCTGCCGCCCTGGGGGAAGGGCGGGCACTCGGTTACGAGCGTGAGCCCGGCGGGCGCGGCGCGGCCGCCCAAGAGCTTTCCCATGCGGGTCTGCAGGCGGCGGGGCGTGTCCTCCAAAGCGAGGTACAGGACCGGTCCACCCTGGACGGGCACGGTGTCGAAGGCATGCCCGCCGGCGGCGACGGAGAGGCCGAGCCCGAGGGAGAGCCAGGACTTTCCGACCTTGGGCGGTCCGGCGAGGAGGCTGACACCCTCGGCGAGGATGCCGGGCACGGCCCACTTCGGTTCGGGGAACTCCGTCGCCATGAGCTGATCGGCGGTCCAGGCGGTCCGCGGCCTCTCGCGCTTCGGCGGCCCCGCCTGATCTGCCCTGGGCTGCTCGCTCGGTACGGAGTAGAGGTGCAGCGGCGGGATCGGATTGGCGGTCATGCAGCGGCCCCCACGTCGGCGAAACCACGGGCGACGGCGCGCTCGGCATAGCGCTCGGGTACGCCCACGGCGACGGCGGCCGCCACGAGCTGTTCCCGTACGGGACCGAGGGCGCACGGGCCAGGGCAGTTGGCGTGCTGGGCGGCCAGGAATCGAGCGACCCCGAATGTCTGACCTCCGGCCCCGGACTCGCGCTTGGCAGCGATCAAGGCGAGCCCTCGGGCCAGGCCCTCACTGATGAAGGTCGCGTTGTGCTGGCAGCCACCGGCGACGTCCCGGTTGAAGCTGGTCGGGCCGGGGACGGAAGAGACCACCCGCCCGCGGGCGGAGGTGGCCTCTTCCCTCGCGAACAGGGCGCGGACGGCATCCGGCAGGCGGACCATGGTGCCGGTGCCGGGCCCGAGCCAGCGGGCGTAGGCCATGGAGGACTTCAGGTCCACTCCGGGACGCACCGCGTTGTGCGAGGCCATGGCACCGAGGTAGATCCAGTGCTGTCCTCGAGTGCTGGACACTGCGCGCGTGGCAGGGAGGGCGTTGTGGGCCCAGGCGACTGCCTCCAGGCTGTCCAGGTCCACCACGGTCAGGCCGGCGCCGCCCGGGTGGTAGCCGACCGATCCCGCCTGCCGCCACGCCCATCCCCACGCCCCAGAGGTCAGGGTCTCAGGGTCGGTGGTGGCGGCGGCCCATCCGTGGCAGGGCCGCACGCACCGGCAGGGGCCGGGCGTCTTCATGACGGGTCGGCCGCCGCACGCGTTCTCGCGGCAGGCACGGCAGTTGGCCACGGGCCGCTTGTCGCGGCTGAGCGGCAGAACGGGCACCCCACGCGCGGCGAGGTCGAGGGCGATGTGCAGGCATCCGACGTAGGCGCTCATGCGGCCACCCGCCAGCTCCACGGCCAGCCGTGGCGCGAGGGCTGGTGCTTGCCCCGGTGCGCAACGGGCTTGAGGTAGGTCATGCTTGAGGTCTCCTGTCTGTCTTCGGATAGGCGGGGAGGGCCGCGGCGGCGGGCGACCTTGCTGGGGAGTCCCGCCGCCGCGGCGTATCTACTTGGTGGGGCCGGACGGGAGTCCGGCGCGGGTGAGGGCCTCAGGGTCGAAGCCGGGCAACATCGCGCGGGTGGTCATGGCCTCGGCGAGGGCCGTGGCGTACGTGGAGGCCTCGCGAGCCACCTCGATCTGCGTGTGCGCACGCAGGATCTCGACGCGTTCGACGTGGGCGTGCTCCTCACGACGTGCGGCAGTGTGCCGGTCGTGGGCGAGGGATTCGCGGCGGTCGGTGCGCCAGTACCGGTTGGCGAGGCTGTAGGCGACGGTGGTGGCCAGGGCCCACAGCAACAGCGGCAGGGACAGACCGTCCGCGTACCCCGCGACCCCGGCGAGGGCGAGGCCACCGGAGAGTGCGAACGCGGTTCCCGCGAGCGCCGCGTCACCGGTACGGCCCGCGGATGCCAGCCCGCCGGCCGCTGCCGCCCCGAGGGCGAGCACGGTCATGAGCGCGGCGTTCCCGGTGCTGTGCTCGGCGCCGTTGGCGTTCCACATCCGGCCCAGGGTCAGGACCGTGGTGGTGGCCAGTGCCGGGACGGCCTTGGGCGCGAGTTTGACGGCCCAGTGCTGGTAGGTGATCGGCTCGTACATCGGGGTTCTCCTTCCTAGTTGGCGAGGTCGGTGAGGGCCTGGGCAGTGGACTTCACGACGTTCGTGATGGGCTCGTACGCGCCGGTGCCGGCGGCGAAGAAGCCGAAGAGGAACAGGACGACTGCGGCACCGGCGCCGGCAGCCTTGGTGCGGACGGCGAAGTAGGACCCGGCGCCGAAGAGCAGGACAGCGGAGATGGTGAAGATCATTCGAGTACCTCCGTGGGTGGGTCAGCGCGTGCCGGCGTGGTGGATGCGGACGGCGCGGTTGTAGAGCCAGCGGCCGAGTCGGATGCGCTTGCCGTGGCCGTCGCAGCGGCGGCAGTGCTTGCCCCGCTTGAGGCGGCCCTTGCGGTCGGTGGTCATGGCGAAGCCGAAGCCGCGGCACTTGCGGCAGGTCCCGAGCGGCGAGACCGCGCACAAGCCTGCATAACCGAGAGTGATGGCGAGTAGGCAGGCGATAGCGAGCAGGGCAGGGGTCATGAAAGCCCTCCCAGGCCAAATTCAGGGGTTTTCGCAGGTGGGCTGCTATGCGCTAGCGACCTGATCAGGTGCGGTTTGAGGTGCTAGCGGGGGTGCTACCGGTAGCAGGTTGGCCTGCTACCGGTAGCAGCGATTCGGGGCTACGCAGCACCGGGATTTTCACTACGCTCCGCAATCGCCTTCGCGAGGTCGGCGCGGACGATGCCACGGCGGGTGGTGCGCTGTCCTTCGTCGGTGGTGCCGGCGACGTCGACGGTCCTGATGCCGTGGGGCTTGAGGGCGCTGGTGACGTTCTCGCCCTTCCAACCGCCGTAGACCTCGGGCCGCAGGTCGGCGAGGCGGGCGGCGATCCGCTCGTTCCAGACCCGCTTCTCCGCCGCCGGGACGACGGCGAGGATGTCGGCGAGCAGGTCATACGAGGGGCCCGTCACTGCCTCAGGAGCCTCGCCGAGGGCGTGGCCGGTGAGGAGTCCCGCCTTGTCGCGGACGGTTCGGGCGCGGGCCGCGATGACTTCGGCGCCGGGGGCGTCGATGTAGGTGGAGGCCACGATCCGGGCGTCGGCACCCTCACCCATGAAGTAGTGGATGCCCTTGTCGCCCCAAGCGAACATCGTGGCTCGCACGCCGCGCTTGTAGGAGGAGGTGCCCAAGACCATGTCGTTCTCGGTCTGGCCCATGACCTTCAGGCACCAGCGGGCCGAGGCGTTCGCTGAGATGCCGGTGGGCAGGGACTTCGCGTCCGGCCGCTGCGTGGCCAGCAGCAGCACGATCCCCGTTGCCGGTCCACGCTTGACCAGGTCGGTGGCGATCTCCTCGAACTCCTTCCCGTGCTCGGCGTGCTCGAACAGCACCTGACACTCGTCCACCCCGACCACGATCGGGTGCAGCCCCAGCGACCGCTTGTCGGCGAGACCGCTGGTGACCTTGTTCTCCGGGCAGATGTCCCGCGGCAGGGAGCGGATCACCTTCACCCGCCGCCGCAGCTCCTCCCGCAGCGCGCGGAAGTCCGTGAGCGTGTAGGCGATGGACTCGTCGTCGTCGCCCGCGGCGTGGCGGTGGGAGACGGCGTTGCCGACCGGGTCGAGGTCGCCGGTGCCCTTCATGTCGTAGGTGTGCAGCTCCGCCCGCGGGTCCAGCGCGGCGATCAGCAGGAGCAGACGGAGGAGGAAGGTCTTGCCCATGCGGGGGATCGCGCCGATCACACCGGCGATGAACATCAGGGTGACTTCCACCCAGCGACCGCGCTGGTCGGTGCCGTAGGCCACGGGCTTGAAGAGGTCCACCACGCCCGAGGTGAGCAAGGGCCACTTGGGCTTGGTGGCCTTGGTCATGTCCTGGTCGCCCACCCAGAGAACGAGGTGGCCGGTGTGCTCGTCGGGGACGGCCTCGGGCCAGACGCACCCGAGCGGCCGGCGCAGGCCGGAGGCGAGCTTGTCGCGGCGCTCGATCACGTCCGTCACAGTCACGCCGTACGGAAGGTCCCCCTCGGCCCGCCAGCCGGGGCCGTCGCGGGTGATGGGAGCGGTGAAGGTGAAGCCGTCCCGGCCCTTCGCCTGCGCCTGACTGATCGGCGCGATACCCAGGGCGCCGAGGGCGCGCAGGACGATGTCGGAGGTGAGCCTGGGTGCCTTGGTCATCTCCACAGCCCTGTGGACGACCGGGGCGTCGGCCTGTCCGCCGGTCGCGCCGAGGGCGAGCAACAGCGCGCCCAGGGAGACAGCCTGGAGCCAGCCGGGGGCCAGTACGTACAGGGCGAGCGCGGCCCCTAACCCGACCAGGCTGGCGAGGGCGGCGACCAGGATGCGCAGGCGTACGCGGCCGTCGCGCTGGCGGGAGAGCTTGAGGTACTCGCCGACGTCCTCGCGCCGGACGGCGGCCAGTCGGACCGGCTCGCCCTCGCGGTCGGCCACCCACCGCAGCGTTCCGCCGGCGAACCGGACGGCCCCGCGCGGCGCTTGGAGCGTGAAGCGCCCGGCGTAGACCGGGGCGCGCAATGCGTGGTAGCCGGCGAGGTGGGCGTAGTGCCGGGCCACCCAGCTGGCCGCCGTCTTCAGCTCTGCCGTCGACCGCAGCCATGCGGGGACGATCGCCCGCCGCTTGGCCCCGGCCAGTCGGCCGAGGTAGCCGGGCGCAGCGACGTCCGGGCCGTCGACCAACCGTCGGGCCGACAGGTCGCCCGACCCCAAGGGGGGCGAGTCGGCGGCCGGTCCGGTGGCGGAGTCGGGCGACTCGGCGCGGGCGGAGCGCGCCTTGTCGAGGTCGACCACGTCGGCGCCGAAGTCGACCGCCATGTCGGCTTCGAGTTGGGAGAAGAGTTCGTTCTCGTCGTCGGGGTGTTTCACTGAGGGTCCTTCTCTCGGGAGGGATTGCGGGACCCGGCCGCTGCTTTGGTCGGTTGAGACCGGGTCCCGCTGTGGCGAGTTATGCGGCGCGCTGTTCGTCGGGGTAGGCGCACGTCACGCACACCCCGAGCGAGGGCGGGATGACGTATCCGGCGTCGGTGCGGCAGGTCGGGCACGTGCGGCGGGCCAGCATCGCCAGGGCGAGGGCGTCCCACTTGCGGGACGTCATCGGCCGGACGGGCTTGGCCCAGTCGACCCGGTAGAGGTAGGCCACCAGCGGCTCGCGGCGGAACCGCGGGCGCAGGAGCTGTGCGGCGACCGGTTGGCCGCCCGGTCGTAGCCCCGCAGTTCGCAGCTGCCGCCGGGTTGCCAGACCCTCCGGGGCATAGCGCCATGGGTAGGTCGGTATCCCGTACGTCGCTCCGGTCGGGTCAAAGCATTCGGAGAGCGTGAGCGCGCTCATCAGGCCGCCGCCGCGGTCGTGTCGGTGCGGGCGCCTCGTCGGCCGGAGCGGCGCCCTGCGACCGTGGCGAACAGCCGCCCCAGGCCGGCGCGCTTGATGCCGGCGCGGGCCTGCTTGGCCGCGTACATCGCCTCATCAGCCCGGCCGAGGAGTTCGGCGAGCCCATCGGCAGGGAAGTCCGCTACCCGTACCCACCCGAGCGAGACCGTCGTACGGACGTCTGCGCGGTGAGGGTCGGCGGGTCGGGCAAGGACGGCGTGGAGGGCAGCGAAGAGGTCTTCGGCGGTGCCGTGCGGGTCAGGGACGACGGCGGCGAACTCATCGCCACCGAGGCGTCCGGCAACCCCGGCCGCACCGACGTAGTGGGCCAGCCGGTCCGCAGTCGCCTTCAGCAGGGCGTCACCGGCAGCGTGGCCGTGGCGGTCGTTGATTTGCTTGAAGTCGTCCACGTCCGCCAGGAGCACGACCGCCCGCTCGTCGCGGAGCAGGGCGGAAGCGCGGCGGGTGAAGCCGTCCCGGGTCAACAGCCCGGTGAGTGGGTCGCGGCGGGCGGTGTGCAGGCGCCGGCGCAGCCAGAGAACGTGTCCGGACCAGCCGGCGGCGACGGGTAAGGCTCCCGCCAGGGTGGTGACCAGGGTGTTCATGCTGCGACCTCCTCGGCCACCTCGGCGGTCGTCTCGTTCTCGGGCAGGGTCAGGGCATCGGCAGCGGCGCGGTCGGTGAGGAGCTGGTCCCGCAGAGCCCGGGAGCTGGCGGCCGAGCAGTGAAGATGCGTCCGGATCGCCTCGGCATTGATCGCGCTGTCAGGCCACGCCACCGTGATCTCGCGCGCCTCGGCCAACAGCTCCTCAGCGGTCCTAAGCGGCTTCCTGGCCTTGGCCCGAGGGCGGGCGGTCCGCTTGCGCGGCGCTTGGGGCGCCCCCTGCTCCTCCGGCTCGGATGACGGCACCGGTGACGCGGGCGGCTCGGGCGCCGCCCTGTCGCTCTCGGGGGCGAGCTCCCCCAGGCGGAGCAGGACGCGTTCGCGGCGCGGGGTCTTCGATCGCCACCGCCACCCGTACTCCTCGCGCAGGTCGGCGCGAGCGAGCTGGCGCTCCTTCTCCCGCCCGAGCGCATCGGCGTAAGAGGTGATCTCCCACAGGGTCATCCGCCGCCACAGGGAGAAGGTGGAAGGGAAGGCGAGCAGCCAGCGGGAAGCGCGGATCTTGTCCATCCGGCGGCCGGTGACGGCGCCGATGCGGACGGCGTAGATGTGGGCGCCGATCTCGGAGAAGACCACCCACAGCAGAGGCATCGTGCCGTGCGCGACCTTGGCCCACAGCCCTTGTCCGGCCGCGATGTTCAGCCCACACGTGATCAGCGTGAGCGCCCACGGCACGAACCGGACCCACACCAGAGCCATGTCCATCCGGATCAGCAGCAAGTTGGCCACCGTGAACACCGGGATCGCGGTGTCGATGCCGACCGGGAGCATCCATGGTTCGCCGAATCCCCACCGCCCGGCTGCGGCCGAGACCGCGTCGAACGAGGAGATCAGCCCCAGTGCCCCGACACCGGCCGCGGCCAGAGCCCCGGTACCGGCAAGGCCCAGCTCCGGACGGGTCAGCGGCGGTACCGCCGACCGTTCCGCCATGGTCAGGGTGGTCATCGCGCACCCCCGGCGGCCGGAGGGTTCGCCAGCCCCGCCAGGCGGGCGGCGTCGTCCCCGATCAGCTCGTCGTGCGCTTCCAGGGCGTGAGCCACCGCGGTGATGCCCGGCCAGAGCAGGGCAACGGACCGGGCGGCGATGGCCTGCACCACAGCCCAGGACTTCCCGCCGGCAGGGGTGTGGTCACGACCGAGAAGAAAGCCCCACTGAGCGAGAACGTCGACGGCGAGCTCGCGGTCGTGCACTGCCTCTAACGCGGCAGCGCGCTTCGGCGTCCACAGCCCCTGCTCGCGCAGGAAGTGAACCTGTGCGGCCTCGCCGGCGGCGCACTGGGCGGCGAAGCGCCACGGACGGATGCCGCTCGCGTTCCAGCTCGTCGAGCCGGTCACCAGCGTGCCTTGGTGCGGGTCCTGCCAGGTGAAGAGGGTGACCCGCTCGGCGTGCATCCCGTACGCGATGCCGAGGACGGCGTGTCCGGCCTCGTGGAAAGCCATGGCGGACCGAATCTCGCCCTCGGCCAGGTCCATGCCCTGGGTCGGGCGCGGCTGGCCGGTGTGGTCGAGGAGGTCCTCCGGCTCGGGGGTCAGATGGCTCATGCCGCTGCCCCCTTGCGGGAGTGGGCGCGGCGACGCGCGCCGACCGGGGGCCGGCCGATCGGGATGACGTTGAACAGCTCCGGCGCGTAAGCCTCGATCACCTCGGCGGCGACCCGGCTGACGTCGTCCGGCAGGGTGGGGTTCTCGGCGAGGATGTCGCGGGCCGCGTCGAGCCGGGCCGCACGCTCCTCCTCGCTCTCGCCCTCCACCCCGAGCCACAGCTCAACCGGGGTGCCAAGGGCAAGTTCCACGAAGTCGTTCGCGCTGACGGCCTCTTGGCCGCCGATGAACGTACGCATAGGTGCTCTCCACAAATCGGAGGGGCAGGGAGGGCCACGACGGCGGGCGACCTTGCTGGGGAGTCCCGCCGCGCGACGCAGGCAGTGCAGGTCAGGGCACATGAAGCGCCCCGTTCAAGCATGAGATACATGCTTGAACATGTATCTCACGATGATGCGTCCAGCTACGGCTGTCAAGGCCTTCGCTGTTTCGAGCCGCCCTTCGGCGTGACATCAGATTGCCGCCGAGGCCCGGGACGAAGTGACCACGTCCCTGGACGACTTGGGACGTCCTGGATAGCGTTCGGGGAGTTCAGTACGTCCCTGGACGTCCCTAGGAGCTGGCATGGCGAACGAGCGGTTACGGTCGGCGATGCTCACGCACGGCGTCACGGTCGAAGCCATGGCCGAACATGTCGGCGTGGACCCCAAGACGGTGGAGCGGTGGATCTCCCAGGGGCGCGCCCCATACCGGCGCCACCGCCTCGCGATAGCCGCTCACCTGCGTGAGGACGAGGCGTACCTCTGGCCGAACGGACTCCCTGACGGCCAGCGCAAAGACGCGGCTGACGCCGAGGTCCTCAAGGTCTATCCGCACCGCTCGTACGTCCCGCCGGAACTGTGGTTGCAGCTCTTCGGCCGGGCAGAGCGAGAGATCGGCGTACTCGTCCACGCCGGCGTGTTCCTCGCCGAGAATCCGCGGTGGCCCCAGCTACTCCGGCTGAAAGCGGCCTCCGGTGTCCGCGCACGCATCCTGCTGGGTGATCCCGAGAGCCCTGAGATCCAGCGACGTGGGCAGGAGGAGGAGATCGGGGAAGGCGTCGCCTACAAGGTTCGCGAGGTCATGAAGCTCTACCGCCCGCTCTACTCAGTGCCGGGAGTCGAGTTTCGGATGCACCGGTCCACGCTCCACAACTCCCTGTACCGCTCGGATGACGAGTGGCTGGTCAACACCCAGGTCTACGGCGTCAGCGCGCCGATGGCCCCCGTCCTGCGCCTGCGCCGCGTGGCCGGGGCCGAGCTGGTGTCGACGTACCAGCAGAGCTTCGAGAAGGTGTGGGAGGAAGCCGTCCCCTTCGAAAGGCCCTCATGAGCCGCCGTACCGACTACTTCGACGATCCCGCAGCCCCGAAGGCCAACAGCATCGTGCCGGCGGTGACTGCCTTCGTGGTGAACGACGCTGGTGACGTCCTCCTCGAACGGCGCTCCGACAACGGCCGTTGGGGCATGCCGGGCGGCGTCCAGGAGGTCGGCGAGAACATCGCGGGGACGGTCGTCCGCGAGGTCTTGGAGGAAACTGGCATTCACGTGGAGGTGGTGGGCCTGGTCGGCATCTTCACCGACCCGGGCCACGTCATCGCTTTCGCGGACGGCGAGGTACGCCAGGAGTTCTCACTCTGCTTCCGCGCCCGGCCGGTCGGCGGGGAGATCAGGGTGAGCTCGGAATCGTTCGCGGTGCGATGGGTTCCGCGGGCGGAGCTGGAGTCCCTGGACGTCTCCCCCACCACGCGCCGGCGTTTGGAGGAGGGCTTCCGCGACGCGGCGGCCCCGGTGATCAGCTGAGCCGCGCGGCGACGGCCTCAGCCTGCCGCTCCCGCACCCGGGCCACCCGTTCCAGAAGTTCCGGCTTGGCAGCCGAAACCGCCCTGAAGACGACATGCTCCGGCCCGTATCGCTCCAGCACCTCCGAGAGCCTGCGGATCGGGTCAACGAGCTCGCCGACCGGGCTACTGGTCAGATCGCAATACGTGATCGCGTCCACGAGAGCCGGTTCGGCAGGGCCGAACTCGCCGAGCGCATCCTCAAGCCCAAGCTCCGATGCCTCCCACGGCGAGGAGGTGTGAAAGGCCACGATGCTGCAAAGCCGCGGGTCAGCGCCGACCACGTCGCGCAGGTACCGGGCTCCATCGATCATGTGCTGTCCGGTGTCCACAGCGGACCGGGCATAGCCAACGTCGTGCGCAATGGCAGCAGCGGCCAGAAGCTCAGCATCAGCCCCGAGAGAGGGCACCAAGGTAAGGGCCTGGGCGTAGACCCTCTGGGAGTGGGCCCACCGCCGAGGCAGATCCTCGGCAAGCAGCGACTCCGCAAGGTCGTAAGCCCACTTGCCCAACTGCATATCCAGCGCCTCCGAAGAATGTCCGCGTTCAGGAAGGAGAACTGACGAAGCGCCCTACCCCGTGCCGGGCTTCGACATGCCCCGACGTTTCCAGCTCACGCACCGCGCGGCGGACGGTCCCACGCGCGACGGCGTACAGCTCGGCCAGCTGCGCCTCGCTCGGCAGCTTGGACCCGGCTGGCAGAGCACCACTGTGAATCTGATTCAGCAGATCGTTCGCAATCCGCTCGTACGGCGCTGCATCGCTGCCGCCAGCCAGCATGCGTCCAATCCCGGCAACGGCCTTGACGTCTCCGGCCTCTTCGAGGGCCCGCAGCGCCCGCCGCACGGTCGTCCGCGCTACGCCGAACTCCCGCCCGATCTCAGCCTCGGAAGGCAGGCCTTCCTCGTAGGTCCCTGCGGCGATCCGCTCGCGCAACACCTGAGCGATCACCTGAAACGTCCCACGCGGGCTGACGCTCGGCACACACACCTCCTTCAACCAGGTCGCGTTCCAGCTTCGCACGCCCAACCCCACCGATGGAGTGTCCCGGCTGTCCTACTGTCCAGTTGAGGCCCTGAACAGCGAAGATGACCCGGACAGCCAACTGGATGGCTGTCCGGGCTGTCCGGGTCACGACGAGAACGGGAAGCCTAGGTTCGCCTTAACACGATCCCGGGCACCGACTAGCTCGGCCTGTTGGCCGCGGGCAACGCTGAGGGGCCCTCGGGGTTCTCAGGCCTGGCTTCCGAGGTGGCCGGAGCGTGCATAGCACGCATCAGGCACTCAAGATCACTCACTGACACGTTCCAACGCAGATGGCTGACCAAAGCGACAATGAAGATCAGCAGGCGCGGAAGGATCAGTGCACCACCCAGCATGATCACGGACGCAAGTGAAGGCATGGCAAAGAACCCCCTATGGGATCCTGTACCGCGCCCATCCGGATACAAGCAGCTTCGGTCGCAACGACTCGGGCAGTGCATGGAGTTGTAGCTCAGTAGCTTATCATCCCGCGAAGTCCTGAGGGACCCCTTCATCAAGGGCTGCCATCAACCGGTAACACGGGTAGCGATGCTCGCCGCAGCGGCAGAGCCAACTCCAGTAGGGCTCATAGCGAACCCCTTCCACCGTAACCACTTTCTGACGCAGGCGCGGCTCCAGGATTGCCATTCCCTGCAAATCAAAATAAGTTGCCTTTAGGTACGCCAGGCGCCGCCCAGTTTCACCTTTAAAGGTCTCGCAAAGCCTTTCATAGAACTCCCAGTCAGTCGACTCGGTTATCCACGGATCTCGCAAGCGAAGCGCCTCATACGCGGCCGGATTGACACGCCACTCCTTAAGCGCATCAACATTCTTGAACCTTCCCTCTTTATGTTCTGGATTAACACCAGCCACGCGAGGGACCACGATGGGACGCAAGGACGTGGGATAGACGTGAGCAAGAATGTGACCCCTTTTCCTGCAACGCACCGTAAGGGAGATCCTCCCTCGGAACAGGCGTGTTGCTTTCGAGTCAAGCCCACGACTTAGAAGCTCCAGGACCGTTTTACCCTCGATCTCCCTACGTTCGAACCGCTCTTCAATAGAGGGAAGGAGGAGCTCGCCGCGCTCCAGGCGGCGGCGACGACTCTCGGAGCTTTCTTGGATTTCTATCTCAAGCGAATCTCGCCACCCTTCGACTCTATTGTTATCAGCCCGCCAGCGTTCAAGATTCATGATCACCTCTATCGACAGCTGGAGGCCTTTAGGACCCCAGAGCCCTTCTCACTCCATTAACCCTCAGCCATTCACTCACTTGCATCTTGTCGCTGACCAGCGCAGCGACATCATCCCCATCCAGAGCGAAAATAATACCCCCGGTTTCCTGGAAAGATTTAAGCCGTTCCAAGAATGGTCGGGTGAATCCTCCAAGCGACACAAAAATGCCGATTTTACAGAGCGCACCGCGATCCCGCACCTTAGATTCGAAGACACGCAATTCAGGAACTCCAGCCCGAGATTTCCAGTTCTTGCACTCGATGAGAATCAACGGACTCCCTTGGGAGGACCAGAAAGGATCTCTCAGTCCGTTACTGACCAGGACATCGATCTCTTCTTCTGAGGTTCGGAAGTTCTTCTCAATTACGCGAAGCTCAGGCTCTTCGGTCCGCAGCAGCGACTCCACCAGTCCCTCAAGGGCATCCCCCCTCACCTTGGTCGTTTGAGATCCAGATTGATTCATTACTCGAATCTGCCCCAGCAGTTCCGCTGCTCGCGCAAACCAGAACTCTCGACTCAAACTACCGTCGAATGCCGACAGAACACCGAAAAGGCGACCGAGGGACCGTGCAGTCCCAGCCAGCACCTGTGCGGTTCCGGTCCAGTAATCGGCGGCATACTTCTTCGCATCAGCCTCATTTCCCGCCATACACTGGTCCGCCGCATCATCCGACAAGTCGAACTCTACAACGGCATCCGGGTCAAGGCAGCTGAGATACACGCAGATGATCAGTGGCCAGGCCAGGAGCGGAGCATCCAGCCGAAGGTAGAGAAGCGACTCAACTGCTCGTGATACTTCTGCCGCTCCCTTCATGCCCAGCTTTCGCATCTCACGGTACGAACTGAATGACAACTCAAATGGATGCGGAACCTCGTCGTCATAGTTGAGGGCGTCAAGAATACTGACGCTTTCTCCATCTACCTGACGGGTGAGCAGTTCTTGCAAATAGCGGAGATCGACCTCGGGAGGAACGCGGGTAAATTCCTCAACTCGCTTTACCGCATCCACAGGTCCTAGCTGCTCTTCCAAGCTCTCCGACATGACGCTCGCCGTCCCGGCTCCGCGTTCCATGCGCACAGCTGAGTAGGCCGCCACGGCGGCGTTCCAACCGAGGCCGGCAGCCTCCAGAGTGAGGAGGACTTCTCTAACACTTGCTCTGAACTTCACCGCGTACTGCCCCTGGGCGTCGCCCGAGTCGGGCTCAACCACTAGCTGGTCGTACCGAAAGAGGAGTCGCGGAAGCTCGCTTGCATGCTTGCGCCACGAAAATGTGCAACGGTCACCAATCGTCAAGTACGTGTCGTACCCCACGGGCCCTCCCGCATTGCTGTCCCTCAGGTCCCCAGGCGATCGCTCACGCACTACGCCCCGGCAGTTCAGTAACGACCCTAGAGCCGCGCGCGAGTGAGTAGTGCGTGAACCAGCAGATCGAGTGCGTGCATCTAACCGTTCTCCCAGGTCACCCTTCTTGCCAGACGGGCGCAAGGCGTGCCCTCCGGAGCCGTGTGCGCAGGTTCGAATCCTGCCGGGGGCACTTCGCAGGAAGTGCCCAAAGACCCCGCCATCAGCGCCTTCGCTGAGACGGGGTCTTCGCGTATGCGCAGCCAACTGCCGCCCTGTGTACCTGTTGCCAGGCGCGCTCGGTGGGGTCGATGCCGGCGCTGAGTCATCTCGACAGCGCCGAGTGCCGCAGGTCGCACGGCCTCTGGGCCAGGAACGGGGCAGCCGCTTCCATCCCTCACCGACAGGCCTCCGGCGGGGGTGCGCCGCAGGCGGGTGCCGGGGCAACGGGTGATGGTGGCAGCGCGGCTCGAGGAATGGCTACGCGGGCCAGCCGTCGAAGACTCCGCTGCCCTGAAAGTCGAGCTCATAGCCGGCCAAGACCACCGCTTTATGACCTTTGCCGGAAATTCCGGGGCCGGACACACGCTCGACAGTGGCCCGTGGGGGCTCTAGTAGGGCTTGGTCAGGTTGGGGTTGGTGTGGGTATGTCGCGGTGGCAGGTGGGGCAGGCGCCGGTCCATGTTGCGAGGAGGGTCTGTAGCTC
>NZ_JBHYXN010000017.1:0-152932 GCF_042752335.1 Streptomyces sp. NPDC059355 | reverse complement strand
CGGCTCGTGCCGTGCGCCGGGACCGGCCCCTTGGATCAGACGGCGGCGATCAGTACGAGCGCGCGACGATCGCGAGCGTACCGGGGGCGTCGTCCGCCTCCGGAACCGACCCGTCCGCGGCGATCAGGCAGCGTACGGAGACGGCCTGCTCGCCCAGCTTGGCCTCGCCCTCGGGGCCGAGGTCGGCCCACGGGATCCGCGCCCAGCCGCCCGCGACGGCGGCCTCGGCGGCCTCCTCGATGGTGGAGACGTCGGAGGTACGGGCCAGGCGGCGCTCGCGGGACTCGCGCAGCAGCTGCGCCTGGTCCTCGTCGAGCACCTTGGGCAGCAGGTCGGCGAGCGCTTCGATCTGCACGGGCTCCTTGCCGCCCGGGATCCGGCGGGCCAGCATCGCGGTGCCGGCCTCCAGGTCGCGGGGGCCGATCTCGACGCGGACCGGTACGCCCTTGAGCTCCCAGTCCACGGCGCGGCGGCCGAAGGGGGTGTCGACGCGGTCGTCGACGTGCACGCGGATGCCGGCGGCCTTCAGCTGCGCGCCGAGCTCGCGGACCTTGGTGACGGCCTCGTCGCCCTTGATCGCCATGACGACGACCTGGATGTGCGCGAGACGCGGCGGGACGCGCAGGCCGTTGTCGTCGCCGTGGGACATGATCAGGCCGCCGACCATGCGGGTCGAGACGCCCCACGAGGTCTGCCAGACGAGCTCCTGCTTGCCTTCCTTCGACAGGTACTGCGTGTTGAAGGCCTTGGCGAAGTTGGTGCCGAGCTCGTGGCTCGTGCCCAGCTGCAGCGCCTTGCCGTCGCCCATCATGCCCTCGAGGGTGAGGGTGTTGATGGCGCCGGCGAAGCGCTCCTTGGCGGTCTTGCGACCGAGCACGACGTCGATGCCGAGGACGTTCGTCATGAAGTCGCCGTACACGTCCGTGTGGATGCGGGCGGCGTAGTCGCGGGCGTCCTCGTACGTGGCGTGGGCGGTGTGGCCCTCCTGCCAGAGGAACTCACTCGTACGGAGGAAGACGCGCGGACGCATCTCCCAGCGGACCACGTTCGCCCACTGGTTGATCAGCAGGGGCAGGTCGCGGTAGCTCTGGACCCACTTGGAGAAGTAGTCGTTGATGATCGTCTCGGAGGTGGGCCGGACCACGACCGGCTCGTCCAGCTCCTTGCCGCCGCCGTGCGTGACGACCGCGAGCTCGGGGGCGAAGCCCTCGACGTGCTCGGCTTCCTTCGTCAGGTACGACTGGGGGATGAACAGCGGGAAGTACGCGTTCTGGGCGCCCGCGTCCTTGATGCGCGCGTCCATCTCCTGCTGCATCCGCTCCCACAGCCCGTAGCCGTACGGTCGGATGACCATGGTGCCGCGTACCGGACCGTTGTCGGCCAGCTCGGCCTTGTTGATCAGATCCTGGTACCAGCGGGGGAAATCCTCCGCCTGGGGGGTGAGAACGGGTGCCTTTGCCATGGCGCGAATGGTACGGCGCCGGGCGCACCGAGCGTGAATCGGGTGGCGCACTCCTCTGGACGCGGGGGCGAATGGGGAGTTCTCTGGCAACGGGGGCAAGGGGGCGACAAGGAATCAGGAGCGCTCTTTCGATGACACCGACGCCGACGGCGACGCTCGTCGCCCGTGACTGGGCGGAGATCCAGGAACGGATGCTGGTACCGCTGTACGAAGCGGTCTACGAACGGCTGGAGGTCGGGCCGGGCGACCGGCTGCTCGGCCTGGACTGCGGGTCGGGGCTGGCCCTGCTGCTGGCCGCGGGGCGGGGAGCCGCCGCCACGGGGGTGGAGGCGGATCCGTCGCGGCGGGCGCTGGCGCGCGAGCGGCTGCTGGACGTGGTCCCGGCCCCGCCGGACGGCGCGCGCCCGTACGACGTGCTGCTGGCCTTCTCGCCGTCCGCGGCGGGCCTGGACGCGGCCCTGCCCGCGCTGCGGCGGGGCGGTGCGGTGGTGCTGGCCGACTGGGGCCCGCCGGAGCGGTGCACGGTGCCCGCCGTCCTGGGCGGCGGTCCCGAGCCGCGGGACCTCGACGCGGCCGTGGCGCGGGCCGGGCTCGCGCCCGACGGGTCGGGGCGGGTGTTCTGCCCCTTCGGGTACGCGGACGTGGACAGCGCGGTACGGGGGCTGCTGTCGACGGGGCTGTACGAGTCCTCGTCCGATCCGGCGCAGGTCGAGAAGGAGCTGACCGAGGCGCTTCACCCGTACGAGCGGCCGGACGGCGCCGTCTGGCTGCCGAACATCTTCCGCTACGTGATCGCCCGCGTGCCGTAGCCGGCACGGGACCGGGCGGGGCGGGCGCGGACCGGCGCGAGGGGCCGCGGGGCCGCCCCGCTACTTCGGCTCCTTCGACAGCCGGGGGATGCCCGCGGCCTCGTAGGCGGCCGGCTCGTCCAGGGTCTCGTTCGCCAGCAGGGCCTCGGTCAGCGCGTCGAGTTTCGGCCGGTGTTCGCGCAGCAGCCGGCAGGCCTCCTCGTAGCACTCGTCGACGATCCGCCGCATCTCGTGGTCCACGACGTCGAGGGTGGCGGGGGCCGCCAGCAGCCCGTACGGACTCTGCGCGTCCGCCGGGATCGCGGTGAGGCGGCCGACGCGCTCGCTCATGCCCCAGCGGCCGACCATGCCGCGCGCGAGGTTGGTGACCTGTTCCAGGTCGTTCTCCGCGCCGGTGGTGATGACGTCGAACACGACGTGCTCGGCCGCCATGCCGCCCAGCGCGCCGATGATGCGGCCGCGGAGGTAGTCCTCCGTGTACGAGTAGCGGTCCGCGTCGGGGGTCGAGAGGGTGACGCCGAGCGCCCGGCCGCGCGGCACGATCGTGATCTTGCGGACCGGGTCGGCGCCCGGCTGGAGCATGCCCAGCAGGGCGTGGCCGCTCTCGTGGTAGGCCGTGCGGCGGCGCTCCTCCTCCGGCATGACCAGTGACCGCGCCGCGCCCAGCTGGACCTTCTCCAGGGCGTCCATGAAATCGGCCTGGGTGACCTGGGTCTGCTTGCGCTTCACCGCGAGCAGGGCGGCTTCGTTGGCCAGGTTGGCGAGGTCGGCGCCCGTCATGCCGGGGGTGGTGCGGGCCACCTGGTCGAGGTCCGCGTCGGCGGCGAGCGGGATGTCCCGGGTGTGGATCCGCAGGATGGACTCGCGGCCGGCCCGGTCGGGAGGGGAGACCGACACCGTGCGGTCGAAACGGCCGGGGCGGGTGAGCGCCGGGTCGAGTACGTCGGGCCGGTTGGTGGCGGCGATGACGACGACCCCCTCCGATCCGGAGAAGCCGTCCATCTCGGTCAGGATCTGGTTCAGGGTCTGCTCGCGCTCGTCGTGGCCGCCCATGGCGGCCCCGCCACCGCGGGCCCGCCCGATGGTGTCGATCTCGTCGATGAAGATGATGGAGGGTGCCACCTTCCGCGCCTCGGAGAAGAGTTCGCGGACCCGGGAGGCGCCCACGCCGACGATCATCTCGATGAACTCGGAGGCGGAGGCGGAGAAGAACGGCACCCCGGCCTCGCCCGCGACCGCACGGGCCAGCAGGGTCTTGCCCGTGCCGGGAGGCCCGGCGAGCAGCACCCCGCCGGGCATCCTGGCGCCCAGGGCCCGGTACTGCTGGGGGTTCTTGAGGAAGTCCACGACGTCGTGGAGCTCGCCCTTGACCTCCTCGATGCCGGCCACGTCGGCGAAGGTGGTGCGTCTGCCGCCCTCCAGCTCGACGGGTTTGGGCGGCTGTTTGCGGCCCAGTCCGCCGACGCCGCCCATGGCCGAGCCCATGCGGCGGGCGATGAACACCCACAGGAGGACCAGCAGGAGCATCGGGGCGAGCGAGATCAGCAGATTGGCCAGGAAGCTGCGCTGCACGACGACCGGGGAGGCCGTGACGACGACGTCGTGCTTGCTGAGGTTCGCCCACAGGTCGTCGTCGGCGAAGGCCGGGCGCTGGGTGACGAACTTCGTGTAGTCGCCCTTGTCGCCGTCGGGCAGCGGCTGCTTGTTCTTCAGTTCGCCCTGGATGGCGTCGCCCTTGGAGTAGATCTTCGAGACGTTGCCGGCGGCGACCTGCTTGCTGAACTCCGTGTACGAGACGGTCGGCTCGTCTCCCTGGTTGAAGTACGACAGGGCCACGTTGGCGAGCAGGAAGACGACCAGTGCGGCGAGGGCCAGTCCGCGCCAGCCCCCGGGCATCTTCCTCTTGGGCGGCGGCGTCGGCGCACCCTCGGAGCGCCAGGGAGTGTCGGCGCGGTCGCGAGGCGGTACGGGGGTGGGGCTGGGCACGTGGCCTCCTTACTGCCGTCCTCGTGGCCGACGATAAGGGATATAACGCACCATTGCGCCTGCGGAGTACACGGAAAAGGGCCCCGGCCGGATGATCCGGCCGGGGCTCTCCTCGTACGCCCGCGCTTACTTCATGAACTTCTTGAACTCGTCCGGAAGGTCGAAGTCCTGGCCGGACTGACCGCCGGCGGGAAGGCCGAAGGGGCTGCCGGTCGCGGGCGGGGCGCTCTGCGGGCCCTGCTCGCGGCGGGCGGCTGCCGCCGCCTCGTCTTCCTTGCGCTTCATCGGGTTGCCGCTCTTGCGCTTGCCCTTGGCCTGCTTGATCTGCTTCTTCTGCCGGCCGGGGCCGCCGCCCATCCCGGGGATGCCCGGCATCCCGGGCATGCCGCCGCCCTGGGCCATGCGGGACATCATCTTGCGGGCCTCGAAGAAGCGCTCGACGAGGTTCTTGACCGCACTGACCTCGGCACCGGAGCCCTTGGCGATACGGGCGCGGCGCGAGCCGTTGATGAGGTGCGGGTCCTGGCGCTCGGCCGGGGTCATCGACTTGATGATCGCGGCCATGCGGTCGACGTCGCGTTCGTCGATGTTGTTGATCTGGTCCTTGATCTGGCCCATGCCCGGGAGCATGCCGAGCAGCTTGGAGATGGAGCCCATCTTCCGGACCTGCTCCATCTGGGCCAGGAAGTCGTCGAGCGTGAACTCCTTCGGACCCTTCGCCAGCTTGGCCGCCATCTTCTCGGCTTCGGCCTGGCTGAAGGTCTTCTCGGCCTGCTCGATGAGGGTGAGCATGTCACCCATGTCGAGGATCCGGCCCGCCATGCGGTCGGGGTGGAACGCGTCGAACTCGTCGAGCTTCTCGCCGTTCGAGGCGAACATGATCTGCTTGCCGGTGACGTGCGCGATGGAGAGCGCGGCACCACCCCGGGCGTCGCCGTCGAGCTTGGACAGCACGACGCCGTCGAAGCCGACGCCGTCGCGGAAGGCCTCGGCGGTGTTGACCGCGTCCTGGCCGATCATGGCGTCGACGACGAAGAGGATCTCGTCGGGGCTGACGGCGTCGCGGATGTCCGCGGCCTGCTGCATCAGCTCGGAGTCGATGCCGAGGCGGCCGGCGGTGTCGACGATGACGATGTCGAACTGCTTGGTGCGGGCGTACTCGATGGAGTCCTTGGCCACCTGCACCGGGTCGCCGACGCCGTTGCCGGGGGCGGGCGCGTAGACCGCGACGCCGGCGCGCTCGGCGACGACGCTGAGCTGGTTGACGGCGTTGGGGCGCTGGAGGTCGCAGGCGACGAGCAGCGGGGAGTGGCCCTGGCCCTTGAGCCAGAGGCCGAGCTTTCCGGCGAGGGTGGTCTTACCGGCACCCTGGAGACCGGCGAGCATGATCACGGTGGGCGCGGTCTTGGCGAAGCGCAGCCGCCGGGTCTCGCCGCCGAGGATCGAGACGAGCTCGTCGTTGACGATCTTGAGGACCTGCTGGCCCGGGTTGAGGGCCCTGGAGACCTCTTCGCCGCGGGCTCGCTCCTTGACGTTCGCGATGAAGGAGCGGACGACGGGGAGGGCGACGTCGGCCTCGAGGAGGGCGATACGGATTTCCCGCGCCGCAGCGTCGATGTCCTGCTCGGAGAGGCGGCCCTTGCCCCGGAGGGACTTGAAGGTCGCGCTGAGGCGGTCGGAAAGCGTATCGAACACGGTGGTCGCGATTCCTCGGGTCGGGGGCGTGTGGTCGTCCCCCAGGGTATCGGGCCCTCCCCCCGTCCGGGGACCCACCCGTTTCCGGACGGGGGCGGGGGCCCCGGGTCAATGGAGGGCGGCCTCCAGGGCGGCGGCCAGGGCGGTCGCGGCGGGGAGCGGGAGCGGTTTGCCGTCGGGGTCGACCACGTACAGGGAGTCCACGGCGTTGGCGCCCAGCGTCGACACGTGCGCGCTGCGCACCCGCACCCCGGAGGACTCCAGCGCGCGCCCGATCCGGTGCAGCAGACCCACCGCGTCGGGGGCCCGCACCTCCAGGACCGTGGCCAGCGAGGACACCTCCGGGACCGCCGTGACGCGGGGCGGCGGCGGGACCACCCCGCGCCGCCGCGGGTACGCCGCCTCGCGGTCCGCGAGCTTCGCCGGGACGTCCAGCGAGCCGTCCAGCGCCCGGATCAGGTCCGTCCGCAGCCGCGCCGCCTCGGGCAGCGCCCCGTACTGCGCCGCCACCCGCCAGTGCAGGACGAGGACCTCGCCCACCAGATCGGACAGTTCCAGCGAGCGCAGGTCCGCGGCCCGGACCGTGAGCCGGTGCAGGGCCAGTACGCCGGCCACCGCCGGGAGCACCCCCGGCTGGTCCGGGACCGCCACCACCAGTTCGACGCCGACCGCGTCGTCCTCCTCCTGGCGCGCGTGCAGCGCCAGGACCGGCTCCCCGGTGCGCAGCGCCTCCACCGCGAGGCGTTCCTGCTCGGTCGTCGGGATGGCCGGTTCCGCCGCCGGCTGCGGCGCCCCCCGCAGCACGGAGGCCACCCGTCCCACCAGGTCCGCCACCAGGGAGCCGCGCCACGTGCTCCAGGCCGCTGGGCCGGTGGCCAGCGCGTCGGCCTCGGTCAGCGCGTGCAGGATCTCCAGCGTGCCGAGCGATCCCACGGCCTGCGCGACCGAGCGGACCGTCGCCGGGTCGTCGAGGTCGCGCCGCGTCGCGGTGTCGATCAGCAGCAGGTGGTGCCGTACGAGGACCCCCAGCACGGCGGCGTCCCGCTCGTCGAAGCCCACGCGCACGGCCACGTCGTGGGCGATCGTCTCGCCCGCCACCGAGTGGTCCCCCGGCCAGCCCTTGCCGATGTCGTGCAGCAGGGCTGCCATCAGCAGCAGGTCGGGCCGGCCGACCCGGCGGGTCAGGGCGGAGGCCCGCACCGCCGTCTCCACCAGGTGGCGGTCCACCGTCCAGGTGTGCACGGGATTGCGCTGCGGCCGGCACCGCACCCGTTCCCAGTCGGGCAGCAGCCGCGTGATCAGGCCTTCGGCCTCCAGCGCCTCCCAGACCGCCACCGTCGGCTCCCCCGCCCCCAGCAGGGTCAGCAGCTGCTCCCGCGCCTCGGCGGGCCACGGCACCGGCAGCGGCTTGGCCTGCGCCGCGAGCCGTCGTACGGCGTGCAGCGACACCGGCAGCCCGGCCTGCGCGGCCGCGGCCCCGAAGCGCAGCGCCAGCACCGGATCGCGGTCGGGCCGGGCTGCCAGGGCCAGGACAGCCTCGCCGTCCGACTCCACGACCCCCTCCGCGAGCGGGGCCCGCTCGGCCGCCGCGGCCCCCCGCGTGCCCAGCAGCCCGCGCAGCCTCGGCCGGGCCGCCCGGGCCCGCAGGACGCGCCCGACCTCGCGCCAGGTCACGTCTCCGGCGTACGCGACGACCCGCGCGGCCTCGTACACCTCGCGCAGCAGCGCGTCCGCGTCGAGCATCCCCAGCTGGGCGGCCACCTGGTCCTGTTCCTGGAGCGCGAGCCGGTCGGTCGCCCGGCCGGTCACCAGGTGCAGCGCGTCCCGCGCGTCCAGCAGCCGCCGCCGGGCCTCGGCCAGCCCCTCGCGCGGGGCGTCGGCCAGCCAGGACGCGGCTACCGCCCGCAGCGCGGTGGCGTCGCGGAGCCCGCCGCGGGCCTCCTTGAGGTCGGGCTCCAGCAGGAAGCGCAGCTCCCCGGCCTGCTCGGCCCGCTCCCGGCACAGCGCGTGCAGCTGCGGGAGCCTCTTGGCGGCCTGGTTGCGCCAGTCGGCCAGTACCGAGGTGCGCAGGCCCGCGAGCAGCCCCGCGTCACCCGCGACCGGCCGGGCGTCCAGCAGCCCCAGGTGCACCTTGAGGTCCTCGGCGGCGGTCTTGCGGGCCTCGCCCGGGGTCCGCACCGAGTGGTCGAGGGCCACGCCCAGGTCCCACACGGGGTACCAGATCCGGTCGGCCAGTGCGCTCAGCGCCCGCGGCTCCGCCTTGCCGTCGTGGAGCAGCAGCAGGTCGAGGTCGCTGCGCGGGGAGAGTTCGGCACGCCCGTAGCCGCCGACGGCGACGAGGGTGGCGCCCCGCACCCCGGTCTCCCGCAGGGCCTTGGTGAAAAGGGCGTTCAGCCAGTCGTCGGTCAGCCCGGCCAGCGCGGAACGCCGCGAAGGCCCGGACCGCGACTCCTCCTGGAGGAGTCGCAGCCGGGCCGCGGCGTAACCGCTGGGTCCCGAGGCGGACGGTTCGTCGGAATCACCCGTCATGGTCTCTTCGACGCTCGTCACCCAGGAGCTCCCGTCGCCTACAGCGCTTCTGCGCCGCGCTCGCCGGTGCGGACGCGGATGATCGCGTCCACGGGGACGCTCCACACCTTGCCGTCACCGATCTTTCCGGTGCGGGCGCCCTGCACCAGGACGTCCATCACCGATTCGGCGTCGTCGTCCTCGACGACCACCTCGATACGGATCTTCGGTACGAGGTCCACGGTGTACTCGGCGCCGCGGTAGACCTCGGTGTGGCCGCGCTGGCGGCCGTACCCGCTGGCCTCGGAGACGGTGAGTCCCTGGACTCCGAACCGCTGGAGGGCGTCCTTGATCTCGTCGAGCCGGTGCGGCTTGACGATCGCGGTGATCAGCTTCATGCGTCAACCTTCTTGCTCGCGGCGGCAGCGGGGGCGTGTGAGGCGGTGCTCCGGGAGGAGGCGCCGCCACCGGCTCCGCTGAAGTCGTAGGCGGTCTCGGCGTGCTCGACCTGGTCGATGCCGGAGACCTCGTCGTCCTCGGTGACCCGCATTCCGATGGTCTTGTCGAGGAGGAAGGCGAGGATCGCGGACACGACGAGAGAGTAGGCGAGGACCGAGAAGACTCCGATGGCCTGCTTGCCCAGCTGTTCCAGGCCGCCGCCGTAGAAGAGGCCGGCCGCGTCGGACTGGACCCCGCCGGTGGCGAAGAAGCCCACGAGGAGCGAGCCGATGACCCCGCCGACGAGGTGGACGCCGACGACGTCGAGGGAGTCGTCGTAGCCGAACTTGTACTTGAGGCCGACGGCCATGGCGCAGACGACACCGGCGATGGCGCCGATGGCGATCGCGCCGAGCGGGGAGCAGGAGCCGCCGGAGGGTGTGATGGCGACGAGGCCGGCGACCGCGCCGGAGGCGGCGCCGAGGGTGGTGAAGGAGCCGTGGCGCAGCTTCTCGTACGCGAGCCAGGCGAGCATGGCGGCGGCGGTGGCGACCTGGGTGTTGACGAACATGACCGCGCCCACGCCGTCGTCGTTGCCGAGCCAGGAGCCGGCGTTGAAGCCGAACCAGCCGAACCAGAGCAGACCGGCGCCGAGCATCACGAGCGGGAGGCTGTGCGGGCGCATCGGGTCGCGCTTGAAGCCGACGCGCTTGCCGATGACCAGGATGACGCCGAGGGCCGCGGCGCCGGCGTTGATGTGGACGGCGGTGCCGCCCGCGAAGTCGATGACGCCGAGCTCGAAGAGCCAGCCGCCGGCGCCCCACACCCAGTGGGCGACGGGGAAGTAGACGACGGTGACCCACAGGGCGCTGAACAGGGCCCAGGCGCTGAACTTCACGCGGTCGGCCAGGGCGCCGCTGATCAGGGCGGGGGTGATGACGGCGAACATCAGCTGGAAGACGGCGAAGACGTAGACCGGGATGGTGTACCCGTCCCACAGCTCGGTGATGCCGATGCCGCTGAGGCCGACGTAGTCGGAGGACCAGCCGATGAGGCTGCCGGAGTCGGTGCCGAAGGCGAGGCTGAAGCCGTAGAGGACCCAGAGGATCGTGACGATCCCGAGGCTGATGAAGCTCATCATGAGCATGTTGAGGCTGCTCTTGACGCGGACCATGCCTCCGTAGAAGAAGGCGAGCCCGGGGGTCATCAGCATGACCAGGGCGGAGCAGATGAGCATGAACCCGGTGTTCGCGGCAGAGAGCGTCGGGGCGTCTGCCGCGAGGGTCGTGATGGCTGATGCCATCGGCGTCTCCTCGTCGTCGGTACGTTCGCGTGCGGGCGATCGTGAAAACCTGAGCGGCGCAAGGCGTAAGGCCGGGGGTGGGGGCCTGGGGGCTGGCCGGTTATTGGCCCTGAGATTCGCGCAGGCCGGTTTCCGGCGGCGCCGCTGGGTGTTTCGCACCGATGACGAAGGCACCTGTGGTGTTACGACGTGGTGAACACGGCAACCATCAATTGAGGAACCACAGCGGCGAGCGACCACCTCCGCGAGAGCGGCGTCGGTTCAGACGCAAAGAGGTGGCCGGCCGCGGCAGCACCCGGGGGACCTGGCTGGGGGAGCCTGATCGGGCTTCACGGGGTGACTGCCGCGGCCGGGGCCTTCGGGGGCGGCCGCGCGGGCCGTCAGACGGCCTCGGCGGCCTCGGGGAGCCGGGAGGCGAGCTGGTCGGTCAGCCGGACCACGTCGGCGACGTCGCCGTACTCGCGGGCGGCGCTGTCGACGGTCTTGCGGATCCGCGTATTCACCCGTTCGGACCGCACCTTTTCCGCCACCTTCAGGGCGTGGCCGACGAGGACGACGGCCTGCTCGGGCTCGCGCCGGAGCAGGTGCACGGTGGCCATGCCGATCAGGTTGAGGCTGTACGAGCGCTGGTGCTCCTCGTCCTTCTCGAAGAGGTCCACGGCCCGCTGCATCACGGGTTCGGCGAGGGAGGCGTACATGGGGCTGCGCCCGGCCACGTAGGCCAGGTCGCGGTACGAGTGGGAGTTCTCGCCGTTGAGCTCGGCCTCGGAGAAGAACCGGATCCAGTCGGGCTCGGGCTCGCCGCCGAAGTCGACGTCGGAGAAGGCGTCCTCGGCCATCCGGACGGCTCGTTTGCAGCGGCTGGGCTGGCCCATGTTGGCGTAGGCGCGGGCCTCCATCGCATACAGCATGGCCTGGGTGCGCGGGCCGGCGCAGTCGCGGCTGCCGTACTGCGCGAGGTGGACGAGTTCCAGGGCGTCCTCGGGGCGGCCGAGGTGGATCATCTGGCGGCTCATGCTGGAGAGGATGTACGAGCCGAGCGGCTTGTCCCCGCCCTCCTTGGCGGCGTGCAGCGCGAGGACGAAGTACTTCTGCGCGGTGGGGTGCAGGCCGATGTCGTAGCTCATCCAGCCGGCCAGTTCGGCCAGTTCCGCGGCGACCTTGAAGAGCCGGCGCATGACGGGGGCCGGGTGGTTCTCCTGGAGCAGGTCGGTGACCTCGTGCAGCTGGCCCACGACGGCCTTGCGGCGCAGTCCCCCGCCGCACTGGGCGTCCCACTGGCGGAACATGACGGTGGTGGCTTCGAGGAGGCCGAGTTCCGGTTCGGAGAGCCGGGGCGGGCGGTGGCCGCTGAGGGCGCCGGGCGCCCCCGCCTCGCGGGGGGCCGGGTCGGCGGCGGCGACCGGGACGAGCCAGCGCTGCATGGGCTCGATGAGGGCGGGGCCCGCGGAGAGGGCGAGGGAGGTCCCCAGGAAGCCGCGGCGGGCCAGCATCAGGTCGCTGCGGGAGAACTCCCCCAGCAGCTCGACGGTCTGCGGGCCGGCCCAGGGCAGGTCGACGCCGGAGACGGAGGGCGTCTGGTGGGCGGAGCGCAGGCCGAGCTGCTCGATGGCCACGACGGAGCCGAAGCGCTCGGAGAACAGCTCGGACAGGATCCGCGGGACGGGCTCGCGGGGCTGCTCGCCGTCGAGCCAGCGGCGGACCCGGGAGGTGTCCGTGCTGATGTGGTGGGCGCCCATCTGCCGGGCGCGCCGGTTCACCTGGCGGGCGAGCTCGCCCTTCGACCAGCCACTGCGGACGAACCAGGAGGTCAGTTGCTCATTGCGGGCCGCTGAGCCTGGGACCTCCGGCTCCACGCTCGTTCCGCTTGCGTCGTTGCCGCTCACTGGAACGCCCCCATCCACTCAGCCTCTTCACACGAAACCCTGGCTGGGGCGACGAGCGCCGCCACGGACCTTCACAGATCCTCCACACGTTGCCTCCGGCATAACCACGGACGGCCCGCCTTCGGGGTTTGGTGCACTGAAAGTAATCCTACGATCACCCCCTCCGCGAGGTCGATTCCGGAAACGCCACCATTCGCCACCCCTTTGAATGAACTAGCCACCCGCCAGGCGCGATTCACTTGACACCGAGGCGAAAACGATCGGATGGACGGGAGTGCGGTGGGGGCGCGCGCGGCGAGGAGTGCGCCGGGCAGCCCCTCCGGGCACCGGGCTCGCACCCGGCCCCGCATCCCGTCCCGTCGACGTCGTAACCACCTGCGCGTCCGACCCGTTGGAGGGGGCATGGGCATGGGCTTCACGATCGGCGGCAGCCGCAGCACCAAAGAGTTCCGTTCCGGCTCACGGCGCCGCGGCCGGACCTCGGAGTGCACGGCGGTCGCGGAGTACACCGGACTGTGGGGCTGGGACGTGGTCCCCGGCGCCCGCGCCGCGGCCCCCGCCCGCGGCTGCTCCTGCGGTCATACGCATTGCAGCGCGCCGGGGGCGCATCCGCTGCCGCTCGCTCCGACCGTCCCGGCCGGCGCCACCCTCGACGAGGTCACCGAGACCTGGAGCGGGTACCCGGGCGCGGCGGTCCTGCTCCCCGTCGGCCGCGCCTTCGACATCATCGAGGTCTCCGAGGAGGCGGGGCGCCGGGCGCTGGTCCGCCTGGAGCGGATGGGCCTGCCACTCGGGCCGGTCACGGCGACCCCGGACGGCCGGGCCCAGTTCCTCGTGGCCCCGGGCGCCGCCGCCGAGCTGCCGCAGCTGCTGTACCGGATGGGCTGGGACGACGCCGACCTCGATCTGCGGGCGCTGGGGACCGGCGCCTTCCTCACCGCCCCGCCGTCCGACTTCGCGGGCCTGGGCCCGGTCGGCTGGCTGCGCCCGCCCGCGCTGGACTCCGCGGGCGGCCCGCCGCAGGCCCGGCTGCTGCTGGGCACCCTCGCGTACATCTGCCACCGGCTGCGGCGCTAGACCGCCGAAAGGGCCTACGGCAGCGCCCCCGGGTTCCGGCCGGAACGCGGGGGCGTGTCGTGCGTACGGTCTGCGCTCAGTCGCCGATCAGGGCGTCCACGAACGCCTCCGGCTCGAAGGGCGCGAGGTCGTCGGGGCCCTCGCCGAGACCGACGAGCTTGACCGGGACGCCGAGCTCGCGCTGGACGGCGACGACGATGCCGCCCTTGGCGGTGCCGTCGAGCTTGGTCAGCACGATGCCGGTGATGTTCACGACCTCGGCGAAGACGCGGGCCTGGGTCAGGCCGTTCTGCCCGGTGGTGGCGTCCAGGACCAGCAGGACCTCGTCCAGCGGGCCGTGCTTCTCCACGACGCGCTTGACCTTGCCGAGCTCGTCCATGAGCCCGGTCTTGGTGTGGAGGCGGCCGGCGGTGTCGATGAGCACCACGTCGGCTCCCTCGGCGATGCCCTCCTTGACCGCGTCGTAGGCGATCGAGGCCGGGTCGCCGCCCTCGGGGCCGCGTACCGTACGGGCGCCCACGCGGTCGCCCCAGGTCTGGAGCTGGTCGGCGGCGGCGGCGCGGAAGGTGTCGGCCGCGCCCAGCACCACGGAGCGGCCGTCGGCGACGAGCACGCGGGCCAGCTTGCCCGTGGTGGTGGTCTTACCGGTGCCGTTGACGCCGACGACCATCACGACGCCCGGGGTGTCCACGCCGCTCTCGGTCTTCACGGCGCGGTCGAAGTCGGTGCCGACCAGGGTCAGCAGCTCCTCCTTGAGCAGGGCGCGCAGGTCCGCGGGGGTGCGGGTGCCGAGCACCTTGACCCGCTCGCGGAGCCGGTCCACGAGCTCCTGCGTCGGCACGACACCCACGTCGGCGATCAGGAGGGTCTCCTCGATCTCCTCCCAGGTGTCCTCGTCGAGGTGCTCGCGCGAGAGCAGCGTGAGCAGCCCCTTGCCGAGCGAGTTCTGCGACCGGGCGAGGCGGGCGCGCAGCCGGACCAGGCGGCCGGCGGTGGGCTCGGGCACCTCGATCTCGGGTGCGGCCGGCGCCTCGGGCTCGGCGACGGCGGCGGGCGCCTCGGGAGCCGCAGCCTCCGCTTCGGGGAGGATGACCTCCTCGATCGTGCGGCGGGGCTCTTCCGCCGTCTCTACGGCGTCCTCCCCCACCTGCGGTTCGGCGGGCGGGGCAGTGATGGTCGGCGTGCTCGGCGGTGCCGAGGGCGGCAGCTGCTTCTTCTTGCGGCTGCTGACCACGAGCCCGCTGATCGCGCCGACCGCGACCAGGGCGATGACTACGGCAAGGATGAGGATGTCCATAACCCGTCCAGTATCGGCCACGGCGGTCCCGGACCCCCGACTCCGAGGGTTCCGGCAGGGCCGTAACCCTCCATTTGTGGACTTGGAGGCACATCTACGATGATGGGCGACTTACCCGTACGCCCTGCCCACCGGAGTACCGCATGCCTGCCGAGCCCGCCGACGGCGCCATACAGACGCCGACCGAGACGTCCGCCGAGGCGCCCGTCGAGACCTCGGCCGACCGGTCGGTCGAGACCCGCGGCCTGGAGCCCGTCCCGGACGGCGAGCGCGGCGGCCGGGTCCGCGAGCTCGTGCCCACCTGGGTCGCCGCCAACATCAGCGTGCTGCTGCTGACCATGGGCGCCGGCCTGGTGATCTTCAACAAGCTCAACATCTGGCAGGTGCTGGTCGTCGCGATCGCCGCGCCCGTCGTCTCGTACGGGCTCGTCGGGCTGATCTCGATCGCCGGCAAGCGCGGCGGCGCCCCCGGCATGGCGCTCTCGCGGGCCGTGTTCGGCCAGCGCGGCAACCTGTTCCCCGGCGCCCTGATCTGGGTCGCCCGCTGGGGCTGGGAGACCATCAACGCCGTCAGCGGGGCCTTCGCCATGCTCACCGTGCTGGACCTGCTGTTCGGGGTGCGCAGGAACACCGCCTTGATCGTGGTCACCCTGGTGCTCTTCGTCGGCTGCACTTTCCTGGTGTCCGGTCTCGGCATCAGCGCGCTGCGCGCGTGCTCGACCTGGTCGACGTACCTCTTCGGCGGCTTCAGCGTGCTCGTGCTCGGCCATCTGGTCGTGGAGACCGACTGGTCCGCCGTCTTCGACAAGCCGGCCGGCTCGACCGCGATGATGATCGCCGGTATCGGCACGATCGCCGCGGGCGGCATCAGCTGGGTCCCGTCCGGCCCGGACTTCACCCGCTACCTGCCGCGTACGGCCTCGGCCAAGGGCATGGTCGGCGCGACGATCGGCGGCGCGGCCGTCGTCGTGATCCCGATGGTGCTGATGGGCGCGGTCATGGCCGTCGGCACCCCGGACCTGGCCACGGCGCAGGACCCGGTCTCCTTCATCGGCAATCTGCTGCCCGCCTGGATCGCGGTGCCGTACCTGCTGATCGCGCTCGTCGGCATGCTGCTGATCAACTCGATGTCCATGTACTCGGCCGGCATCACGGCGCAGACCCTCGGCATCAAGGTCCCGCGGGCGGCGGCCGTCAGCGTCAACGCCGTCATCAGCCTGGTCTTCGGCTTCCTGCTGATGGTGGTCGCGACCAGCTTCTTCGGTTCGTTCATCTCCTTCCTGACCCTGCTGGCGGTGGCGTTCTCCGCCTGGATCGGCGTCTTCGGCGTGGACATGCTGCGCCGGACCTCGTACGACGGCGCCGCGCTGCTGGACACCACCCGCACCAGCGCCTACTGGTACCGGGGCGGGTACGCCTGGCAGGCCATGACCGCGTGGGGCGTGGCCCTGGTGGTGGGGCTGCTCTTCACCAAGGTCGACTGGTTCGGCGGGCCGCTCGCCGGCACCTGGGTCGGCCGCAACGGCCTGGGCTGGGCGGCCGGCATCGTCATCTCGGGTGTGCTGTACGCCGTGCTGCCGCACACGGCGGCCGCGGCGGACCCCGCCGCCGGGGCCGAGGAGCCCGAGCCCGCGGCCGCCGGATCCCTGTCCAACTGACGCTGCGTCAGCTAACGTCCCCCTTCGCCCGCGCACCCACATCCGGCGAAGGGGGACTTCTTCATGCCCATCACCGTGGCCCGGTTCAATCTCGTCGACCCGAACGGCACCCCCGAGACCCTCTCCGCCCGCTACAAGGCCGCGCTGGAGATGGCGAGGTACGCGGACGACCGCGGCATCGACACCGTCCAGACCGAGGAGCACCACGGCGCCGCCGACAACTGGCTGCCCTCGCCGTTCGCCTTCGCGGGCGCCGTCTTCGGCGCCACCCGCCGGATCGCGGTCACCGTCTCGGCGATCATCGGCCCGCTGTACGACCCGCTGAAGGTGGCGGAGGACATCGCGGTCCTGGACCTGCTGAGCGGCGGCCGCCTGGTCACGGTCGCGGGCATCGGCTACCGGCCCGAGGAGTACGAGCAGCACGGCGTCGAGTGGGGCCGGCGCGGCCGGCTCCAGGACGAGCTGCTGGAGACCCTGCTCCAGGCGTGGACCGGCGAGCCGTTCGCGTACCGGGGCCGTACCGTACGCGTCACCCCTCGGCCCTTCACGCAGCCGCATCCCCTGCTCCTGGTCGGCGGCAGCTCCAAGGCGGCGGCCCGGCGCGCGGCCCGGCTCGGGCTGCCGTTCTTCCCCAGCGCGCACCTGCCGGAGCTGGAGGCGTACTACCAGGCTCAGCTCGCGGAGCACGGGACGGAGGGCTTCTGCATGATGCCCGCCGCCGAGACCCCGCTGCTGCACATCGCGGAGGACCCGGACCGGGTCTGGGCCGAGTACGGCGACCGCTTCCTGCACGAGGCGGGCATGTACGCGTCCTGGCAGTCGAAGGACATCCGCAGCGCCGTGCGGTCGGCCGCGCGCTCGGTCGCGGAGCTGCGCGCGGAGGGGGTGTACCGGGTGCTGACCCCGGACCAGGCGGTCGCGTACGCCCGGGGCGCGGGCGAGGCGGGGAACCTGGTGCTGCACCCGCTGTGCGGCGGGATGCCGCTGGACGAGGGCTGGCGCAGCCTGCACCTGTTGTGCGAACAGGTGCTGCCCCGGCTCAAGGACTGAGCGGGGGCAGCACCTGCCGTAAGAGGAGAGGGGGTGTTGGCGGGGGTGGTTACCCCATCTCCTCCAACGCCTTGCCCTTGGTCTCCGGCACCCACCTGAGGATGAACGGGATCGAGAGCGCGGCGAAGATCGCGTAGATGACGTACGCACCGGACAGGTTCCAGTCCGACAGCGACGGGAACGAGACGGTGATGACCCAGTTGGCGATCCACTGGGCGGCGGCCGCCACGCCGAGGGCGGCGGCGCGGATGCGTCCGGGGAACATCTCGCCGAGCAGCACCCAGACCACCACGCCCCAGGACAGGGCGAAGAAGAGGACGAAGCAGTTGGCGGCGATGAGGGCGACGAGCCCCTGGGTGTGCGGCAGGGCGATGTTGCCGCCGCTGGTGTCCTTGTAGGAGAAGGCCCACGCGGCGAGCCCCAGGGAGATCGCCATGCCGACCGAGCCGATGAGCGCGAGGGGCTTGCGGCCGATCCGGTCGACGAAGATCATCGCGATCACCGTACCGATGATGTTCACGACGGAGGTCTCGAAGGAGTACAGGAAGGAGGAGCTCGGGTCGATGCCGACCGACTGCCACAGCGAGGAGCTGTAGTAGAAGATCACGTTGATGCCGACGAGCTGCTGGAAGACGGACAGGCCGATGCCGATCCAGACGATGGGCAGGAAGCCGAAGCGGCCGCCGAGCAGGTCCTTGAAGGTGGACTTGTGCTCGGAGCGCATGGCGTGCTCGATCTCGGCGACGCGCCCGTCCAGGTCGATCTTCGACCCCTCGACCTCGGTCAGCACCTTCTTGGCGTCGTCCGTACGACCGACGGAGACGAGGAAGCGGGGGGACTCCGGGATGACGAAGGACATCAGCCCGTAGAGCACGGCCGGGACGACCATGACGCCGAGCATCCACTGCCAGGCTTCCAGGCCGCCGATCTCGCCGCGCTGGTCGCCGCCGGCGAGGTTCAGGATCCCCCAGTTGACGAGCTGGGAGACGGCGATGCCGATGACGATCGCGGCCTGCTGGAACGAGGCGAGCCGGCCGCGGTAGGCGGCCGGGGAGACCTCGGCGATGTAGGCGGGGCCGATGACGGAGGCCATGCCGATGCCGAAGCCGCCGACGACGCGCCAGAAGGCGAGGTCCCAGAGGGCGAACGGGAGGGCCGAGCCGATCGCGCTCGCGGTGAACAGGACCGCGGCGATCTGCATGCAGCGGATACGGCCGATCCGGTCGGCCATGCGGCCGGCGGTGGCCGCACCGAGCGCGCAGCCGATCAGCGCGGCGGCGATCACCTGGGCGAGTACGGCCGAACCGACGTCGAACCGCTCGCGGATGGCCACGACGGCGCCGTTGATGACCGAGCTGTCGTAGCCGAAGAGGAAGCCGCCCATGGCGGCCGCGGCGGCGATGAAGATGACGTGCCCGAGGTGGTCGGGGTGGGCGGCCCGGCCGCCGCCGCCCGGCACCGGCGCCTGCGCTGTGCTGCTGGTCAAGGTCTGCTCCTGCGGGTGCCCGGCTGCGGTGACGGGCTGGGTGGGGGTGGTTCCTTCCAGTGGCGCACAACTGAAGATGCGGCACCACCCGAAGGGAAAGGCAGCGGGAGCGAGCCTATGCGTTCAGTTCTTGAAGTCAAGAGGGGGGAAGAAGTTCGCTTGTACGGCACCTTGGAGACCCGGCATTCATTTCTCGAACAAATGGATCCGGTCAGCGGAGCCGCTGACTGATGACCTTGGAGACGCCGTCGCCCTGCATGGAGACGCCGTACAGCGCGTCGGCGACCTCCATGGTCCGCTTCTGGTGCGTGATGACGATCAGCTGCGAGCTCTCCTGGAGCTCCTCCATGATCCGGATCAGCCGCTGCAGGTTGGTGTCGTCGAGCGCGGCCTCGACCTCGTCCATCACGTAGAACGGGCTGGGCCGGGCCTTGAAGATGGACACCAGCAGGGCGACCGCGGTCAGCGAGCGCTCGCCGCCGGAGAGCAGCGAGAGCCGCTTGACCTTCTTGCCCGGCGGGCGGGCCTCCACGTCCACGCCGGTCGTCAGCATGTTGTCGGGGTCGGTGAGGATCAGCCGGCCCTCGCCGCCGGGGAACAACCGCGAGAAGACGCCCTCGAACTGGAGGGCGGTGTCCCGGTAGGCCTCGGTGAACACCTGCTCGACCCGTTCGTCGACTTCCTTCACTACCTGAAGGAGATCGGCCCGGGTCTTACGGAGGTCCTCCAGCTGCTCGCTGAGGAAGCGGTGGCGCTCCTCCAGCGCCGCGAACTCCTCCAGGGCGAGCGGGTTGACCTTGCCGAGCTGCTGGTACGCGCGCTCGGCCGCCCTCAGCCGCTTCTCCTGCTGCGCGCGTACGAAGGGACCCGGATCGGCATCGGCGTCCGGGTCCTCGCCTTCGGCGGGCGGGCTCGGCGGTACGGGCTGGTCCGGCCCGTACCCGGCGACGAGCCCCGCCGCCTCCATCCCGAACTCCTCCAGGGCGCGCGACTCCACCTGCTCGATGCGCAGCCTCTTCTCGGCGCCGAGCACCTCGCCGCGGTGCACGGAGTCGGTGAGCTTGTCGAGCTCGCCCTTGAGGTCTCGGCCCCGGTTGCGGGCCTCGCCGAGTTCCCGTTCGCGCAGGCCCTTGGCGTGCTCGGCGGCGGCGCGCTCCTGTTCGGCGCGGCGGAGCGAGACCTCCAGGTGCGCGAGGAGCTGCCGGGCCCCGTCGGCGACGGCGCGGGCGACCTCGGCCTCGTGGCGCAGCCGGGCCCGGCGGCGCTCGGCGCGGGCGCGGGCCTCGCGTTCGGCGCGGGCGCCGCGGTCCAGGGAATCGGCCCGGCCGGCCAGCCCCTTGACCCGCTCCTCGTGGGTCCTGAGCTGCAGTCGGGCTTCCATCTCGGTCTGGCGGGCGTTGGCGCCGTCGGCGGCGAGCCGGTCCCGCACGGCGGTGTCCGGCTCCTCCTCCACCGGCATCTCCTCGGCGATGGCGAGCCGTTCGGCGCACTCCTCGACCTCGGCCAGCGCTTGCTCCAGCGCGTCCTGCGCCTTGGCCGCGGCGGCGGCGCTGCGCTCGGCCTCGCCGACGGCGCCCTTCGCCTGCCCGGCGAGGCGGCCCAGCTGCTGCGCCACCCCGGCCCGGGCCTGCTCCCCGGCCCGCCGCCGGTCGCCGACCTCGTCGACCCGGGCGACGAGCTCGCGCCGCAGCTGCTGGGCCCGATCCCGCGCGCAGGCGCTGTCCGCGCACTCGGCGTCCAGCCGCACCAGTTCCGCGTCGGCTTCGTCGACGGCGGCCTGTACCTCGATCAGACTGGGCGCTCCGGCGGATCCCCCGTGAGCGAGATGCGCGCCGAGCACGTCCCCGTCCCGGGTCACGGCAACGAGACCGGGCCGCGCCCCGACGATCCGCTCGGCCTCGTCGAGTTCCCCCACGACGACGTACTCCCGCAGCACCCACCCCACGGCCCGCACGACCCCGGCGTCCCCCTGCACAAGCTCCCCGGCAGGCACGACGCCCGGCGCGGAGCCCCGCCACGCGGCGGGGTCACCTGATGCGGTGGAGGGGGAAGGGACGGGGCCGGGGACGGGGGCAGGGTGGGGGGACGCGCCCCCCGGCCCGGCGCCCTCGGCCGCGGACTCCCCCGGGGCCGGGGCTTCGGCCGAACGGGCCACCGGGGACAAGGCGTCCGCGCCGGTGGCGGCCTGCCCCGGGAAGGGCATCCCGGGCGCCGAACCAGCCCGGGGCCCGGCATCCGGGGCGCCGCCCGGGGCTGCGGCCCGGCCCGGGAGGGGGTCCGCGGCCGAACGGCCCGCCGGATCCGCCTCATCCGCGCCGCCGCCTGCGGCGACCCCCTGGCCGGGGAAGGCGATCGCGGACGGCGACCCCGCCTGGGGCCGGGCCTCGCCCTGGTCCGGGATCGGGATCCCGCCCGGCGGGGGTGCGATGAGCAGGGTGGCCCGGCCGGCGTCCGTGGCGCGGAGGTACCGGATGGCGTCGGCCGCCGCGGCCGGCGAGGACACCGCCAGCGCGTCCGCGGCCGCGCCGAGCGCCGCCGCCACCGCCACCTCGTACCCCGGAGTCACCGACAGCCGCTCCGCCGCCGGCCCCAGCAACCCCGCCAGCCGCTCGCGCGCGGCGAGCAGCGCCCCCGTGCCGTCCTTCCTCCGCAGCCCGAGCGCCAAGGCGTCCCGCCGCGCCGAAACCGCCGCCCGCGACTTCTCCGCGGCCGCCACCGCGTCCCGCGCCTGCGCCAGCGCCGCCTCCGCCGCGGCCAGCTCCGCCCGGGCCGCCGCGTACTCCTCGTCCACCGCCGGGTCTTCGAGCCCGCCGACCTCCTCGGCCAGCGCCTCGTACTCCGCCTGCGCGGCGCCGGCGCGGAGCTCGGCCTCGTCCCGCGCGGCAACCAGCCGGTCGATCTCCGCCTGCGCGGCCCCCGCCCGGGACCGGGCCGCACCCAGCCGGCCCGTCAGCCGCGCCAGCCCCTCGCGCCGGTCCGCGATGGCCCGCGCCGCGTCCCGCAGCCGCCGCTCCTCCGCGGCCAGCGACCGCTCCAGCTCCGCCCGGTGCTCGACGGTGTCCTCCAGCGCCCGCGACGCCGCCTCCAGAGCGGCCGTCAGCTCCGCCTCCTGCTCGCGGATCCGCGCGGCCTCCCGCTCCATGTCCTCCGGGTCGCGGCCGCGGCGCTCCTCCTCGGGGGCCGCGGCCGAAGCGGACTTGACCCGCGCGTCGGCCAGGGACGCGGTCCCCCGTACCCGCTCGGCCAGCTGCGAGAGCTCGTACCAGGTCTGCTGAGCCCGCTGGAGCCGCGGCGTCAACTGCCGCACCGTTTCCTCAAGCTCCGCCTCGCACCGCAGCGCCTGCGCCAGCTGCGCCTCGGCCGCCTCCTTGCGCTCCTTCAGCGCCGCCTCGTCCGCGATCTCCGCGTCGAGCGCGCCCCGCAGCGTCACCAGGTCGTCGGCCAGCAGCCGCAGCCGCGCGTCGCGCAGGTCGGCCTGGATGACGGCCGCCCGCCGGGCCACCGCGGCCTGGCGCCCCAGCGGCTTCAGCTGGCGCCGCAGTTCCTCGTTGAGGTCCTGCACGCGCGCGAGGTTCGCCTGCATCGCGTCGAGCTTCCGCAGCGCCTTCTCTTTGCGCTTGCGGTGCTTGAGTACACCGGCCGCCTCCTCGATGAAGGCGCGCCGGCCCATCGGATCGGCGTGCAGGACGGAGTCCAGCTGACCCTGTCCGACGATGACGTGCATCTCACGGCCGATGCCGGAGTCGGAGAGCAGCTCCTGGATGTCGAGCAGCCGGCAGGTGTCACCGTTGATCTGGTACTCGCTGCTGCCGCCGCGGAACATGATGCGCGTGATCGTGACCTCGGCATACTCGATCGGCAGGGCGCCGTCGGAGTTGTCGATGGTCAGTGACACCTCGGCCCGCCCGAGCGGCGGTCGCCCGGTGGTGCCGGCGAAGATGACGTCCTCCATCTTGCCGCCGCGCAGGGACTTGGCCCCCTGCTCCCCCATGACCCAGGACAGCGCGTCCACCACATTGGACTTGCCCGAGCCGTTGGGGCCCACGACACACGTGATGCCGGGCTCGAAGCGCAGGGTGGTTGCGGAGGCGAACGACTTGAAGCCACGCAGGGTCAGGGACTTGAGGTGCACGCCGCCGGACTCTACCTTTTGCGTGCGGTTTCACCCATGAAGGTGCAGGGCACAACCGACGTCAAAGGAATCGTCCCCCCACCTGGCCCAAGCAAGAAAGAAGGGACGCCGAAGCGTCCCTTGCAGATCATGCGGAGCTGGATTCGAGCGACGGGTAGAGCGCGGATCAGGTGAGCGCAGGCTCCGCCTGGGGTACGTCGATGTCGATGCGGTCCAGCAGCGAGTCTCCGTGCTGAGCGGCGGCCGCGTTCAGCGCGTCGTTTTCGGACTGAATCCGTGTGAGCTCGGACTCGAGGTCCTGGACGCGCTGCTGAAGCCGTCGCATCTCGGCGAGGAGTCGCGGATCGGAACCGCCGACGTAACCGAGAAGCGCCTTTGCCATGATGGATGGTCCTCCACACTGAGTGACCGACCGAAGCGGTGTGGGTCGTGAGGGAATCGCACCCGCGGATGTCCGGCAGCGACTGTCAGTCACTGCGCTTCGTACTGCCAGCACTGCCAAACAGCTCAGGTGCGCGGGGCTTCCAGCGTCTCACCAAAAAGTTTGACGGTCAACACGATCACACCCCGTATCGGCGGGCAGCCCGGTTCTCCCAAGGGGCGTGGAGATCGTCCGCTGTTCCGAGCCTTCCACGGAACACCGCCTCCGGCAACGCCTCGACGGCGGAACGCGCAGATCCGGCAGGGTGCGGGCCCCCTGGAGATGTGATCAGTACATGATCAGCCGATCCGTCAACGGATCGCGAACCCGTCGTAGCCACCACGCGGTGTGCCCCAGATCTCTGTCACTCCGTCCGCCCTCCCGGGCGTGTCGGCGGAGCGCAGCCAGTCGAGCAGCCGGTGGCAATTCTCACGTTGACCTTCGGCCACCACCTGCACTCGCCCGTCGTCGAGGTTGAGCGCGAACCCGACGACTCCGCCGATCTCCAGCGCATTGGCCCTGGTGAACCAGCGGAAGCCCACTCCCTGTACACGGCCGCGCACCCACGCGGTCATGCGGACATCTTCGTTCATGCGTGAACGCTAACGGGGCGACGAGTTTCGCCCCACATCGCCCCGGCGCCCCATCGCGTACAGTCGCGCACCAGTGAACTCACCCATTTGGGTGAGTAAGGGATGATCTTGAGCCGCAAGGAAGGCACGTCGCCGATGGGACGCCACCGACTTCACGCCGCGCCGGTCCGCGACGGCAACCGCCGCACCCTCGTGCGCACCGCCCTGCTGGGAGGCGCCGTGGCCGTGGTCCTCGGCACCGCGGCGGTGACCACGGGCATGGTGCCGGTCGGCAGTTCCTTCCCCTATGTCGGCGTCAGCGCCGACGGCTCGACCGCGAAGACGCAGGCCGGGGCCGAGACGGAGGCCTCGCCGAGCCCGGCGCCCGTGCCCGAGCAGCAGGGCGGCCTCGCCAACCTCTCCGGCCGCGCCTCCGCCGGCCCCGACTCGGACGGCCCGTCGCCCTCGGCCTCTCCCTCGGTCTCACCCTCGCCGTCCGCCCCTCCCTCCCCGTCGGCCTCGCCGACCCCCTCCGCCTCACCCACCCCGTCGGCATCGGCATCCGCATCCGCCCCCGCCAAGGTGCAGGCGAAGCCGCAGCAGAGCCCGCTGCCGGTCCCGGTGCCCGTGCCGCCGAAGGCGGCCGCGCCCAAGCCGCCGGCCCCGCCCAAGCCGCCCGCCCCGCCGACCACGCCGACGCCATCGACCCCGTCGGCCACGCCGGCCCCGACGCCCGACGACGGCCACTCCGCGGAGGAGACCGCCGTGCTCACCCTGGTCAACCAGGAACGCGCGCAGGCCGGCTGCGGTCCGGTCCGGGCGAACCCGCCGCTCGCGGCGCTGGCCGGCTCCTTCAGCAAGGACATGGCCACCCGCGGCTTCTTCGACCACACCGACCCCGACGGGAACACCCCGTGGGACCGCGCCACCAAGGCGGGCCTCTCCGGGCTCGGCGGTGAGAACATCGCCCGCGGCCAGGGCGACGCCCAGGCGGTCATGAACGCCTGGATGAACAGCCCCGGCCACAAGGCGAACATCCTCAACTGCGAGTTCCGCACCCTCGGTGTCGGCGTGTACGTCGCCGCCGGCGGCCCCTGGTGGACTCAGGACTTCGGCTTCTGACCGCAGCGCACTTACTGATCGAAAGCGCACTCTTCTGGCCAGCGCTGTCCGGAGTTAAGCTGGTCGGCATGGAGACTGAACTGCCGTTTGACGCCTTCGCGCGCGCGTGCCCGTCCCGGGGGACCCTGGAGCACGTCACGGGCCGCTGGGGCAGCCTCACGGTGGGCGCCCTGCGCGACGGCTCGTGCCGGTTCAACGAGCTGCGCCGCAAGGTCGACGGCGTGAGCGAGAAGATGCTCTCCCAGACCCTGCAGGCACTGGAGCGCGACGGCATCGTCAACCGCGAGGCACAGCCGACGAACCCGCCGCGCGTCGACTACGAGCTGACCCCGCTCGGCGTCGAGATCGCCGACCGGCTGCTCGCGCTCATCCACTTCCTCGAAGACAGCATGCCCCGGGTCATCGACGCGCGGGAGTCCTACGACGCCACGCGCGGCGGCCGCTGACAGCGCGGGCAGAAGTAGCTGGACCGGTTCATCCACGGGCGGCGGCGCATCGGGGTGCCGCAGCGCCGGCAGGGCTCGTCCTCGCGCCCGTAGGCGTCGAGCGACCGGTCGAAGTAACCGGATTCACCGTTCACATTGACGTACAGGCTGTCGAAGCTGGTGCCGCCGACGTCCAGGGCCGCGTTCATCACGTCCCGCACGTGGCCGAGCAGTTCCGCGCTCCGGGGGCGCGTCAGCGTGGCGGTGGCGCGCTCGTAGTGCAGCCGCGCCCGCCACAGCGCCTCGTCGGCGTAGATGTTGCCGACCCCGCTGATCAGGGACTGGTCCAGCAGGGCCCGCTTGACGGTGGTCCGCTTGGCGCGCAGCGCCGCGTGGTAGGCGGCCTCGTCGAAGAGGGGGTCCAGCGGGTCCCGGGCGATGTGGGCGATGACGTCGGGCAGCCCGTCGGGCGTGTTCTCGTGGAGCGAGAGCCCGCCGAAGGTGCGCTGGTCGACGAAGCGGAGCTCGGTCCCGGCGGCGTCCTCGAAGCGCACGCGGATGCGCAGGTGCTTCTCGTCGGCGGCCTCCTCCGGCTGCACCAGGAGCTGTCCGCTCATGCCGAGGTGCCCGAGCACCGAGAGGTCCCGCCCCTCCAGGGGCAGCCACAGGTACTTGCCCCTCCGCTGCGGGACGCCGATCGTCCCGCCCGTGAGCCGGGCGGCGAAATCGGCCCCGCCGGCCGGGTGGCGGCGTACCGCGCGCGGGTGGAGCACCTCGACGGCCGCGACGGTCCGGCCGGCCACCCAGCGCTCCAAGCCCCGCCGTACGACTTCGACTTCGGGCAGCTCGGGCACGGCGGTCCTCCGGGACGATGCGGTCGTGATGCGTTCTGGCGGCTCTCCGCGAGCGTACCGGCCCCGTGCCGGCCCGCCCCGCCCGGCCCGGAAACGAGGCCGCCCGCCCCTGCGCGGTGGCAGGGGCGGGCGGGAGATCCCGAAGGAAGGGCTCAGCCGTTCGGCGTCGGGTCGGCGGGCGTCGGCGACCCGCCGTCCTCGGCCGATGCCGAGACCGCGGCATCGGCCTCGGTGTCGGCCGGAGCCGTCACCGCGACCTGGGCGGCGGCGGATGCCGCGGCTTCCGCCGCGATCCGCTCGTCCGCCTTGGCCCGGATTCCGCGCCATGCGGACTCCGCGGCCTGCTGTTCCGCTTCCTTCTTGCTGCGGCCGGTGCCGGTGCCGTACGAGACACCACCGACGCGGGCGGCAGCGGTGAAGGTCTTCTCGTGGTCCGGACCGGTCTCGGTCACCAGGTATTCCGGTACGCCGAGGCCTTCGGCCGCCGTGAGCTCCTGGAGACTGGTCTTCCAGTCCAGGCCGGCACCGAGGTTCGAGGACTTCTCGATGAGCGGGTCGAAGAGCCGGTGAACCAGCTCCGAGGCCGCGTCGAGGCCCTGATCGAGGTAGACCGCGCCGATCACCGCTTCAAGCGTGTCGGCGAGGATGGAGGCCTTGTCCCGGCCACCCGTGCCCTCTTCACCCCGGCCGAGCCGGATGAAGGAGCCTAGGTCGAGGCCGCGCCCGACCTCCGCCAGTGCGCGCGAGTTGACCACCGCGGCCCGAAGCTTGGCCAGCTGGCCTTCGGGCAGGTCGGGGTGGGTCGTGTACAGCGTGTCCGTGACCACCAGGCCGAGCACGGAGTCCCCGAGGAACTCCAGGCGCTCGTTGGTGGGCAGACCGCCGTTCTCGTACGCGTACGAGCGGTGGGTCAGTGCACGCACCAGAAGGGCGGACTCGAGTCGATACCCGAGCCGCCCTTCCAGAAGCGTGTGGGACGAGGCCGCGTTGTTACTGTCTGCCTGCTTCTCAGCGTTGGACAGCTCAGACATTGCGCCTCTCACCAGCCGCTCAGACCTCGAGGACCTGGCGCTTGTTGTAGGTGCCGCAGCTCGGGCACGCGATGTGCTGGAGCTTCGGCTCCTGGCAACGCTCACACGAAACCAGGGTGGGGACCGCAGCCTTCCACTGCGACCGGCGGTGGCGCGTGTTGCTGCGCGACATCTTCCGCTTCGGAACAGCCACGGCTACTTCTCCTGCTTCTCGGCGGCGCCCTGAACTCCGTCAGAGGCAGTGCCGCTCATGTTGTCCTTCTCGTCGTCCTGATCGGTCACGACGAGTCCCTGCAATGCCGCCCAACGGATGTCGACGGCGTCATGGTGGTGGTCCGGGTCGTCGTTCAGGCTGAGCCCGCAATCGGGGCACAGTCCGAGACAGTCCTCCCGGCACACCGGCTGCATGGGCAGTGCAAGCACCACCACATCACGCAGCACGGGTTCGAGGTCGAACAAGCCGTCCTCGAGGAAGAGCGTGTCCTCGTCGTCCTCGGCGTCGTCGGCCGGCTCCGCTTTGGCGCGGCTCCGGTCGTCGGCGTCAGGGTACGAGAACATCTCCTGGAAGTCCGCCTTGAGCTCGCGCTCGACGGACTCCAGACACCTTACGCACTCCCCTACGGCCGATGCACGGGCGGTGCCTGTGACAAGCACCCCTTCCATGACCGACTCCAGGCGGAGGCTGAGCTTCATCGGGGCGCCTTCCGGTACCCCGATGACGCCGACGAGACCGAAGTCCGCCGGTGTCGCGATCTCACGGGACAGCCGCTGCATGGCACCAGGACGCCGACCCAGCTCGTGCGTGTCGAACACGAGGGGGTTGCGGTGGTCGAGGCGGGTATTCAGGGCCGTTCCTGCTTTCACAGATCGCTGAAGATCAAAGATTCCGCCACATAAGGGCAGCATGGATCGCGGTGCATACGCGCGACCGAAGAGCCAGGATACCCGGCGCTTCGCTCTGAGCCCAATCCGGCCTCAGCGACCCTGTTCGTACTGGCGCAGCTGGTCCAGGTTGATCATGCTCGTGTCGAAGAAGCTGGTCTCGTCGAGCGCGGGCTGCTCGGGGTGCTGCTGGGCCTGCTGGGTCTGGTGCTGTGCGGCCTGCGGCTGCTGCGCGGCGTACTGCGCGGCGTAAGCCGCACCGGTGGAGCCGGTGCTTGCACCGGCGTACGGGTCCGGCTGCTGCTCGTAGCCCATCGCCGCGTACGGGTCCGACTGCTGGACCTGCTGCTGGTAGGCGTAAGGGTCCTGGTAGGCGTAGGCATCCTGCTGCTGCGGCTGCTGGTAGCCGTACGCGTCGTACGCGGGCTCCTGCTGGGCCTGCGCCGGGATCACCGGGGCCGCGGGCTCCGCCAGGCCCGCCAGGAAGTCCGCGTCGCTCGCCGAGCGGGACTGCTGCGCGCCCGCGGCGTCCTGGGCGGCCATGTGTGCGCCGAGGTCGTCGGTGGGCACCCGGCCCAGAAGCTTCTGCCGGCCCCGGCCGACCGCCTCCAGGGTCTTGGAGAGGACCGCCTCGAAGGTCGCCAGCTTGGTGTCCACGTACGCGTCCGCCTGCTGGCGCTGCGTCTGCGGATCGTGGCTGCGCTCGGGCGCCTCGGCGTCCGGGAAGCCGTCCTCGTCGAGCCCGGGCCCGCGGCCCAGGAGCTTCTCGCGGCCGCGGTCGACGGAACCGATGGTCTTGCTGAGCACGACCTCGAAGTTCGCGAGCTTGCTGTCGACGTAGTCGTCGGCCTCGGCGCGGATCTCGTCGGCCTCCCTGCGGGCATCCGCCAGGATCCGGTCCGCCTCGGCCTGCGAGCGGCGCGCGACCTCGGTGTCGGAGATGAGCGAACCGCGCTGGGCGTGCGCCGACTCGATGATCTGCTCCGCCTCGCGGCGGGCGTCCTCGACCATCTGCTGCCGGCCCCCGATGAGCTCCTGCGCCTGCGCGAGCGAGCCGGGCAGCGCCTCGCGCACCTCTTCGAGCTGCGCGAGCAGCTCGGCGCGGTTGATCACGCAGGAGGCCGACATGGGCATGGACCGGGCGCCGCCGACGGCCGCGACGATCTCGTCGAGCTTCTTCTGCACGTCCATGGGGGCTCGCACTCTCTCGGCCTCGGGCGGTTCCTGAGACGGACGGGACGACTGTAAGGCCACCGGGTGAACGCCCGGCACCGGACTGACGGCCCGTCAGTCCGTCAGCGGTTCGCGAGCCGCTCGGTCAGCGCCGCGTGCACGTGCGGCGGCAGCAGGTGGGCGACGTCGCCGCCCCAGGTCGCGACTTCCTTGACCAGGGAGGACGACAGGAAGCTGTAGGTGGGGTTGGTCGGCACGAACAGCGTCTCGACTCCCGAGAGGCCCATGTTCATCTGGGCCATCTGGAGCTCGTAGTCGAAGTCGCTGACCGCGCGCAGGCCCTTGACGATGGCCGGGATGTCGCGCTGCTTGCAGAAGTCGACGAGCAGTCCGTGGAAGGACTCCACCTCGATGTTGCCGTAGTCGGCGGTCGCCTCGCGGATCAGCTCGATCCGCTCCTCGACGGTGAACAGCCCCTGCTTGGACTGGTTGATCATCACGGCGACGTGCACGACGTCGTAGAGCCGGGAGGCCCGGCCGATGATGTCGAGGTGTCCGTTGGTGATGGGGTCGAATGACCCGGGACAGACGGCTCGGCGCAACTTGGGTCCCTCGCTCTCCGATGCGGGCATCATGAGTCTTCGCTGGTGAAGGCGGCGCGACCGTACCAAAGGGTGCCTTCGCCGTACTTGCGGGAGCGCAGCGGCCCGAAGCCCTCGGGCCACGGGAAGGCGCCGCTGCGCGTACTGCGCTCCACGGTGACGAGCGCATCGTCCGTGAGCCAGCCATTGGCGCGGAGTGTGAGCAGGATCTCGCCAAGATCGTCGTGGCCGACGGCGTACGGCGGGTCCAGGAAGACGACGTCGTACGGGTCGGCGCCCGCCGGGACCGCCACGATCTGCTCCGCCTTGCCCGCCCGGAACTCGGCGCCGGGCAGGCCCAGCGCCTTGATGTTGTCCCGGATCGCCTTGGCGGCCTTGGCCTCGGGCTCCACCAGCAGCGCGTGGGCCGCGCCGCGGGAGAGGGCCTCCAGGCCGACGGCGCCGGAGCCCGCGTACAGGTCGAGGACCCGGGCCCCGTCGATGCCGTGCAGCGACTCCCAGGTGGAGAACAGGCCTTCACGCATCCGGTCCGAGGTCGGCCGGGTGCCGGTGCCCGGGGGCACGGTCAGCCGTCGCCCGCCGGCGCTGCCGGCGATCACGCGGGTCATCTGGGGTCCTTCGGTACGACGGTCATGGCTACTGCGGAGTTCCACGATAGGTCGTACCGCTCGGGACGGCCCCGGGCGGTACCGGGCGACCACGGCTCAGCCCTTCTCCAGGTACTGCTCCCGCTCGGTGTCCAGCAGGGCCTCCAGCGCGCTCCGCAGACCCGGCAGCCCCTGCAGCTCGGGGTCGTCGGCGACCACGCGGGTGGCCTCCTCCCGGGCCTGGGCGATGACCTCCTCGTCCTCGATGACCGCGAGCATGCGCAGCGAGGAGCGCACGCCCGACTGGGCCTGGCCGAGGACGTCGCCCTCCCGGCGCTGTTCCAGGTCGATGCGGGAGAGCTCGAAGCCGTCGAGGGTGGCGGCGACCGCGGCGAGCCGGGCCCGGGCGGGGCTCGCCTCGTGCATCTCGCTGACCAGCAGGCACAGGCCGGGCGCGGAACCGCGGCCGACGCGGCCGCGCAGCTGGTGGAGCTGGGAGACGCCGAAGCGGTCCGCGTCCATGATCACCATGACCGTGGAGTTCGGGACGTTCACCCCGACCTCGATGACGGTGGTGGCGACCAGCACCTTGACCTCGCCGGCCGCGAAGCGGCGCATGACGTCGTCCTTGTCCGCCGGGTCCATCCGCCCGTGCAGCACCTCCACCGACAGCCCGGCGAGCGGCCCGCGCCTGAGCTGCTCGGCGATCTCCAGGACGGCCAGCGGGGGCCGCTTCTCCGCGTCGTCCTCGGCGGAGCCCTTCTTCCTGGGGTCGTCCTCGCCGTCGCCGATGCGCGGGCACACCACGTACGCCTGGTGCCCGTTCTCGGCCTCCTCGCGCACCCGCTCCCAGGCCCGGGCCAGGAAGTGCGGCTTGTCCTTGGCCGGGACGACGTGGGTGGCGATCGGGGAGCGGCCGGCGGGCAGCTGGTCGAGGACGGAGGTCTCCAGGTCCCCGAAGACGGTCATCGCGACGGTGCGCGGGATCGGGGTCGCGGTCATCACCAGCAGGTGCGGGGGCTGCTTCCCCTTGGACCGCAGCGCGTCGCGCTGCTCGACGCCGAAGCGGTGCTGTTCGTCGACGACGACCAGGCCCAGGTCGTGGAACTGCACCTTGTCCTCGATGAGCGCGTGCGTGCCGATGACGATGCCGGCCTCGCCGGTGACCAGGTCGAGCAGGGCCTGGCGGCGCGCGGGCATCCCCATGGACCCGGTGAGCAGCACGACCTTCGTCCCCTGGTCGGAGCCGCCGAGCATCCCGCCCTCGGCGAGCTCGCCCATTATCTCGGTGATGGACCGGTGGTGCTGCTGGGCGAGCACCTCGGTGGGCGCGAGCATGGCGGCCTGCCCGCCGCAGTCGACGACGGCGAGCATGGCCCGCAGCGCCACCATCGTGTTGTGCGTCACGGTGAAGTTGTCGGTCACATAGGCGCGGCTCGGATGCTCGACGCTGATGCACTGGACCGGCTTGGGCCCAACGTGCTCAACGGTCCGGATACCGCGCCGGAAGGTGTTGTACTTCGGCCTCTGCCGCATGCGTGCCGCCTTGCGCGGCAGCCGGAAGGGCTCGAACTCTTCGGGCAGCGCGACGGACACGTTGAAAGCCGATTTCTCGGGCAGCACGCGAGCACGTCCACCGAGAGAACGCACAAGCCAGGCCACGTCCTGCGCCAGCCGCGCGGAGGCAGAGCAGAAGGAAACATCCATTCCGTCCGCGTGAAGCGTGCCGTCCGTGTCCATGAGTCCTTGAAGGACCGCCAAGCGGTCCTTGACCGGTGCGTTCTTGTAGATGTCCGGGACGAACTCGGCATGTGAGGTGGTACCCCACAGCCCCAGATCGCGAACCGCCTGGACAACGGGATTCCGTCGGCCACCTCCCCTCGGCCCGCTCATCCGGATCGTGTCGTCGCAGGCGGATCCGGGCACACCGGCCATCGCGCGGTCCGGGGCGAGCGCCGCCTCGACCGCGGCCAGAATCCCGTCGTCCGTGGTGGAGAGGCTCAGGTTGTGCCGGAAGGAGCCGTCACCGATGAGTACGCCGACCAGGTAGGGATCCAGTGGTTGACGGCCACCGTTCCCGAGGTCCACAGGAACAGCCACCGGCAGGTACCACTTGGAAGATCCATCGGCCTTGTACAGGTCCGACCGGATCTCCCTCGTGGTCATTACCTCGGGCTCTTGGCCACGGTGCCATCCACAGCTCGTGCCGACGATCCACAGGTGTTCGTCATCGCACTCGACAGCGCTCCCGTCCGAGAGCACCACCCGCCACACTTCGCGTTCTCCTTGCGGGAAGACACCGCCCACGAGTGCGATCTCCCCGGAGGGCACCACCACCTCGTCCCCGACCTTGATGTCCCCCATGGGTCGGAAACCCGTGGGTGTCAGGACCAGGGAGTCGAGGGGCTGGGCCTTGCCCGAGCCGACCTCGCCCTGGAGGAGGCGGTGCATGGGGTGTTCCGTGGCCAGGTCGTCGAAGATCTCGCGGGAGACCGTCTGCTGGCCGTCGGTGAGGGTGAAGGGGAGCTTGGCGTCGAAGGCGTCGAGCAGGCCGCCCGGTGCCGGGCGGCGCGGGACGGCGGGGAGCTGGGAGTCGGCGTGCCGGCGGCGGGCCAGGGCGACTTGGAGGACGAAGGCCTCGTCCCACTTCAGCCGCTGGCGGGCGTCCTCGATGTCGGCCTTGGTGCCCGGCCGGTGGACCTTCAGCAGGGCCTCGGTGAGCGGGACCAGCCCGCGGCCCTCGCGCAGGGCGTCCGGCAGCGGGTCCACGGCCTCCCCGGCGCTGGGCAGTACGGCGTCCACGCACTTGGCGATCTTCCAGGACTCCAGCTTGGCGCAGGCCGGGTAGATCGGGATGAGCTGGTTGGCGAAGGCGGTCGCGGCGTCCCGGTCCGAGGCGTCCGCGCCGAGCGGCTCGTACGCGGGGTGGGAGAGCTGGAGCTTGCGGTTGAACAGGCCGACCTTGCCCGCGAACATGGCGCGGGTGCCCGGCAGCAGGTCCTTGTGCGGCTTGTGGACGCCCGCCCCGAAGAAGACCAGCTGGAGGCAGCCGCTGCCATCGGTGATGGTCACCTCCAGGCGTTTGCCGCGGCCCCCGTTGAAGGTCAGGATCCGGGCGTCGGCGACCTGGGCGACGACCGTCACGTGCTCGTCGATCTGGTCGGCGAGCTCGGCCAGCGAGGTCAGCTCGCCGCGCTCGGCGTACCGCCGCGGGTAGTGGTGCAGCAGGTCCAGGGCCGTGTGCAGGCCGAGCTGCTCGGCCAGCACCTTGGCGGTGGCGGGGCCGAGCGTCTTCTTGAGGTCTTCGTCGAGCGCGGGCACGCCTTCATTGCACACCATGACGCTGACAAGTCGGCTATTCGACCCCGATGAGGAGGGGCGCCGAGTACCGCCCGCCGCGGTAGGTGACCGTGTCCACCGCCAGGTGTCCGTGCTGTACGTACGCCTCCAGGCGTTCGGCGAGGGCGTCCGGCACCTCCGGCCCCAGGACCAGGGTGACGAGTTCGCCGCCGGAGCCCAGCATCCGCTCCAGGACGGCCTGGGCGGTCTCGTCGAGGCCGGAGCCGATGACGGCGACGTCGCCGTCGATGAGTCCGAGCACGTCCCCGGCCTGGCAGATGCCGGCGGAGGTGAAGGACTGCCGTTCGGCGACGGCGAGTTCCCCGTAGCGGGTGGCTCCGGCGGTCGCGGTCATGGCGACGACGTCCTCGTCGAAGCTGCCCTCCGGGTCGTGGACGGCGAGGGCGGCCAGGCCCTGGACCGCGGACCGGGTGGGGATCACGGCCACCCGTACGCCGTCGGCGCGGGCCTGTTCGGCCGCGGCGGAGGCGACGGCCCGCTGGTCGGCGCCGCCGGGCAGCAGCACCACTTCGCGGGCGTGCGCGCGCCGGATGGCGTCGACGAGCGCGGCGGCGTCCGGGACCTCGCCGGGGCGGGCGAGCACGGTGGTCGCGCCCGCCTCCCCGCACAGCCCGGCCAGCCCCTCGCCCGGGACCACGGCGACCACGGCCCGCTGGACGCGCTCACCGCGCGCCCGGCGCCGCTCGTCGCCGAAGTGGGTGATGCGGATCCGGTAGGGCCGCCCGGCGACCACGCCGGCCTCCACGGCGGCGCCGGGGTCGTCGACGTGGACGTGCACGTTCCACAGTCCGTCGCCGCCGACCACCACCAGGGAGTCCCCGAGTCCGTCGAGGCGCCCGCGCAGTTCGGCCACGGCGGGCTCGGCGGCCTCCAGCAGGTAGATCACCTCGTACGCGGGCCCGCCCTGCTCCTCGGCGTCGCAGGGCTGCGGCGGCCGCGGTACGGGGACGGCCCGGCCGCGTACGGCCTCGGCGGCGGGCGGGCGGCCCGACAGCGCCTGCGACAGCGCCCCGAGTACGGCGACCAGCCCGCAGCCCCCGGCGTCGACCACTCCGGCCCGGCCCAGCTCGGCCAGCTGTCCCGGGGTGTCCGCGAGGGCCGCGCGGGCGCCGTCGTAGGCGGCCAGGGCCACGTCGGCGGCGGTCCCGGCGGCCGCCCCGGCCGCCTCTGCGGCCCGTGCCGCCGCGGCGGCGGCGACGGTGAGCATCGTGCCCTCCACCGGGTGCGCGACGGCCCGGTAGGCCTCCTCGGCGGCCCGGGTCAGGGCCTCGGCCAGCAGCCGGCCGGGCCCACGGCCCCCGGGCTCGTCGCCGAGCACGTCGGCCACTCCGCGCAGCAGCTGCGCGAGGATCGTCCCGGAGTTCCCGCGGGCGCCTATGAGGGCGCCGTGCGCGTAGGCCCGTACGGCCTCCGCCAGGGTGGCGTCCGCTGTGGTCTCGCTCACACCTGCGGGTGGTGTTCCGAGCGCCTCGGCCAGGGCGCGGTCCGCCGACTCGGCGGTCAGGTAGAGGTTGGTCCCGGTGTCCGCGTCCGCGACGGGGTAGACGTTGATCGCGTCGATGTCCTCGCGGGCCCGGCCCAGCGCGGCCACGGCCAGCGAGCTCCAGGTGCGCACCGCTTCGGCGTCGAGCTCGTCGGCGGGCTGCGGCTGCGGCTCGTGCTGCACCGGGCGTTCCTCCTCGTGCGGGCCAGGGTTCACCGCAGGGTAACCAAGGACTGCGGGGTGTCAGGGGCCACGGGCGGGATCGGCGGCGGCCATGGTAGTTTTCTTGGACGGACGCAGTCGTTGTATGCTGCTCCGGTTGCCCGATGAGAGTCGGGCCAATTCCCCCGGCAAACCACTCAGACTTCTCAGACTTCTGATCCGGTGCGCCGGATTTCACTGTAAGTGCATCTGAAGTCTTTGGAGTGACCTGTGGCTGCCAACTGCGACGTTTGCGCCAAGGGGCCGAGCTTCGGCAACAACATCTCCCACTCGCACCGCCGCACCTCGCGTCGCTGGAACCCGAACATCCAGCGCGTTCGTGCCATGGTCAGTGGGACGCCGAAGCGCCTCAACGTCTGCACCTCGTGCATCAAGGCCGGCAAGGTCTCGCGCTGACGCCAACCGTCGTAGCGCAGCCCTTTCCGGTTGCCAAGAAGGCCGGTCCACCTCGTGGGCCGGCCTTTTGCCTTGCACTTGCCTCGACCGACCGGGCAGGGGAAGACCACCGCGTCATGTGACGCGGTGTTCTTCTGCCGTTCCGGCGCCGTCAGTGGTGCCACTCCCAGGCGTGGTCCACCGGGCCGATGCCGCCGCCGAGCGCGAAGCCGGCCGCGATGGCACCGCTCACGTACTCCTTGGCCTCCATGACGGCCTGCGGGACGTCCTGTCCCTTGGCGAGCCCTGCGGCGATCGCGCTGGCGAGGGTGCAGCCGGTGCCGTGGGTGTGCCGGTTGCCGTGGCGCGGCGCCCGCAGCCACAGCTGCGTGTCCCCGTCGGTGAGCAGGTCGGCGGCCTGGCCCCCGTGGGCGGCCAGGTGCCCGCCCTTGACGAGCGCCCACTGGGGCCCGTAAGCGAGCACGGCGTCGGCGGCCCGCCGCATGTCGTCCTCGCTCTCCACGATGACGCCCGTGAGCTGGGTCACCTCGTCCAGGTTCGGGGTGGCCACGGTGGCCCGCGGCAGCAGCTCCTTGCGTACGGCGTCCAGCGCCGAGGCGGCGAGCAGCGCGTCCCCGTGCTTGGACACCCCGACCGGATCCACGACGGCGGGGGCGGAGGTGGCGGCCAGCAGCTCGGCCACCGTCTCCACCAGCGCGGTGGAGGCCAGCATGCCGGTCTTGACGGCGTGGACGCCCATGTCGTCCACGACGGCCCGGTACTGGGCCTTCACGGCTTCGGCGGGCAGTTCCCAGACTCCCTGCACCCCGAGGGAGTTCTGCGCGGTCACGGCCGTCACCACGCTCATCCCGTGCACGCCGAGTGCCAGCATCGTCTTGAGGTCGGCCTGGATCCCGGCGCCACCGCCGGAATCGGATCCGGCGACGGTCAGGCACAGCGGTGGCGCGTCGGTCATCTGGAGGTCTCCTCGATGGACGGGTCGGAGCCGAAGTGGTCCCAGCCGCCGGTGCTCGTCCAGGGGGCGCCGTCCACGGTCACCTGGGGCAGCGCGGACCGGTTCAGCACCTCCCCGATGACCTTCCACCGGGCCGGCAGTTTCACATCGGGCGGGAAGGTCGCCACGATGGCGTGATCTTCCCCTCCGGTGAGCACCCACTGCAAGGGGTCGACCCCGACAGCCTGCCCGATGTCGTGCATCTGCGTCGGGATGTCGACGGCTCCCGAGCGCAGGTCGATCCGTACCTTGCTGGCCTCCGCGATGTGCCCGAGGTCGGCGATCAGGCCGTCGCTGACGTCGGTCATCGCCGTGGCGCCGAGCCCGGCGGCCGCGGGGCCCGCGTGGTACGGGGGTTCGGGGCGCCGGTGCGCCTCGACGAAGGCCCGCGGGGAGCGGAACCCGCGCGAGAGCACGGCGAACCCGGCCGCGGACCAGCCCAGCCAGCCCGTGACGGCCACGACGTCGCCGGGCTGGGCGCCGGAGCGCAGCACGGGCTCGTGGTTGCGCAGGTCGCCGAGGGCGGTGATGGCCACGGTGATGGTGTCCCCGCGGACGACATCGCCGCCGACCACGGCCGCACCGGCGACCTGGCACTCGTCGCGGATGCCGTCCATCAGCTCGGTGGGCCAGGTGACCGGCAGCTCGGCCGGGACGACGAGGCCGAGCAGCAGCGCCGTCGGCACCGCGCCCATGGCCGCGATGTCGGCGAGGTTCTGCGCGGCGGCCTTGCGGCCGACGTCGTACGCCGTGGACCAGTCGCGCCGGAAGTGCCTGCCCTCGAGCAGGATGTCGGTGCTCGCCACGACCCGCCGGTCGGGGGCCGACACGACCGCGGCGTCGTCGCCCGGTCCGAGCCGGACCGCCGGGGTGGTGGTGAGCCGTGAGGTGAGCTCCCGAATGAGCCCGAACTCCCCCAGCTCGCCCACAGTGCCCTTCATCGCTGTGCCCCTTCTTGCCCAGTCCGCTTGCGGTCGCGAGCCGTCACAGCTCTGGGTACCGTCAACAGATACGTCAACTTCTGCTCTCCGTACGCCCCGCCGTGCGTGGCGCCGGGCCCCCGGGTCTCCCCGTGGTGCTCGGCAACGCGGTACCGTGGCGTCCCTTCTTCCCCGGGCCCACCCGAATCCCTGGGCCCACCCGAAGGTTAGGGGAATCGATCCTCGTGGCCGCCCTGGAGGTTCCGTGGTACAGGCGTACATCCTTATCCAGACCGAGGTGGGCAAGGCGTCGTTCGTCGCCGAGTCCATCAGCCAGATCCCGGGGGTGATCCAGGCCGAGGACGTGACGGGCCCGTACGACGTGATCGTGCGCGCCCAGGCGGACACCGTCGACGACCTCGGCCGCATGGTCGTCGCCAAGGTGCAGCAGGTGGAGGGCATCACCCGCACTCTGACCTGCCCGGTGGTCCATCTGTAGCCCCCGTCTACTCTTGGCCGGTGATGACCTTCCACCGCCGGCCCCTGCGTCTGCCCGCCCTGCCCGTACTGGCCGCGGTACTGGCCCTCGCGGGCTGTGCCCCGGGTGATTCCGGAGCCCGGGTGGACCCGCCGCCCACGCCGCCCGCCGACGTCGCGGGGTTCTGTGCAGCACTGCACAAGGAACTCCCGGAGACGGTGGCCGGCCTGGCGCGGGGCGAGGCAGCGCCGGAGTCGGATCTGACCGCCGCGTGGGGCGGCTCGGCGATCGTACTGCGGTGCGGTATCCCCAAACCCCCCGAGATGGCGGATGTGAAGCAGGAGGGCGTCGAGGTGAACGGCGTCCGGTGGCTGGCGCTGAAGGTCCCCGACAGCGCCGGCGGGGGCTTCCGGTTCATCACCGGGATGCGGCTCGCGTACACCGAGGTCCGGGTCGACAAGGAGCATGCCACGGATGCGGGGATGCTGGTCGGGCTGTCCACCGTGGTGGCCAGGACCGTCCCCGAGGGCATCTCCTCGTACTGACGAGGGCCGGACACCCCTTTGCACACCGACCGCCCGCCGGGAATCCCGGCGGGCGGTCGGCATGTACGGCGCCTTCGGCTGTTGCTAGCGCAAGCCGGTGGAGCGGCTCAGGGCCGCCTGGATCAGGCGGTCCACCAGCTCCGGGTACTCGACGCCCGACTCCTGCCACATCCGCGGGTACATGGAGATCGGGGTGAAGCCCGGCATCGTGTTGATCTCGTTGATGACGAACGTGCCGTCCTCCGTGAGGAAGAAGTCGGCGCGCACCAGGCCCTCGCAGGACGCGGCGTCGAACGCCTCGATCGCGAGCCGCTGCACCTCGGCGGTCTGCTCCGGGGTGAGCGGAGCGGGCACCAGCCCGGAGGCGGAGTCGATGTACTTCGCCTCGAAGTCGTAGAAGTCGTGGCTGGAGACCGGAGGGATCTCGGCGGGCACGCTCGCGCGCGGCCCGTCCTCGAACTCCAGCACCCCGCACTCGATCTCGCGGCCGCGCAGCAGCGCCTCCACGATGATCTTCGGGTCGTGGCGCTGGGCCTCGCGGACCGCCGCGTCCAGGCCGGACGCGTCGTCGACCTTGGTGATGCCGATGGAGGAGCCGGCCCGGGCGGGCTTGATGAAGAGCGGCCAGCCGTGCTCGACGGCGAAGTCCAGGATCCGCGCCGTCGCGGCGTCCCGGTCGGCGTCCCACTCGCGGGGCCGGATGGTCACGTACGGGCCGACGGGGAGGCCGAAGGAGGTGAAGACCCGCTTCATGTACTCCTTGTCCTGGCCGACGGCCGAGGCGAGGACGCCCGAGCCGACGTACGGGATGCCGGAGAGCTCCAGGAGGCCCTGCAGGGTGCCGTCCTCGCCGTACGGGCCGTGCAGCATCGGGAAGACGACGTCGACCTCGCCCAGCGCCTTGGGGACGGCGCCCGGCTCGGTGTAGACGACCTCGCGGTTGGCCGGGTCGACGGAGAGCACGACGGCGCCGTCCTCGGAGTCCGCGAGCTCCTCGACGCTCGGGAGCTTGCGGTCGGCGATGGCCATCCGCGCGGGCTCGTCGGCGGTCAGCGCCCACCGGCCGTCCGTGGTGATGCCGATGGGCAGCACCTCGTACTTGGACCGGTCGATGGAGCGCAGCACGGCGCCCGCGGTGACGACCGAGATGGCGTGTTCCGAGCTGCGGCCGCCGAACACGACGGCCACGCGGGGCTTGCGGCCCTGCTGCTCAGGGGTCTGGGGGAGGTTCTCGCTGCTCATATCGCCACGACGATACCCGGTCATGCGTCCGGAAAGGAGTCAGCGGCGTTCCGGTTTGGCGCTGCGCCCCATGAGTTCCTTCAGCGCGACCAGCGGCGGCTTGCCGTGGTGGACGATGTCGACGACGGTGTCGGTGATCGGCATGTCCACCCCGTGGCGGCGGGCCAGATCGGCCACCGACTCGCAGGACTTGACGCCCTCGGCGGTCTGCTTGGTGACCGCGATGGTCTCCTCCAGCGTCATTCCGCGGCCGAGGTTGGTGCCGAAGGTGTGGTTGCGGGAGAGCGGCGAGGAGCAGGTGGCGACGAGGTCGCCGAGGCCCGCCAGGCCGGAGAAGGTGAGCGGGTCGGCGCCCATCGCCAGGCCCAGCCGGGTCGCTTCGGCCAGACCGCGGGTGATGAGGGAGCCCTTGGTGTTGTCGCCCAGGCCCATCCCGTCCGCGATGCCGACGGCGAGGCCGATGACGTTCTTGACGGCGCCGCCCAGCTCGCAGCCGATGACGTCGGTGCTCGTGTACGGGCGGAAGTACGGGGTGTGGCAGGCGGCCTGGAGGCGCTGCGCGACGGCCTCGTCGGAACAGGCGACGACGGCGGCGGCCGGCTGCCGGGCGGCGATCTCACGGGCCAGGTTGGGGCCGGTGACGACGGCGACGCGCTCGGCGGGGACCTTGGCCACCTCCTCGATGACCTCGCTCATGCGCTTGGCGCTGCCGAGTTCGATGCCCTTCATGAGGGAGACGAGCACGGCGTCGGCGGGCAGGAGCGGGGCCCATTCGGCGAGGTTGCCGCGCAGGGTCTGGGAGGGGATGGCGAGGACCGCGAAGTCGGCGCCGGCCGCGGCCTCGGCCGGGTCGGTGGTGGCGCGCATGTTCGCGGGGAGTTCGACGTCCGGGAAGTAGTCCGGGTTGGTCCGGCCGGTGTTGATGGCGTCGACGACCTCGCTGCGGCGGCCCCACAGGGTCACCTCGCAGCCTGCGTCGGCGAGCACCATGCCGAAGGCCGTGCCCCAGGAGCCGGTTCCGAAGACGGCTGCCTTCACGGGACGTGTCACTTCTGGTCCTCCCCCGCGGCCTTGCGCCGCTGTTCCAGCCTGGCCTTGCGATGGTCGTACAGCTGCTCGGGCGCCTTCTCGCCGCGCAGCTCCTCCAGCAGCTCCGTGATGGCCGCCATGATGGTCTCGGTGACCTCCTTGAGCACGTCCGGGGTGGGCTCCCGGTCGTGGAACTCGGAGAGGTCCACGGGGGGTCCGGCCAGCACCTGGAGGGTCTTGCGCGGGAACAGCCGGACCTTGTTCTCCCTGGCGTACGGCGGCATGGCGAGGTTCGCGCCCCACTGGGCCACCGGGATGACGGGCGCCTTGGTCATCAGCGCCACCCGCGCCGCGCCGGTCTTGCCGGCCATCGGCCACATGTCCGGATCGCGGGTGAGGGTGCCTTCCGGATAAAAGGCCACGCATTCGCCGCGCTCGATCGCGTCCACGGCGGCCCGGAATGCGTCCAGGGCGTTGGTGGTCTCGCGGTAGACGGGGATCTGGCCGGAGCCGCGCAGGATCGCGCCGACAATGGGGACCTTGAAGAGGGCCGCCTTCGCGAGCAATCGGGGCACCCGGCCGGTGTTGTACTGGAAGTGCGCGTAGGAGAGCGGGTCCAGATACGAGTTGTGATTGACGGCCGTGATAAACCCGCCGTCGGCCGGAATGTGATCCATTCCCCGCCAGTCCCGCTTGAAGAGCACCACCAGCGGCGGTTTTGCGATGACCGCCGCCAGGCGGTACCAGAAGCCGATTCTGCGGCGGGACACTCGGACACCTTCCTCTAGGACCGGTGCGCGGCTTGGGCACCCCTGGGCGGACAAGTGTGGCCTCAGGTCCGGTCTCTGTCGAGAACACCGTACGCCCCGCCCGGAGCACCGGACCTCCGGGTCGACCGGGCGGAGGCGACAATGGGCCGACGCATGACCGGGCCATGACCCGGCCGTGGTCGACGCATGGACGGACGCGCACCGGAGGGAAGGGGGCCGCCACGAACGCGGTCTGGAGTCTGGTGGTCCCGCTGAAGCCCCTGGCGGTGGCCAAGAGCCGTCTGGCGGCGGCCGTGGGCGCGTCCCGCGCCGGTCTCGCGCTGGCGTTCGCGCAGGACACCGTGGCGGGGGCGCTGGCCTGCGCAGCGGTCGCGGATGTGGTGGTCGTCACGGACGACGCCGAGGCCGGAAAGGAACTGGCGCGGCTGGGGGCGCGGATCGTGCCGGACATCCCGGCCGCCGGGCTGAACGCGGCGCTGGCCCACGGGGCGCGCGAGATACGCCGGGCCCGGCCCGGGGCGGCGGTGGCCGCTATGAACGCGGATCTGCCCGCGCTGCGGCCGCCGGAATTGCTACGCGTGCTCGAAGCCGCATCCGTATTTCCGCGGGCATTTCTGGCGGACGCCGCGGGAATCGGCACGACCCTGCTTTCCGCTGCGCCGGACGTGGAATTGGCACCCTCGTTCGGGGGCCCGTCACGGGCTCGGCATTCGGCCTCGGGAGCCGCGGAAATAGCCCTCACGGGCGTCGAGAGCGTACGCCGGGACGTGGACACGGGAGCGGATCTGCGGACGGCCCTCGTCCTCGGTGTGGGCCGTCACACGGCCCGATACAGTGCCCGTATGCAGGCGACCGCGTACACGTACGACTCCCAGACCCGCAGCGGCAGTGTGCTGCTGGACGACGGCACCCCGGTGCCCTTCGAGGCCCCGGCCTTCGACGCGGGCGGCCTGAGGCTGCTGCGGCCCGGCCAGCGGGTCCGGATCGAGACGGACGGCGAGGGGCCGGCCCTGCGGATCACGCTGGTCACCCTGCAGACCTTCTGACCTGCACGAACAGCACCGCGGGCCGGCTTCCCCAGGAGGGGGAAGCCGGCCCGGCGTGTGTGACTCGTGGCCTTACTTCTTACGGGCCGTGGTCTTCTTCGCGGTGGTCTTGCGCGCCGTCGTCTTCTTGGCGGGCGCCGTGGTCTTCGCGGTGGCCTTCTTGGCCGCCGGAGCCGTCTTCTTGGCGGTGGTGGTGGTCTTCTTCGCCGTCGCCGCGGCCTTCTTGGCCGTGGCGGTGGCCTTCTTCGCCGTCGCCGTGGTCTTCTTCACGGCGGTCTTGGCGACCACCTTCTTCGCCACGACCTTCTTCGCGGTGGTCTTCTTGGCTACCGCGGTCTTCGCCGCCGCCTTCTTGGCGGTGGTGGCCTTCCTGGCCACGGCCTTCTTGACCGTCGCGGAAGCGCCGCCGGAAAGGCTGCCCTTGGGCGCCTTCTTCACCGACACCTCGCCGCCCTTGGGCAGCTTCTTGGTGCCCGCGACCAGGTCCTTGAAGCCCTGGCCCGCGCGGAAGCGGGGAACAGAGGTCTTCTTGACCCGGACGCGCTCACCCGTCTGCGGGTTGCGGGCGTAGCGGGCCGGGCGGTCGACCTTCTCGAACGAGCCGAAGCCCGTGACCGAGACCCGGTCGCCCGCGACCACGGCGCGGACCATCGCGTCCAGTACCGCGTCGACAGCGTCCGCGGCCTGCTGGCGGCCGCCCAGCTTGTCGGCAATCGCTTCTACGAGCTGCGCCTTGTTCACGTCTTCCCCTTCGGAGACTTCGCCAGAACGAATGTGTTCAAGCTTATTTCGCACGTTAGGCGGATATATACCGCAAATCAAACACGAAACGGGCTAATCACCCTAGTGCCGCAACGGTGTAGGTCGTTACGGAGTTCCTTCGCATCAGTCGCCTTCAGGGAATCGACCCTCGTCGAGGTCCTTCATCAACCTGTCCAGGCGCCTTGCCGCATCGGCGAGATCGTGCTTCGCCGCGGCCGTGACGACCAACAGCTTCCGGGACAGCGCCATCCTTACGCCCTCCGGGACTTGCAGTGTGCGCACCCTTGTGTGTGCTTCTTTCAGCCGGTCCGCGACGAGTTCGTAGAGCTCAAGTTGACTGTCGCGTTCCATGCACAGATTGTGCCATCTGGGGCGAGTTGTCGCCTCACGGGGCCTCAACACACGGCTGTGCCCCCCGCCGGAGGGCGGGGGGCACAGTGTTGTCGATGTGATCACCCGGAGGTGAATAAGCGCTGATCAGGCCGGAATCAGACCCTAATCGTGCGCGGCTTGAAGCTCGGTCGGGCGCTTTCGTACGTGTCGATGTCCGCTTCGTTCTGAAGGGTGAGCGAGATGTCGTCCAGACCCTCCAGCAGGCGCCAGCGGGCGTTGTCGTCAAGTTCGAACTCCGCCTCGATTCCCGCCGCGCGGACCTGGCGGGCGACCAGGTCGACCGTCACCTCGGCGGTCGGGTCGGCCTCGGTCAGCTCCCACAGCCGGTCGACGGCCTCCTGCGGCAGGACCACCGTCAGCAGACCGTTCTTCAGCGAGTTGCCGCGGAAGATGTCGGCGAAGCGGGAGGAGATGACCGTCTTGAACCCGAAGTTCTGCAGGGCCCAGACGGCGTGCTCGCGGGAGGAGCCGGTGCCGAAGTCGGGACCGGCGATCAGCACGGTCGCGCCCTGGCGCTCGGGGCGGTTCGTGACGAACTCGGGGTCCTTGCGCCAGGCCTCGAAGAGCCCGTCCTCGAACCCGTCGCGGGTGATCTTCTTCAGCCAGTGGGCCGGGATGATCTGGTCCGTGTCGACGTTGGAGCGGCGCAGCGGGACGGCCCGGCCGGTGTGGGTGGTGAAGGCTTCCATGGTTCAGACTCCGGCGGTCGCGGTGGCGTCGGACAGGTCGGCGGGCGAGGCCAGATGGCCCAGCACCGCGGTGGCGGCGGCCACCTGCGGGGAGACCAGGTGGGTCCGCCCGCCCTTGCCCTGCCGGCCCTCGAAGTTGCGGTTGGAGGTGGACGCGGAGCGCTCGCCGGGGGCCAGTTGGTCGGGGTTCATGCCCAGGCACATCGAGCAGCCCGCGTGCCGCCATTCGGCGCCGGCCTCCTTGAAGACCTTGTCCAGGCCCTCCTCCACGGCCTGCAGGGCGACCCGGACGGAGCCCGGGACGACCAGCATCCGTACGCCGTCGGCGACTTTGCGGCCCTCGACGATGGAGGCGACGGCACGCAGGTCCTCGATGCGGCCGTTGGTGCACGAACCTACGAAGACGGTGTCGACCTTGATCTCGCGCAGCGGCTGCCCGGCCGTCAACCCCATGTACTCCAGGGCCTTTTCGGCGGCGTGGCGCTCCGAAGCGTCCTCGTACGAAGCAGGGTCGGGGACGTTGGCCGACAGGGGCGCGCCCTGGCCCGGGTTGGTGCCCCAGGTGACGAACGGCGACAGCGTGGTGCCGTCGATGACGACCTCGGCGTCGAAGACCGCGTCCTCGTCGGTGCGCAGGGTCTGCCAGTACGCGACCGCCGCGTCCCAGTCCGCGCCCTCGGGGGCGTGGTCGCGGCCCTCCAGGTAGTCGAAGGTGGTCCGGTCGGGGGCGATCATGCCCGCGCGGGCGCCGGCCTCGATCGACATGTTGCAGATGGTCATGCGCGCTTCCATCGAGAGCTGCTCGATGGCCTCGCCGCGGTATTCCAGGATGTAGCCCTGCCCGCCGCCGGTGCCGATCTTCGCGATGATCGCCAGGATCAGGTCCTTGGCGGTGACGCCGTCGGCCAGCGCGCCGGTGACGGTGATCGCCATCGTCTTCGGGCGGGCCAGCGGCAGCGTCTGCGTGGCCAGCACGTGCTCGACCTGGCTGGTGCCGATGCCGAAGGCCAGAGCGCCGAAGGCGCCGTGCGTGGAGGTGTGCGAGTCGCCGCAGACCACGGTGGTGCCCGGCTGGGTCAGGCCCAGCTGCGGTCCCACCACGTGGACGACGCCCTGCTCGACATCGCCCAGGGAGTGCAGGCGCACGCCGAACTCGGCGCAGTTCGCCCGCAGCGTCTCCAGCTGGGCCCGGGAGACCGGGTCCGCGATCGGCTTGTCGATGTCGATGGTGGGGGTGTTGTGGTCCTCGGTGGCGATGGTGAGGTCCAGCCGCCGGACCTTGCGGCCGGCCTGGCGCAGGCCCTCGAAGGCCTGGGGGCTGGTCACCTCGTGCAGCAGGTGCAGATCAATGAAGAGGAGGTCGGGCTCGCCCTCGGCGCGCCGGACGACGTGGTCGTCCCAGACCTTCTCCGCGAGTGTCCTACCCATCGCTTTCCCTCCGGCTCACCGTCCCGGATCCAGTGGTTCGTGGACCCGTACATACAGACTCGCTGGTTCTTGGAAAAATTGAACTTGCGTTTCACAGTGTGAGACGCGAATATCGTTTCATGGACAACTCTAGCGGCGTCGGCGTTCTCGACAAGGCAGCTCTGGTACTGAGCGCACTGGAGTCCGGTCCGGCCACCCTCGCCGGGCTGGTCGCGGCGACAGGGCTCGCACGACCCACGGCACATCGCCTGGCCGTGGCACTGGAACACCACCGGATGGTGGCGAGGGACATGCAGGGCCGGTTCATCCTCGGACCGCGGCTGGCGGAGCTCGCCGCCGCGGCCGGCGAGGACCGCCTGCTGGCCACGGCGGGACCGGTACTCACCCACCTACGTGACGTGACGGGCGAGAGCGCGCAGCTCTACCGCCGTCAGGGAGACATGCGCATCTGCGTGGCGGCCGCCGAGCGGCTGTCGGGTCTGCGGGACACCGTCCCGGTGGGCTCGACGCTCCCGATGAAGGCGGGCTCGGCCGCGCAGATCCTGATGGCCTGGGAGGAGCCCGAGCGGCTTCACCGCGGGCTGCAGGGCGCGCGCTTCACGGCCACGGCCCTGTCGGGTGTACGGCGCCGCGGCTGGGCGCAGTCGATCGGCGAGCGGGAGCCCGGCGTGGCGTCCGTCTCCGCGCCGGTGCGCGGGCCGTCGAACCGCGTGGTGGCCTCCGTGTCGGTCTCCGGGCCGATCGAGCGCCTGACCCGCCACCCGGGCCGGATGCACGCCCAGGCCGTCATCGACGCGGCCGCCCGCCTGTCGGAGGCCCTGCGCCGCTCCGGCTGACGCCCTCCCGGCCGCAGGCCCCTCCCCCATCCCCCGGGTCCGGGGGCGCGTACGACGCCGCACACGTCCGAACACGCGCCTCCGGGCCCGCACTTGTACGGGGGCCCGGCGCCGACGCCGGAGGGGGTGCGGGAACAGCGAAGAGGCCCTCCGCGATGAACGCGGAGGGCCTCTTCCGTGCGTACCCCCGACCGGATTCGAACCGGCGCTACCGCCTTGAGAGGGCGGCGTGCTAGGCCGCTACACAACGGGGGCTTGCTCTGTACTGCGCTGGGCTACCAGGACTCGAACCTAGAACAAAGGAACCAGAAACCTTCGTGTTGCCAATTACACCATAGCCCAATGTGGTCTATACCAGACCAGTACCCCCGACCGGATTCGAACCGGCGCTACCGCCTTGAGAGGGCGGCGTGCTAGGCCGCTACACAACGGGGGCAAAGCACTGCGTTACTACTGCACTGCGCTGGGGTACCAGGACTCGAACCTAGAATAAGGGAACCAGAAACCCTCGTGTTGCCAATTACACTATACCCCACCGAAAGTCAACCCCTGAGGGGCTTTTCTTTCGAGTGGCGCCTCCGTCCGGCCTTTCGGCCCGCTCCGGCGGCGCAGAAAGAACATTACCGGATGCCTGACCGTGCTCCAAAACGGGTATCCGAGGCCAGCAGCTCCGGGAGCCGGACGAGACCGTCGATCCGGTGCACGCCGCCGGGGCCCGGCCCGCGCGCGCCGTCCCGGTCGAGCCAGACCGCGGTCAGCCCGGCGTCGCGGGCCCCGCGCGCATCGATCTCCGGCTGGTCCCCCACGTACGCGACCTCGCCCGGCGGCAGTCCGAGCGCCTCGCAGGCGGCGAGGAAGGCCTGGGCCTCGGGCTTGCTGACACCCAGTTCCGCGGCGCAGAGGAGCACCTCGAAGCGCTCGCGCAGGCCGAGATGGCGAAGCTTCGGGTCCTGGTTGGCCGTGGAGGAGTTGGAGAGCACCCCGTGCCGGTAGCCGCCCGCGAGGGCGTCCAGTACGGGCACGACGTCGGGGAACAGCGTCCAGGCGGCCTTGTAGTGCTCGACGTACCGGTCGAACCAGCCGTCGGCCTCGGCGGAGCTCATCCCGGGCTCGCGGAGGAAGTCCCGTACGCGGTCCCGGCGCTGCTCCTGGAAGCCCACCTCCCCGGCGGCGAAGCGGTCCCAGTGGCGGGTCGTGATCTCCCGCCACAGCGCAAGCGCCTGCGCGGGGGATCCGTAGCGCTGTGCGATGCCCTCCTCGGCGAGCCGGCGCGCGAGGCCGGCGCTGTCCGCCCCGGTGTAGTCGAACAGGGTGTCGTCGATGTCCCACAGCACGGCGCGGATCGGCATGCCTCCGACGCTACGACATCCGCGGGCGCCGTCTGAAGGGTTTGCCCAAGTCCGCGGCTCCGGCAGCGGGCGCCGGCGGACGTCCGCAGGCGCCCGGACAACGCGTCAGGGGGCGGCTGCCGGGATGTCCGGCTGCCGCCCCCTGGGGGACCTGCGTACGGGCTGCGCCTACGCGGCGAGCTTCGCCAGGGCCGCGTCGATGCGCGACAGCGAGCGCTCCTTGCCCAGGATCTGGAGGGACTCGAAGAGCGGCAGGCCGACCGTACGGCCGGTGACCGCCACGCGGACCGGGGCCTGCGCCTTGCCGAGCTTGAGGCCGTGGGCCTCGCCGGCGGTCAGGACGGCCTGCTTGAGGGACTCGGGGTCGCTCCAGTCGGCGGCGTCCAGGTTGGCGCGGGCGGTGGTCAGGAGGGCCGCGGGCTCGCCCTTCATCGCCTTGTCCCACGACGGCTGGTCCTCGACCGGCTCCTTCAGGAACAGGAAGTCGACGTTGGCCGTGATGTCGGACAGGACCGTCACGCGGGTCTGGGCGTACGGCGCGATGGCCGCCCAGGCCTCGGCGTCGAACTCCTCGGGCGCCCAGTTGGCGTGCGGGGCCCGGAGCCACGGGGTGCAGGCGTCCGCGAAGGCCTTCGGGTCGAGGAGGCGGATGTGGTCGCCGTTGATCGACTCGGCCTTCTTGAGGTCGAAGCGCGCCGGGTTGGCGTTCACGCCGTCGATGTCGAACTTGGCCACCATCTCCTCGATCGAGAAGACGTCCTGGTCCTTGGAGAAGGACCAGCCGAGGAGCGAGAGGTAGTTCAGCAGGCCCTCGGGGAGGAAGCCGCGCTCGCGGTACAGGTTGAGCGAGGACTCGGGGTCGCGCTTGGAGAGCTTCTTGTTGCCCTCGCCCATCACGTACGGCAGGTGGCCGAACCGCGGGACGTCCGTGGCGACGCCGATCTCGATCAGCGCCTTGTACAGCGCGATCTGGCGCGGGGTGGAGGACAGCAGGTCCTCGCCGCGGAGCACGTGCGTGATCTGCATCAGCGCGTCGTCGACCGGGTTGACGAGCGTGTAGAGCGGCGCGCCGTTGGCCCGCAGGATGCCGAAGTCCGGCACGTTCTCCGGGGTGAAGGTCAGCTCGCCGCGGACCAGGTCGGTGAAGGTGATCGGCTCGTCGGGCATCCGGAAGCGGACGATCGAGGGGCGGTGCTCGCCCTGGTACGCCTCCAGCTGCACCTGGGTCAGCTCGCGGCAGTGGCCGTCGTAGCCGGAGGGCTTGCCGGCGGCGCGGGCTGCGGCGCGGCGCGCGTCCAGCTCCTCGGTCGTGCAGTAGCAGTCGTACGCGTACCCGCCCTCGCGCAGGCGCTGGGCCACGTCCGCGTAGACGTCCATGCGCTCGGACTGGCGGTACGGGGCGTGCGGGCCGCCGACCTCGGGGCCCTCGTCCCAGGTGAAGCCGAGCCAGCGCAGCGAGTCGAGCAGCTGCTCGTACGACTCCTCGGAGTCGCGGGCCGCGTCGGTGTCCTCGATGCGGAAGACGAACGTACCGCCGTGGTGGCGGGCGAACGCCCAGTTGAAGAGGGCGGTCCGGACCAGGCCCACGTGGGGGTTGCCGGTCGGGGAGGGACAGAAACGTACGCGGACGTTCGCGTTAGCCACGCTTGATCACCTTGTTGGTGAGAGTGCCGATGCCTTCGATGGTGACGGCGACCTCGTCGCCGACGTTGAGGGGGCCGACTCCGGCCGGGGTCCCCGTGAGGATGACGTCGCCGGGGAGCAGCGTCATGGCCTCGGTGATGTGGACGATCAGGTCCTCGATGGAGCGGACCATGTCGCTGGTGCGGCCGAGCTGGCGCTGTTCGCCGTTGACGGTGCACTGGATGGTCAGGTCGGTCGGGTCGAGGTCGGTCTCGATCCAGGGGCCGAGGGGGCAGGAGCTGTCGAAGCCCTTGGCCCGGGCCCACTGCTTCTCGCGCTGCTGGACGTCGCGCGCGGTGACGTCGTTGGCGCAGGTGTAGCCGAGGATCACGTCCTTGACGCGCTCCTTCGGGACCTCGCGGCACATGCGGCCGATGACCACGGCGAGCTCCGCCTCGTGGTGGAGGTCCTGGGAGAAGGAGGGGTACGCGATCGGGTCGCCCGGGCCGACCACCGAGGTGGAGGGCTTGAAGAAGGTGATCGGCGCCTCGGGACGGCCTTGATCGTCGAAGATGGCGTTTCCGAGCTCTGCCGCGTGCTCCGCGTAGTTGCGGCCGATGGCCACGACCTTGTTCGGGAGCACGGGCGGCAGCAGCCGGACCTTGCTCAGCGGGACCTTCGTGCCCGAGAGCTCGAAGTCCGCGAACGGAATGCCCTTGATGATGTCGAGGACGAGCTCACCCTCGGCGCCGGGGGCAGTGCTGCCCTCGACCGCGCCGAACGCGACATTGCCGTCGATGGAGAACCTGGCGATGCGCACGTGTTGCGTCTGCCCCTCTGTATTTCCGCTGGCTGGAGTCTGCGTGTCCAGGCTAACGCGGCGGGCAGCGGCGCTTCGCGCTCCTTTTCCCGAGTGGCTTACCGCGCGGCGGCGACCGGCGCGTCCATCAGGATCGTGCGGCGCGGGTTCGCGGTCTGGGCGGGCAGCTCGACGGCGTGCTCCGGAGCCTCGATCGCCTGCAGCTCTTCGGCGTCCTTGAGGTGCGCGAGGGTGGTGCGGCGGGGGTTGGCTATGTTGCGGAACATCATCGTCGTCTTCACGGTGTTTCGGGCCCTCGGCTCGTGTTGTCGGGTGGGGGTTGTCGGATCCTTCAACCCTGTAAAGGGCAAGGCTAAACATCCGATTCCCCGGCCCAACCGGGAAGTAATGGCCACGGCTGTGTGAGTTTGCTCACCTGTGACCCGACAATACGGTCATACCAGGCAGTCAATTTCGGGTGGCGAAACGGACATTGCGCCACTGAATCAGCCATTCCGCTCCTGATCATCTCGACTGGGACACCTTGCCAGCCACTGCGTTTGGTCGGCGTAAGTCCGGTTCGCCCCGAAACGCGGCCCACACGGCGTGACATTCCCACTGCGGAACGTCACCACCACCCCAGGCCGACACGCGCACCTTGTTGGAGATCCGCCACTGTGCTGGAATTCGCGGGACCGCCGCGGGAACAGCCGGCGCGCAGGTGGCGCGACACAGCGCCGCGCGCGGCGGCAAGGAGAGGGAGACGCGCCGGTCACCGACGACCACCATGGGGCCGAAACGCCCCACGACTCGACACCGTCCCACCGGTCGCCCGGCGGGACGCCTGGTCCAGAGGTTGCGACGCTAGTGCAGGGACGATTCAAGAGGGATGGCAGCGCTGCGGCGGAGCAGGAGCCGCGCGGCGGGATCGACCGTGGCTCCTCGCCCCAGCACGCCCAGAACCGCGGGCCGGCTGCCGATGGCGCAGGCCCCGACTCCTCCACCACGGTGAACGCGGTGAAGGCGAAGGCGCGCCTCAAGCCCCGGGGCAAGACGAAGAGCGAAGAGCCGGCCGACAAGGACGTGGCGATACCGAAGGCCCCCAGCGGGCCCGGTTCGCGATTCGCCATGCAGAACTGGCGCATCAGCACGCGACTCGTGTCGCTGCTGACCCTGCCGGTCGTCGCCGCCACCACGCTCGGTGGCTTCCGCATCAACGACTCGCTGAACGACATCGCCCAGCTGGAGCACATGCAGCTGCTCACGACGATGACCCGGCAGGCCACCAACCTGGCCGCCATGCTTCAGGAGGAGCGGGACAAGTCGGCGGGTCCGCTGTCGGTCGACAGGTCGGGCAGGCCCAACAGCCTCGTCGCGGGCGTACGCGACCAGACCGACGCCGCCGCGAAGGCCTTCCAGGCCGCGACCGACAAGGTCGACACCGCGGAGGACAAGGACGAGACCCTCAAGTCGATCCGCAACAACATCCTGCAGATCGGCCGCCAGCTCACCGGCATCGAGGAAATCCGCAAGAAGGCGTACCAGAACGGCGCCCAGCAGACCGTCACCGAGTACAACGCGCTGATCGTCTCGCTGCTCTCGCTCTCCCAGGACATGGCGCAGGCCACCTCCAGCCCGGAGATGATCAAGCGTACGCGTGCCCTGGCGGCCTTCTCCTCCGCCAAGGAATACGCCTCGATCCAGCGCGCCGTCATCGCCGCCTCTCTCCCCGAGAGCAGCGAGAAGCCGGGCACGCTCACCGAGAACGACCGCCTGTACGCCCTCTCCGCGCTCCGCGGCGAGAGCCAGGCGAAGAAGACCTTCGAACTCGTCTACCAGGGCAAGCCCGAGGAACTCCTCGCGGCGCTCGGCGACGGCAACACGGAGATCGGCACCGCCGACCACTACGCGCGCCGCGTCCTGAGCACCCAGGGGCAGTTCGGCAAGGAGAAGAACCGGTCCTGGATGGACTGGTACGACGCGGACGACACCAAGCTCCAGGCCATGAAGGTCATCGAGCTGACCCTGCTCGAGGACATGGAGCAGAAGGCCCGCGAGCTGAAGAACTCCTCGCAGCAGGACGCCATCATCAACGGTGCCCTGATCCTGCTCGTCCTCGGCGTCTCCCTCGTCGGCGCGTTCGTCATGGCGCGGTCGATGATCCGCTCGCTGCGCCGCCTGCAGGACACCGCGACCCGGGTCGCCCAGGACCGACTGCCCGAGCTCGTCAAGCAGCTGTCCGAGTCCGACCCGCAGGACGTGGACACGTCCGTGGAGTCGGTCGGCCTGCACACCCGCGACGAGATCGGCCAGGTGGCCGCGGCCTTCGACGACGTGCACCGCGAGGCCGTCCGCCTCGCCGCCGAACAGGCCCTCCTCCGGGGCAACGTCAACGCGATGTTCACCAACCTCTCGCGCCGTTCGCAGGGCCTCATCCAGCGCCAGCTCTCGCTCATCTCCGAGCTGGAGTCGCGCGAGGCCGACCCGGACCAGCTGTCCTCGCTCTTCAAGCTCGACCACCTCGCGACCCGTATGCGCCGTAACGGCGAAAACCTCCTCGTCCTCGCGGGCGAGGAGCCGGGCCGCCGGTGGACCCGCCCCGTCCCGCTCGTCGACGTGCTCCGTGCCGCCGCGTCCGAGGTGGAGCAGTACGAGCGCATCGAACTGTCGTCGGTGCCCGGCACCGACGTCGCCGGCCGAGTCGTCAACGACCTCGTGCACCTCCTCGCCGAGCTGCTGGAGAACGCCACCTCGTTCTCCTCCCCGCAGACGAAGGTCAAGGTCACCGGTCACGCGCTGCCCGACGGGCGCGTGCTCGTCGAGATCCACGACACCGGCATCGGCCTCTCCCCCGAGGACCTCGCCGCGATCAACGAGCGGCTCGCCTCGCCGCCGACCGTGGACGTCTCCGTCTCCCGCCGCATGGGCCTGTTCGTGGTCGGCCGCCTGTCCCTGCGACACGGCATCCGCATCCAGCTCCGCCCGTCCGACTCGGGCGGTACGACGGCCCTCGTCATGCTGCCGGTGGACGTCGCCCAGGGCGGCAAGAAGCCGGGTCCGATGCCGGGCCAGGGCGGCCAGGGCGGTCCCGGCGGTGCGGGCTCCGGTGCCCCGCAGGGCATGCCGGGTGCTTCGGCTCAGGGTTCGGTCCCGGGCGGCGGCGCACGCCAGCCCGTCGGCACCGGCCAGCAGCGCGGCCAGGTCTCCGGCGGCGCCCAGCGTGCCGCGCTGCCGGGCCGCGACGGCGGTCCGGGCCAGCAGGGCCCGCAGGGCGGTCCCGGTACGCGTCCGCAGCAGGGCGGCCCGAGCGGCCGTCCGCAGGGCGGTCCGGGCATGACCGGCATGCCGGGTGCCCCGACCTCCCAGGGCCAGGGTGGCTTCCCTGACGGCGCGTTCGGCGGCGGTGCCCCGCTGCCGGGCCGCGGTCCGGCCGGCGGTCCCGGCTCCCGTCCGATGCCCGCGCCCGCGGCCCCCGGCCAGGGCGGGTTCCCGCAGGGCAACGGCTTCGAGCGTCCGCAGCCCCCGCAGCAGCAGCCCGCTCCGACGGGCCCGGTCCCCTCGGCCCCGGCGCCCGCCGCCCCGGCTCCGCGCGGCTCCCGGCCGCAGCTGCCGCCGCGCGGTGGCGCCTCGCGTCCGGAGCTTCCGGGTGCGGGCGGCGGTCCCGCCGGGATACCGCAGACCACCAGCTGGGGCGCCGACCAGGCGCGCCACGCCGGCCACGAGGTCCCGCGCGGCCACGACGAGCTCTCGGGCCCGGGTTCGACGGCGGAGTTCCCCCGTCCGGACTTCAACGCCCCGCGCCCGCCGGCCGGCAACAGCACCACCGGGCAGTTCGAGCGCCCGGACTTCCAGGCCCCGCGGCCCGGCGGTCCCGGTGTCGGCGGATTCGCCCCCCAGCAGCCGCAGGCTCCGCAGCTGCCGCAGGCTCACCAGCCGGAGGCGCTGCCGCCGGCCGCGAGCACCGGCAATGAGCGCAGCCCGATCTTCGATACGCTGGAGTCGAACTGGTTCCACCAGGAGGGCCCCCAGGCCCCCGGTCAGGCGCCCGTTCCCCAGCAGCCGCAGCAGTCCGCCCCGGCTCCGGCTCCCCAGCAGCGCCTGCAGCAGCCGCTGCCGCAGCGCGGCCAGGAGCCCGCGGCCGAGCCCGCGCCGACGACGGCCGGCAGCTCGCCGACCGTCAGCTGGCGGTCCTCGCCCAACGACGAGCTGATGCGGCAGGCCGAGCGCGTGCGCCAGCCCGCCGCCGGCGGCATCACCACCTCGGGGCTGCCCCGCCGAGTACCGCGGGCGAACCTCGTGGCCGGCACCGCGCAGCAGCAGTCCGACGAACAGTCGGGCCCGCAGGTCTCGCGATCACCGGACGACGTCCGCGGCCGTCTGACCAACCTCCGACGGGGTATCCAGCAGGGCCGTCAGGCCGGCAACAACGGCCCGGCGACCGGCAGTTACCACATCGACCCCACTTACCAGCAGGAGCGTTAGTTGAGTTCGATGAGCCAGGCGGCACAGAACCTGAACTGGTTGATCACCAACTTCGTGGACAACACCCCCGGGGTGTCCCACACGGTGGTGGTCTCCGCCGACGGCCTCCTTCTGGCGATGTCCGAAGGCTTTCCCCGGGACCGCGCCGATCAGCTGGCGGCCGTGGCCTCCGGTCTGACGTCGCTGACCGCAGGAGCCTCCCGCATCTTCGAGGGCGGCGCCGTCAACCAGACCGTGGTCGAGATGGACCGGGGATTCCTCTTCCTCATGTCCGTCTCGGACGGTTCCTCCCTGGCCGTGCTCGCGCACCCCGAGTGCGACATCGGCCTTGTCGGCTACGAGATGGCCCTCCTCGTGGACCGCGCCGGCAGCGTCCTCACCCCGGACCTGCGCGCGGAGCTGCAGGGAAGCCTGCTCATCTGACGCCACATCTCCCGGCCGGACGGTACTTCCGGCCGGGGGACCGGGGGCCAGCCCCGGAACCCAGTACCACCGTCAGGCCGTCATACCGTCCCCCCACCGGCCGCCCCGTCAGACGGCACGCTGACCACTGCTGTCCAGCCCGGAGGATCAATGACCCCGCCCCCCGCCTACTCCGATTCGTACGGTGATTCGTACTCGGAAGGCGACCAGCCGCTTGTTCGCCCGTACGCGATGACCGGCGGACGGACCCGGCCCCGCTACCAGCTCGCCATCGAGGCGCTGGTCAGCACCACGGCCGATCCGATGCACCTGTCCGGCCTGCTTCCCGAGCACCAGCGCATATGCACGCTGTGCCGTGAGGTCAAGTCGGTCGCGGAGGTCTCCGCACTGCTGTCGATGCCGCTCGGTGTCGCCCGGATCCTCGTCGCCGACCTGGCCGAGGCCGGAATGGTGGCCATCCACCAGCCGGGCAATGGAGAGGCCGGCGGCACGCCGGATGTAACGCTGCTCGAAAGGGTGCTCAGTGGACTTCGCAAGCTCTAATGGCGGAACCGCCCGCTCCACCACCTCCGCGAAGATCGTGGTGGCGGGCGGGTTCGGCGTGGGCAAGACCACGTTCGTCGGGGCCGTCTCGGAGATCAATCCGCTGCGCACCGAGGCCGTCATGACGTCCGCGTCCGCCGGCATCGACGATCTGACCCACACCGGGGACAAGACGACCACCACGGTCGCCATGGACTTCGGCCGCATCACCCTGGACCAGGACCTCATCCTGTACCTGTTCGGCACCCCCGGACAGGACCGCTTCTGGTTCATGTGGGACGACCTCGTCCGCGGCGCCATCGGTGCGATCGTGCTGGTCGACACCCGCCGGCTCGCCGACTGCTTCCCCGCGGTCGACTACTTCGAGAACAGCGGGCTGCCGTTCGTCGTGGCCCTCAACGGCTTCGAGGGACACCAGCCCTACACCCCCGAAGAAGTCCGCGAGGCCCTGCAGATCGGCCCGGACGCCCCGATCATCACCACCGACGCCCGCCACCGCGCGGACGCCAAGAGCGCGCTCATCACGCTCGTCGAGCACGCCCTCATGGCCCGACTCAAGTAACACGGTTCGGGGAACGGCGCTCAAGGGGCACCACTCAAGTACCACGGGTTCTTCACAACGTGAGAGGGCGGGCTGTGTCATAGGACACGGCCCGCCCTCTCTGTTCATAACGTTTCGACAGTGAATTGCCGCCACTTGGACACAGGGCGCGGTCGGGCGGTGCCGCTGCGCTCACAACTGGCTCCATTTTTGCCGCAGCTCGCTCTTTATGTCCGTTTTATGCGTGACATAAGGCTCTTGGAATGGCTGATTCCAACTGTTTGGAACACGGCCGTTAACCGTGCTGGAATTCAACTAACTAGCTAGTAGCACCGCCGGAAGGTTGTTGGTCGAGTGAGGCGAAGCAACTCAAGCCCCGCGGATGAACCCGCGCGCGGCAACTTCACCCCGCCGCAGCGTGCGGGTGCGTCGCCGGTCGACGTACCCGTCGACCCGCCGGCGAAGAGCGGCAGCACCAGCAGGTTCTCCCCCCGCAACTGGCGCGTGCCGACCAAGCTGAACGCCATCCTGCTCGTCCCCGTCCTCGTCGGACTGGTGATGGGCGGCTTCCAGGTGAAGGGCTCGGTCGACCGCTGGAACGAGGCCAAGGACGCCGAGAAGACGGCCCGCATCGTCCAGGCGGCGGCCGAATACGGCCAGGCCCTCCTCAACGAGCGCGACCTCACGGCCGAGCCGCTCCTCAGGGGCGACCGGAACAACGAGGCCGTCGCGAAGGCATGGGCGGCCACCGACGCGGCCAAGGAGAAGTTCGCCCAGGCCTCGAAGGACCTCCCCTCGAACTCGGGGCTGGAACGCCGCCTGGAGCTCTTCCACCAGGAGGAGCCCAAGCTCGCGGCCGTCCGGCAGACGGCGTACTCCTCGCAGGAGACGGCGAAGAAGAACCCGCCGAGCGCCAACGGCCCGATCCCGACCGAAGAGGGGTACGTGCTGGTCCAGCACTACCTCATGACGTTCTCCAACGAACTCGGTCTGGGCACCGGCAACGTCACCAGCTACGGCCGCATGGTCTACGCGGTCGAGCTGGCCAAGGCCGCCAACTCGCTCCAGCGTTCCGTCGGCACCCACCTGCTGGTGCGCCCGAACGAGAACGAGGACATACGCAAGGCCCAGCTCGTCGCCTTCTCCTCGTACGCCTACCTCGAGGACATCGCGATCGGCGAGTACGTCGCGGCCGGCACCGAGGAGGACGTGAAGCGCCTCCAGGACGTCATGGGCAAGAAGTCCCAGGAGGGCGCCGAGAAGCTCGCGCTGGCCAAGCGGGCGGCCGAGCAGGCCGGCACCCCCTTCAAGGCGCCGCCGATCGTGAACAACTCCGCCCTCACCGGTATGACCGAGGCGATCGCCAGCGGCGAGGGCAAGAGCAAGGTCATCGCGGGCGGCACCACGCCCCAGGCCTGGCAGGCCGGCGCCACCGCCAAGTTCGAGGGCTACGCCGAGATCGAGAAGGAACTCCTCGGCAAGGCCGTGACCGACTCGGTCGCCGTCTCCGACGAGGCGCGCAACGACGCCATCTTGACCGGCGCCATCGTGGTCGTGGCCCTGCTCGCCGCCTTCATCCTGGCCGCGATGATGGCCCGCCAGATGAGCAACTCGATGCGCCGTCTGCGCACCGCCGCCTTCGACGTCGCCGAGCAGCGCCTGCCGATGCTCGTCGACCAGCTCTCGCGCACCGACCCGGGCAAGGTCGACACCCGTGTCGCGCCGATCCCGATCAACTCCCAGGACGAGATCGGCGAGGTCGCCCGCGCCTTCGACCAGGTCCACCGGGAAGCGGTCCGGCTCGCCGCCGAGCAGGCGCTCCTGCGAGGGAACGTCAACGCGATCTTCACCAACCTCTCCATACGCAACCAGTCGCTGATCGAGGGCCAGCTGACCCTCATCACCGACCTGGAGAACAACGAGGCCGACCCGGACCAGCTGGAGAACCTCTTCCGCCTGGACCACCTGGCCACCCGTATGCGTCGCAACGGCGAGAACCTCCTCATCCTCGCGGGTGAGGAACCGGGCCGCCGCTGGGACCAGCCGGTCCCCCTCGTCGACGTCCTGCGCGCCGCCTCCTCCGAGGTGGAGCAGTACGAGCGCATCGAGCTCTCGGGCGTCTCCGAGGCCGAGATCCACGGCCAGGCCGTGACCGACCTCGTGCACCTGCTCGCCGAGCTCCTGGAGAACGCCACGACGTTCTCCTCCCCGCAGACCAAGGTCCGCGTCAACGCGACGCGTCTGCCCGACGGCCGCGTGATGGTCGAGATCCACGACAAGGGCATCGGCCTCACCGCCGAGGACTTCGCGGACATCAACCACAAGCTGGCGAACCCGCCCACCGTGGACGCCGCGATCTCCCAGCGCATGGGTCTGTTCGTGGTCGGCCGGCTGGCGGACCGCCACAGCATCCGCGTCCAGCTGCGCCCCTCGGGCGAGGCCGCCGGCACCACGTCGCTGGTCATGCTCCCGGACGCGATCACCCATGGTGGTGGTGGCGAGGGGATCCCGGACGACGACTTCACGGTGTCGTCGATGATCCCGCAGCAGCATTCGCAGCAGGCCGTCCCGATGCGTACGGCCGCCGAGCTGGGCTTCGACGACTCCCGTTACGAGGCCGGAGGCGCCGAGGAGCAGGGCGACGGCACCGGGCTCGACCCGGTCGGCCGCTCCCTGGCCCACCAGGAGCGCCGGGCCGCGCTCGAGGCCCAGGTGGGCTACGGGCAGGAGCAGCAGGGCGAGTTCGCCGAGCAGGAGTATGCGGAACCCCAGCCGGAGCACGGGTACCAGCCGTACCAAGGTTACGAGCAGCAGCCCGAACAGGGGTACGACACCTCGTACGACTCCCGGCAGGCTCAGGTGGCCCCGCAGGGCTACGAGGCCTACCCGCAGCAGGACTACGGATATCCGGAAGCCGGATACCAAGATCGCCAGCAGGACGCCCCGGCGTACGACGGCGGCTACGCATCCCAGTCCCCGCAGACGGAGTGGCCTGATCAGAACACCTACTCCGGCGGCTACCAGCAGGGCTACGGGACCGAATCGGAACCCCCGGCCGCTCCCGAACCCGCCCCGGACCGCGTAGGCTTCGACCGTCCGGGCGCCGCTGCCGACACCGGCCACGAAGTGACCGGAGCGGGCCTGCCGCGCCGCGGCAGCCAGCAGCAGTGGCAGCCGGCACAGAAGGAAGCGGAGTCCACCGGATCCCTCTTCGAGCAGCGGCCGCAGCGACAGCAGCAGCCCGCCGCCCCGGAGCGGGACGAGGATGGCGGTACCGACTGGCGCTCGAACAACGACGAGCGCTGGCAGCAGGCCTCCAAGCTCCGTGAGCCGAAGGCCGGCGGGGTCACCCCGTCCGGTCTCCCTCGGCGCGTGCCCAAGGCCAACCTGGTCGAGGGCGCGGCGGAGACGACCCCGCAGGGCGGCCCCCAGGTCTCCCGCGCACCGGAGGACGTCCGCGGCAGGTTGAGCAACCTGCGGCGCGGTGTCCAGCAGGGACGCAGCGCGGGTTCTGAGCAGTCAAGTAACAGCTATGACCAGGAGCGTTAGTGTGAGCCCGATGAGCCAGGCGGCACAGAACCTGAACTGGTTGATCACCAACTTCGTGGACAACACCCCCGGGGTGTCCCACACGGTGGTGGTCTCCGCCGACGGCCTTCTTCTGGCGATGTCCGACGGATTCCCGCGCGACCGCGCCGATCAGCTGGCGGCCGTGGCCTCCGGTCTGACGTCGCTGACCGCAGGAGCCTCCCGCATCTTCGAGGGTGGCGCCGTCAACCAGACCGTTGTGGAGATGGACCGCGGGTTCCTTTTCCTCATGTCCGTGTCCGATGGATCGTCCCTCGCGGTGCTCGCGCACCCCGAGTGCGACATCGGCCTCGTGGGCTACGAGATGGCCCTCCTCGTGGACCGAGCAGGCAGTGTTCTCACGCCGGAACTGCGTTCGGAGCTGCAGGGAAGTCTTCTCAACTAGCAGACAGGCAGTGCGTTTCGCGTCATCGCACCATAGGGTGCGGTGGCGCGGTTCCACAGGGAGTACTGCGTTCTTGGAGTCGGAGGAGGAAACGTGACAACACCCGGAGGACATCCTTATGGCGGCGCGCAGCAGCCGCAGGGTGGGCAGCACGACCAGAACCGCTTCAACTTCCCCTCCGCTCCCAGCCGGCAGGTTCCGGAGCACAATCCCTACCAGCAGCAGCCGTACGGCCAGCCCCAGCAGGCCCAGCCGCCCCACCGGCCCTCGCAGCAGCCCCTCCGGGGTCACCAGCAGCAGGCCCCCAAGGCGCACAACCCGCTGGTGCGCCCGTACGCGATGACCGGCGGCCGTACCCGGCCGCGCTACCAGCTCGCCATCGAGGCGCTGGTCAGTACCACGGCGGATCCCGCGCGGTTGCAAGGGCAGTTGCCCGAGCACCAGCGCATCTGCCGCCTGTGCCAGGAGATCAAATCCGTCGCGGAGATCTCGGCACTTCTCTCCATTCCTCTTGGTGTCGCCCGCATCCTCGTCGCCGACCTGGCGGAGGCGGGCCTTGTCGCCATTCACCAGCCCGGCGGCGACGAGTCTGCCGGCGGCCAGCCAGATGTGACACTGCTCGAAAGGGTGCTCAGTGGACTTCGCAAGCTCTAACGGCGGAGCGGCTCGCTCCACCACCTCCGCGAAGATCGTGGTGGCGGGCGGGTTCGGCGTGGGCAAGACCACGTTCGTCGGCGCGGTCTCCGAGATCAACCCGCTGCGCACCGAAGCCGTGATGACGTCCGCGTCCGCCGGCATCGACGATCTGACCCACACCGGGGACAAGACGACCACCACGGTCGCCATGGACTTCGGCCGCATCACCCTGGACCAGGACCTCATCCTGTACCTGTTCGGCACCCCCGGACAGGACCGCTTCTGGTTCATGTGGGACGACCTCGTCCGCGGCGCCATCGGTGCCGTCGTCCTCGTCGACACGCGGCGCCTGGCGGACTGCTTCCCGGCCGTGGACTACTTCGAGAACAGCGGGCTGCCGTTCGTCGTGGCCCTCAACGGCTTCGAGGGGCACCAGCCCTACACCCCCGAAGAAGTCCGCGAGGCCCTGCAGATCGGCCCGGACGCCCCGATCATCACCACCGACGCCCGCCACCGCGCGGACGCCAAGAGCGCGCTCATCACACTCGTCGAGCACGCCCTCATGGCCCGCCTGCGGTAGGCACCGCGGCAAGCAACGGCAAGCACGCGAAAGGCCCCCGCACTCCGAGGAGTGCGGGGGCCTTTCGGTGTGTTCCGGGAAGTGCCGGTGACTGCTAGCCCTGCCAGCTGTGCGGGGCGCGGAAGCCGGGGGTGCGCTCCAGGCGCCGCCAGCGGGCCTGGGAGCCGATGCGGTGCACCGTACGGCCCTCGGGGGCGGACGCGGCGCGGGCCAGCAGGATCGCGGTGATCGCGGCCAGCTCCTCGGGGGCGGCGTTGCCCTTTTCGACGCGCAGCAGGGTGTCGGCGGTCTTGGTCATGGGTGGCAGGTCTCCTTCGCTCTACTGCGGCGGGTTGCCGTGCTTGCGCGACGGCAGGTCGGCGTGCTTGCTGCGGAGCATCGCCAGCGAGCTGATCAGGGTTTCGCGGGTCTCCGCCGGGTCGATGACGTCGTCCACGAGACCGCGCTCGGCCGCGTAGTACGGGTGCATCAGCTCGGCCTTGTACTCCTTGACCATGCGCGCGCGCATCGCCTCGGGGTCCTCGGCCTCCGCGATCTGCTTGCGGAAGATGACGTTGGCGGCGCCCTCGGCGCCCATGACCGCGATCTCGTTCGTCGGCCAGGCGTACGTGATGTCCGCGCCGATGGACTGCGAGTCCATGACGATGTACGCGCCGCCGTAGGCCTTGCGCAGGATCAGCGAGATCCGCGGGACGGTGGCGTTGCAGTACGCGTACAGCAGCTTGGCGCCGTGGCGGATGATGCCGCCGTGCTCCTGGTCGACACCCGGCAGGAAGCCGGGGACGTCCAGCAGCGTGATGATCGGGATGTTGAAGGCGTCGCACATCTGGACGAAGCGCGCGGCCTTCTCGGAGGCCTCGATGTCGAGGACGCCGGCGAGGTGGGCGGGCTGGTTGGCGACGATGCCGACGACCTGGCCGTCGAGCCGGGCCAGGGCGCAGATGATGTTGCGGGCCCAGCGCTCGTGGATCTCCAGGAAGTCGCCTTCGTCGACGAGCTCCTCGATCACCTTGTGCATGTCGTACGGGCGGTTGCCGTCCGCGGGGACCAGGTCCAGCAGGACGTCCGAGCGCCGGTCGGCGGGGTCGGAGGTCTCGTGGACCGGCGGGTTCTCCCGGTTGTTGGAGGGCAGCATCGAGATGAGGTAGCGCACCTCGGAGATGCAGGTCTCCTCGTCGTCGTACGCGAAGTGCGCGACTCCGGAGGTCTCGGCGTGCACGTCGGCGCCGCCGAGGCCGTTCTGGGAGATCTCCTCGCCGGTGACGGCGCGGACGACGTCGGGGCCGGTGATGAACATCTGCGAGGTCTCGCGGACCATGAAGACGAAGTCCGTCAGGGCCGGGGAGTACGCGGCGCCGCCGGCGCACGGGCCCAGCATGACCGAGATCTGCGGGATGACGCCCGAGGCCCTGGTGTTGCGCTGGAAGATGCCGCCGTAGCCGGCGAGGGCGGAGACGCCCTCCTGGATACGGGCGCCGGCGCCGTCGTTCAGGGAGACCAGCGGGGCACCGGCCGCGATGGCCATGTCCATGATCTTGTGGATCTTCGTGGCGTGGGCCTCGCCCAGGGCGCCGCCGAAGATGCGGAAGTCGTGCGCGTAGACGAAGACCGTGCGGCCCTCGACCGTGCCCCAGCCGGTGATGACACCGTCGGTGTACGGCTTCTTGCTCTCGAGGCCGAAGCCGGTCGCGCGGTGGCGGCGCAGCTGCTCGACCTCCTTGAAGGAACCCTCGTCGAGCAGCAGCGCGATGCGCTCGCGCGCTGTCAGCTTGCCCTTGGCGTGCTGCGCCTCGGTCGCCCGGTCACTGGGTCCACGCCGCGCCTGCTCTCGCAGGGAATGCAGCTCGGCCACGCGCCCGCGGGCGTCCGTCGGCTCGCTCGGAGTCTGGTCCACAACGGTCATGTATCGACCTTACGAAGCGGTCGAAGAAAAACCTCCGTTGATTTCACACAGTCTCGGAAGTGTTCCGCTGTCCGGGCCAAACAGAACCGCCACGTGATGCGCGGACACCACCAGGCCGGACCCCCCTCCTTTGTGGGGGTCCAACAAAACGGCGACTCGCCGCCCCTAGATGTTGAAATTTGAACGGAATAGGTCTAGCGTCGTTCTCGTTGAAAGTTCAACCAATGCGGGGCGCTACAGCCCCACCAGCACCAGGGAGCACATCATGGGTCTCTTCAACCGCCGCAGCCAGGACACCACGGCCACCGCCGTCGCCACCCTCGACGTGGACCCGGCCCTCGCCGCCCTCACCGGCGACTACGTCATCGACGCCGCCCACAGCAGCATCGGCTTCACCGTCCGCCACGCGATGGTGACCAACGTCCGCGGCAGCTTCGCCGACTACTCGGGCACCCTGCAGCTCGACGGCGCCGACCCGGCCCGCTCCGCCGCCTCCATCGAGGTGAAGATCGCCTCCGTGGACACCGGCATCGACGACCGCGACGGCCACCTGCGCAGCGGCGACTTCTTCGACGCCGAGGCCTTCCCGCTGATGACCTTCCGCTCCACCGAGGCGGCCCAGCTCGGCGGCGAGGGGTACCGCATCACCGGCGAGCTGACGATCAAGGACGTCACCCGCCCGCTCTCCATCGACCTGGAGTTCAACGGCTCGGCCACCGACGTCTACGGCAACGAGCGCGTCGGCTTCGAGGGCTCCGCCGAGATCCTGCGCTCCGACTGGGGCCTGACGTGGAACGCCGCGCTGGAGGCCGGCGGCGTCATGGTCAGCGACAAGGTGAAGCTGACCTTCGACATCTCGGCCATCAAGCAGGCCTGAACCGCCTGACGCCGCCGGGTCCCGGGGGCGGTGCCGGGGGGTGACACCCCCTAGAAGCCGCCCCCGCCGTCGAACCCGCCGCCACCGTCGAACCCACCGCCGCCGCCGAAGTCCCCTCCCCCGAAGTCGGAGGAGTTGAAGTCGGCGCCGGAGTAGTCCCCGCCGTCGTAGCCGCCCATGTCGGAGGCGTAGGCGGGGCTCGACATCATCGAACCGAGCACCGTGCCCACGAGCAGGCCGGGCAGGATGCCGCCGCCGAAGTATCCGCCCGCCCAGGGGCCGTACGCCGGGCCCGCGTCGTAGTACGGACGCGGCCCGTACTCGGTGTCGACCGTACGGACCATCGGGTCCTTTCCGTCACGCAGCCGGACGGCGTCCGCCGCGCACACGGGGACGGTACGCGCCGCCCCGCCGGCCGGCGCCCACGCGGCGTCCTCCGTGCTCGGACCGTGCCGCGGGTCGAAGAAACAGGGCGAGCGGCGTTCCGGCAGCGGCCTGCCCTGACGGCGGGCGTCGAGGCCGGCCAGCGCGAACCGGCCGTCCTCCAGAGCCTGGGTGACGCCCTTGACCTCTTCGGGGTGCCGGACCGAGGCCATGATGTCCTTGGCCTTCTCGTACGAGTCGAGGCCCTTCTCGTAGTCCCCGCGCATCGCGTCGTCCGCGCCGGGCTCACCGGGGTGGAAGTCCAGCCGGTCGAGCTCCTCGCCGAAGGCCGTGATGTCCTCGTCCACGACCACGCGCAGCTTCTCGATGGCCTCGCGCTCCGCCTCTTCCTTCTTCTTCCGGTTCCTGCGCACCAGCGCGTACGCACCACCGCCGCCGATCACGGCCACCGCGCCGAGCGCGACCAGACCGCCGACCGGGACGCCGCCGTCGGCGCCGGTGTCACCCCAGGAGGCCGGGGCCCTGCCCTTGACCTGTGTCAGCGCCTGGTCCACGAAGTTGTTCAGCTCCGTGCTCGCGTTCACGGGCCCGCCGGCCTTCACGGCGTCCGTCAGGTTGCGGACGGCGCCCGGGGGCATGACCGCCCGGTCGGCGCCGGCGTTGAATCCGTCGCCGAGCCGGATCGCGTAGAGCCCGGTGATGCCGGTCTCGGTCCGGACCGTACGCAGCACGCTGTCGGCGGGGAACTCGGCGCCGGCCGGCAGCACGGCGACGAACACCGGCTTCCCGGCATCCTTGATCTTCTTCGCGAGCGCGTCCGCCTGGTCCTTCGGCAGCTGCGCCGCGGCGCGTGGATCCACATAGACGGGGCCCTGCTTGAGGGCCTCCGCCACGGCAGCGGGCCCGGTGGCCGCCGATGCCTGCGGGGCGGCCACGAGTGCGGTCGCGGACAGGGCCAGCAGCAGAGCGGCCAGCAGCCGGCCGGGTCGTACGGATATCAGCCTGGTCCTCATGCTCCAGACGCTACCGGAACCGGCACTTTTCTGTGTGAGCTGGACATAAACCCCGCCACCCCGGCCACGAGGGCGCGGGGCGGCGGGGCTCGCCCGCTATTCGGCGGGCTCGACGCCCACGTGCAGGAGGCCGTACGTGAAGGCGTCCTCCAGGGCCTGCCAGGACGCGGCGATCACATTGGGGGCGACGCCCACCGTCGACCACTCGCGGGTGCCGTCCGTCGTGGCGATCAGGACGCGCGTCGTGGACTCCGTGCCGTGCTTGCCCTCCAGGATGCGGACCTTGTAGTCCACCAGCTCGAACTTGGCCAGCTGGGGGTAGAAGCGCTCCAGGGCCACCCGCAGCGCCCGGTCCAGGGCGTTGACCGGGCCGTTGCCCTCCGCCGTCGCGACGATCCGCTCGCCCTTGGCCCACAGCTTGACCGTGGCCTCGTTGGCGTGGGTGCCGTCGGGGCGGTCCTCGACGATGGCCCGCCAGGACTCCGTACGGAAGTACTTGCGGGCGCGGCCCTCGACCTCGGCGCGCAGCAGCAGCTCGAAGGAGGCGTCGGCGGCCTCGTACGTGTAGCCCTGGAGCTCACGCTCCTTGACCCGCTCGACCACCCGCGAGATCAGCGCGCGGTCCCCGCCGAGGTCGACGCCGAGCTCCTTGCCCTTGAGCTCGATCGAGGCGCGGCCGGCCATGTCGGAGACCAGCATCCGCATCGTGTTGCCGACCCGCTCGGGGTCGATGTGCTGGTAGAGGTCCGGGTCGACCTTGATGGCCGAGGCGTGCAGGCCCGCCTTGTGCGCGAAGGCGGAGACGCCGACGTACGGCTGGTGCGTGGACGGCGTCAGGTTGACGACCTCGGCGATGGCGTGCGAGATGCGGGTCATCTCGGCGAGCGCGCCCTCGGGCAGGACCTGGCGCCCGTACTTGATCTCCAGCGCGGCGACGACCGGGAAGAGGTTGGCGTTGCCGACGCGCTCGCCGTAGCCGTTCGCGGTGCACTGGACGTGCGTGGCGCCCGCGTCGACGGCGGCCAGGGTGTTGGCGACGGCGCAGCCGGTGTCGTCCTGCGCGTGGATGCCCAGGCGGGCGCCGGTGTCGGCGAGCACGGTCGCGACGACCGCGGTCACCTGGGCGGGCAGCATGCCGCCGTTGGTGTCGCAGAGGATGACGACGTCGGCGCCGGCCTCGTGGGCCGCGCGCACGACCGACTTCGCGTACTCGGCGTTGGCCCGGTAGCCGTCGAAGAAGTGCTCGCAGTCGACGAAGACGCGGCGGCCTTGGGCGACCAGGTGGGAGACGGTGTCGCGGACCATCTCCAGGTTCTCGTCGAGCGTGGTGCGCAGGGCGAGCTCGACGTGCCGGTCGTGGGACTTGGCGACCAGGGTGATCACCGGGGCGCCCGACTCCAGCAGCGCCCGTACCTGCGGGTCCTCGGCGGCCGAGCCGCCCGCCCGCCGGGTGGCGCCGAAGGCGACCAGCTTGGCGTGCTTGAAGTCGATCTCGGCGCGGGCGCGGGAGAAGAACTCGGTGTCGCGGGGGTTGGCGCCCGGCCAGCCACCCTCGATGAAGCCCACTCCGAAGTCGTCCAGGTGCCGGGCGATCGCCAGCTTGTCGGCGACGGTGAGGTTGATGCCCTCACGCTGGGCGCCGTCGCGCAGGGTGGTGTCGAAGACGTGGAAGCCGTCCGCGTCGGCGGCGGGGTCCTGAGCCGCCGGCCCTGTCGCCTCTGTCGTCGTCATGCTGATCTGACTCCTGTCGGATGAGTGGATCCGGATACCCGCCCGAGGGCAGGCTGCCGCCACTGCCCCCATCATCGCGCGCGGCCCGCTCCCGGCAGGAATGGAGCCGGGAAACGAAAAGACCTCTCGCGGGTGCGAGAGGTCTGCGCGCGGGTCTGGGGCACTGTGGCCGCTTCCGCGAAGTTCTTCCACGGTTCAGCGGCCACTGCGGACCGGCGCGCTGCTGTCCATAATCATGAGCTGAGCAGGCACGCTCGCAGTGTGCCATAACGTCTCAGTGCAAGAGCAGCGCGTCTCACGATACGAGAGCCTCGTCGAGGAATTCCGAGACGTGGGCCAGGATGTCCGCCCGCCCTATGCCGGGCAGGCCGACGGCGACCTGGATGCTGAACCCGTCGAGCAGGGCCCGCAGCCGGGCGCCGAAGCGGTCGGGGTCCACGCGCCGGAACTCCCCGCGCGAGATGCCCTCGGCGAGCAGGGCCACCAGGTCGCGGTGCCAGGCGCCCTCGATGGCGGCCTGGCGCTCGCGTTCCTGCGGGCCGGCGTTCTGCGAGCGGTTCCAGACCTCCAGCCACAGGGTCCAGTGCGGATCCCGGGCCTCCTCGGGGACGTACAGGTCCACGTACGCCTGGAGCCGCTCGCGCGCCGAGCCGCTGCGGGCCAGCAGGGCACGGCGCCGGGTGCCCAGTGCCGCCTCGCTCCACTCCAGCGTCTGCAGCAGGAGCTCGTCCTTGCTGCCGAAGTAGTAGAGGAGGTGGCCGCTGCTCATGCCGACCTGGCGGCCGAGCCCGGCCATGGTCAGGCCCTCCAGGCCGCGCTCGGCGATCGTGGCCATGGCGGCGACGAGTACGTCCTCGCGCGGCGGCGCGTTCTTCCGCACCGCACGTACTCCACCCGCCGCCATGGGCCACTCCTTCGTAGATCCGCCGCAGGTCAGACCTTCGGCTGCTGCTGGGTGATGCAGTGGATGCCGCCACCCCCGGCGAAAATCGTACGTGCGTCGACCAGCGTCACGGTCCGCTCGGGGAACAGGCCGCGGAAGATCTCGGCGGCCTCCTCGTCGCGCGGGTCGTCGAAGGAGCACAGCACCACGCCGCCGTTGCACAGGTAGTGGTTGATGTAGGAGTAGTCCACCCACTCCCCGTCCTCTTCCAGCACGGTCGGCGCCGGGATCTCCACGACCTCCAGCTGCCGGCCCCGCGCGTCCGTGGAGGAGCGCAGGATGGCGGCGATGGTCTTGCAGCGCTCGTGGTCCGGGTGGGCCGGGTCGGGCTGGGTGTGGACCATCACCACGCCGGGGCGGGCGAAGGCGGCCACGATGTCCACGTGGCCCTGGGTGCCGTAGGTGCCGTAGTCGCCGGCCAGGCCGTACGGCAGCCAGATCGCCTCGGTGGTGCCGAGGTGGGCGTGGATCTCCTCCTCGACCTGCCGGCGGGTCCACTCGGGGTTGCGCCCGGCGCCCAGCTGCACGGTGTCGGTGAGGAGCACGGTGCCCTCGCCGTCCACGTGGATCGCGCCGCCCTCGTTGACCAGCGGGGTGCTGTACGTACGGGTGCCGGCCAGGTCCGAGACGTGCCGGGCGATCTTGGAGTCGTGCTCCCAGCGGGCCCACTCCTGGGCGCCCCAGCCGTTGAAGGTCCAGTCCACGGCGGCGATCTCGCCCGCTTCGTTCGTCACGAAGGTCGGGCCGATGTCGCGCATCCAGGCGTCGTCGAGCTCGCGCTCCACCAGCTGCACGTCCTCGCCGACGACCGCTCGGGCGCTCTCGGCGTCGCCGGGCGACACGACCAGGGTCACGGGCTCGTACGCGCGCACCGCGCGGGCGACGGCGCCCCAGGCCTCGCGGGCCTCGGCGAGCTCCTGCGCGTTGGTGAAGGTCGGGTTGGGGCTGGGCCAGGCCATCCAGGTGCGCTCGTGGGGCGTCCACTCGGCGGGCATCCTGAAGCCGTGGTCCGTGGGCTTTGCAGTCATGGCAGGGGTCCTTAAGAGCCGTGCGCCGTACGCGAAGTACGGGCGTTACAAGAAGTACAGGCGGTTGAGGGAGACCGAGTCGGCCGCTTCGGAGCGCAGCGGGTCGCCGTCGAGGGTGACGAGACCGCTGCGCGCGTCCACATCGACCGCGCCCACCCGGGAGTTGAGGAGGAGGTTCCCGGGGCCGATGCCGCGGGTGCCGCGGACGGCGACGCGGCGGCGGCGGGTCGGCATCTCGTCGCTGCCGAGGGTGGCGGCCGCGGCGGAGACGAAGGCGACGGAGATGTCGGCGGCGGTGGCCCCGTACGAGCCGAACTGCGGGCCGAGGACCAGTGGTTCGCAGGTGTCGGTGGCCGCGTTGGGATCGCCGGTGACCCCGTACGCGGGGAAGCCGGACTTGAGGACCAGCTGGGGCTTGGCGCCGAAGAACTGGGGGCGCCACAGCACGATGTCGGCGAGTTTGCCGACCTCGATGGAGCCGATCTCGTGGGCCAGGCCGTGGGCGATGGCCGGGTTGATGGTCAGTTTGGCCATGTAGCGCAGGACGCGGGCGTTGTCGTCGCCCTCGCCGTCGCCTTCGAGCGGGCCGAGCTCGCCCTTCATCTTGGCGGCCATGGCGAACGTGCGGCGGACGGTCTCGCCGGCGCGGCCCATGCCCTGGGCGTCGGAGGAGGTGATGCCGATCGCGCCCAGGTCGTGCAGGACGTCCTCGGCGCCCATGGTGCCCGCGCGGATCCGGTCGCGGGCCATGGCGGCGTCGCCGGGGAGGTCCGGCTTGAGGTCGTGGACGGAGACGATCATGCCGTAGTGCTCGGCGACCGCGTCCCGGCCGAAGGGGAGGGTGGGGTTGGTGGAGGAGCCGATGACGTTCGGCACGCCCGCCATCTTGAGCACGTTGGGCACGTGGCCGCCGCCGCACCCCTCGATGTGGAAGGCGTGGATCGTACGCCCGTCCAGAACGCGCAGGGTGTCCTCCACGGACAGGCACTCGTTGAGGCCGTCGCTGTGCAGGGCGACCTGGACGTCGTGCTCCTCGGCCACCCGCAGCGCGGTGTCCAGGGCGCGGGTGTGCGCGCCCATGTCCTCGTGCACCTTGAAGCCGGAGGCGCCGCCCTCGGCCAGGGCCTCGATCAGGGGCGCGGCGTCCGAGGACGAGCCGCGGGCCAGGAAGCCGATGTTGACGGGCCACGCGTCGAAGGCGTTGAAGGCGTGCTTGAGGGCCCATGGGGAGTTGACGCCGACGCCCCAGACCGGGCCGAACTCCTGGCCGATGATCGTGGTGACGCCCGCGGCGAGCGAGGCCTCCATGACGCGCGGGGACAGCAGGTGGACGTGGGTGTCGACGGCGCCGGCGGTGGCGATCATTCCCTCGCCGGAGACGATGCTCGTCCCGGTGCCGACGACGACGTCCACCCCGTCGAGGGTGTCCGGGTTGCCGGCCCGGCCGATCGCGTGGATCCGGCCCTCGCGGATGCCGACGGAGACCTTGCGGATGCCGAGGACGGCGTCGATGACCAGCACGTTGCTGATGACGACGTCGCAGGTCTCGCGGACGGCGGCGGCCTTCAGGTGCAGTCCGTCGCGGGCGGTCTTGCCGAAGCCGGCCAGGAACTCGTCGCCCGGCTTCTGGGAGTCGGACTCGACCCGGACGGTGAGCCCTGAGTCCCCGAGCCGGACCCGGTCGCCGGCGCGGGGGCCGAAGACGGAGGCGTACTCGTGGGGGTCGATGTGCCGGCTGCCCGGCGCACAGTGGTCGCTGTGCCTGGTCTGCTTGCTCACGCCTGCTCTCCCTCTGCCTCTGCCTCTGCCCCGTCGCCGGCGTCGCCGATTCCGGTGCCCAGGTAGCCACAGGCGGCGGCGCGGCGCAGGGCCTCGTCCTTCGCCCCCGGGGCGTCCAGGGGGCCGTCGACCAGTCCGGCGAAGCCGATCGCGATGCGGTCGCCGCCGATGGGGACGAGGCCGATCTCGGCCTCGCCGTGCGGGTCGAACCGTACGGAGGAGCCCGCGGGCACGCACAGCCGCATGCCGTAGGCCGCTGCGCGGTCGAAGTCGAGGCGGGGGTTCGCCTCGAAGAAGTGGAAGTGGGAGGTGACGCTCACCGGCACGGAGGCCGTGTTGCGCACGTGCAGGTGCAGCGCCGGCTCCGGCTGGGGGGCGCCGGGGCCCGGCACGACCGCGCCCGGGGCGCTCTCGCCGAGCGGCACCGCGCCCCGGATCGGGGCCGAGACCACCGCGAGGCGGGAGCCGTCGTCGAAGACGGCCTCCACGTGCACCTCGGTGACCACGTCGGAGACGCCGGGCAGCACATCGGCCGGGCCCAGCACGCTGCGGGCCTCCTCGATGGCCTCCGCGAGCCGCTTGCCGTCGCGCGCGGCCTCGCAGACCGTGTCCGCGATGAGCGCGGTGGCCTCCGGGACGTTGAGCTTGAGTCCGCGGGCCCTCCGGGCCCTGGCCAGTTCCGCCGCGCTGCGCAGCAGCAGCCGGTCGCGCTCCGTAGGGGTCAGCCGCACGCCGATCCACCACCTTTTGAGTCGATGGGTTAGAGCATCACTCTAACTCTTCATTTCCCAGCAATGAAGCATTGACCTGGGACCAGGGGTTAGGTCACATTGAGTGTCGCTCAAACACATGCGAACCACCCCCCGCCCTGCCAAGGGAGTCCCCCATGCCCATAGAACAGCGCGGAGTCGACACCATCCCCGAGGAGGAGCGGACGAGCGGTCCCCGTGACCTGATCTCGATCCTGCTCGGCTCCAACCTCTGCCTCGGCGTGATCGTGTTCGGCTGGCTGCCCCCGTCCTTCGGACTGGGTCTGTGGCCGTCGGTCACCGCCATCGTGACCGGCACGCTCGTCGGCATCGCCTTCACCGCGCCGCTGGCACTGGTCTCCCTGCGCACGGCGACCAACCTGTCCACCTCCAGCGGCGCCCAGTTCGGCGTCCGCGGCCGGCTCGTCGGTTCGGTGGTCGGCCTGCTGCTCTCGCTCGGCTACACCGCCCTCACCCTGTGGATCGGCGGCGACGTCATGGTCGGCGTCCTGTCCCGGCTGACCGGACTGCCGGACACCGGCGTCTCGCGGGCCGTGATGTACGGGGTGCTGGCCGCCTGTGCCGTCGTCGGGGCCGTCTTCGGCTACCGGCTGCTGCTGCGGATGAGCAAGGTGCTCTCCATCGGCATGGTGATCCTGCTCGCCGTCGGCTTCTTCGCCTACGCCCCCGACTTCACCACCGCCGCCCCGCCGCAGACCTCGTACCTGCTCGGCTCCTTCTGGCCGACCTGGCTGCTGGCCGCCGTCGCCGCCGGGCTCAGCGGGCCCGTCGCCTTCATCACCCTGCTCGGCGACTACACCCGCTACATCTCCCCCCGCGCGCACAGCTCCCGCAAGGTGTTCTGGTCCACGGCACTCGGCCTGCTGATCGGCCTGCTGATCCCGCAGCTGTTCGGCACCTACACCGCGCTCGCCGCCAAGGCCGGCGCCGAGTACGCCGGGCCCCTCGTCGAGACCGCGCCGTTCTGGTACCTGATCCCGCTGCTCGCCGCCGCCGCGGCCGGCTCGGTGGGCAACGCCGGGCTGATGCTCTACTCCATGGGCCTCGACCTCGACGCCATCGTGCCCAGGGCCACCCGCGCCAAGGCCACGCTGGTCGCGGCCGCCGTGGCCACCGCGTTCGTCTTCATCGGCTCCTTCGAGTGGGACGTGCAGTCCGCGATGACCTCGTTCGTCCTGCTGCTGACCGCGATCGGCACCCCGTGGGCCGTGATCACCCTGATCGGCTACGTCCGCTGCCGCGGGCAGTACGACGCCGATGCCCTCCAGGTGTTCAACCGCCGCTCGGTGGGCGGGATCTACTGGTACCGCGCCGGCTGGAACGTGGCCGCCACGGTCTCCTGGGCCGTCGGCGCCGGAGTCGGCCTGCTCGCGGTGACCACCCCCTTCTACGAGGGCCCGCTGCTCGCCCTGACCGGCGGCGTGGACTGCTCCTTCGTCCTCTCCGGCCTGGCCGGCGGCCTCGTCTACACGGCCCTGACCGCACGACGCTCCCCCGCCGCTGCCGAGACCGCGGAGCCGGCCGCACCGGCCGACAGGGTCGCGGTCGCCGCCGACTGACGGCGGGCGCCGGGACCGGTGCGCGGCGCGGGCCCCGGGAGGACGTCCTCCCGGGGCCCGCGCGGCTTTCGCCGTCGCGCGCTAACGGCAGTTGTTCGCGGTCGTCGCCTGGGTGGCCGCGCTGTCCAGCGCCTGGATCTGCGGCTGGAGCTGGGTGATCGCGTCCTTGCCCGTGGTGTCGCCCGGCAGGTCCTCGTAGGCCTTCTTGAGGTTCTCCGCGGCCGACGTCACGGCGTCCTTCTCGGCAGACTTCAGGGCCGAGGTGTGCTCCTTGACGTTCTTCCAGTCGGTCTGGACGGCGTCGTACGCCGACTTCAGCTGGTCCTTGGTGGCAGTGGCCGGATTCAGCGCCTTGAGCGCGGCGTTGTCCGACTTCAACTGGACGAGGCTGGTGCACAGCGCGGCACTGGCCGACGAGGCTGCCTCCGCCGGCGTCGTGTCGTCGCTGCTGGAGCATGCCGAGGCGCCGAGTACCGCGGCCGTGCACAGCAGGCCGGAGGCAACGAACCGCTTCATGGGGATCCGCCTTCCCGCCGGCCGCATCGGCCGACGCACGAGAGATTCACGGCACTGGGGCGTGCCGTGCCGCCCGTGACCGGTGTCCGGCACCGCATGGGCAGGCGCGATCAACGTCGCACGCCGGTACGTCCACCGCACTTCCGAACGGACCGGACCCATGCGCCCCGACGGAGCGGCGGGCGGGGCCGCAACACCGGCGGGCACGGGCGCGGGCGGCCCCCGCGCCCCCGGCGGGGCGACGCCGGACAACGGTGCCGGCGTACCCCCGTACGGGTGGCGCGCACGGGCGGCGCGGAGGGGCGCGGCGGCCCGCCCGCACCGTCCGGCGGACCGGGTCCCGGACACACGAAGAGGCCCCGGCCTCCCGGCCGGGACCTCTTCTTCGTGGCGGGCGCGCTGCGGTCCTAGCCGAGCGGGTGCATCCAGCCGTGGGTGTCGGCGGTGCGGCCGGTCTGGAGCTCCAGCAGCGCCTTGCGGAGCTTCATCGTGACCTCGCCGGGCTCGCCGGTGCCCTGGGTCCAGTTGGCGCGCTCGGACTTGACCGAGCCTACCGGGGTGATGACGGCGGCGGTGCCGCAGGCGAACACCTCGGTGAGGGTGCCGTTCTCGTTGTCGCGCTTCCAGTCCTCGGTGGAGATACGTCCCTCCTCGGCGGTGTAGCCGAGGTCGCGGGCGATGGTGAGGAGGGAGTCGCGGGTGATGCCCGGCAGGAGGGAGCCGGTGAGCTCCGGGGTGACGATGCGCTGCGTCCCGCCCTCTTCCCCGTACACGAAGTACAGGTTCATGCCGCCCATCTCCTCGATCCAGCGGTGCTCGACGGCGTCGAGCCAGACCACCTGGTCGCAGCCGTGCTCGGCGGCCTGGGCCTGGGCCACGAGGGAGGCCGCGTAGTTGCCGCCGGTCTTGGCCGCGCCCGTACCGCCCTTGACTGCGCGGACGTACTCCTCGGAGAGCCAGACGGAGACAGGCTTGACGCCGCCGGGGAAGTACGCGCCGGCGGGCGAGGCGATGACCATGAAGAGGAACTCGTTGGCCGGACGGACGCCGAGGCCGACCTCGGACGCGAACATGAACGGCCGCAGGTACAGGGAGGCCTCGCCGGAGTCCGGCACCCAGGCCCGGTCCTGCTTGATCAGCGCGTCGCAGGCCTCGATGAAGAGGTCGGCGGGCAGCTCCGGCATCGCCATGCGGCGGGCGGAGGCCTGGAAGCGCTCGGCGTTGGCCCGCGGCCGGAAGGTGGCGACGGTGCCGTCGGGCTGGCGGTAGGCCTTGAGGCCTTCGAAGATCGTCTGCGCGTAGTGCAGGGTCATGTTCGCCGGGTCCATCGACAGCGGCGCGTAAGGGACCAGCTCGGCGTCGTGCCAGCCGCGACCCTCGGTCCACTTGATCGTCACCATGTGGTCGGTGAAGTGGCGGCCGAAGCCGGGGCTGGCCAGGATCGCCTCGCGCTCCGCATCGGACAGCGGGTTCGAGGAGGGCTTGAGCTCGATCGTGGGCGTCGTCATGAGTGCTTGTCCTTCACCGGTTTCGTAGGGCGGACCGCGCTCACGGCGTACCAGGACGTCCGAGCTTCTCCGCATTCCGCGGTCTCGCGTTCGATTATCGCGCGCGAGGTGCCTTCGGAGAAGCAGGGTGAAGCGGAGTGAATGCGGCCCAGGGGAGATGGTGGCACCCGGGGCCGCACAGGAAAAGCCGCCGGGTGCGTCGTACGCGCGGCCCGGCGGCTTCCTGAGGTGGAGCTGCCGGGTCAGCCGGCTACTCGGGCGGCGAGGGCGTCGCCGATCTGCTCGGTGGAGCGGAAGGTGCCGTCGCGCTCCGCGAGGTCGGCGCAGACCGCGTCCTCGATGCGGACGGCGCGGTCCTCGTGGCCGAGGTGGCGCAGCAGGAGGGCGACCGAGAGGATCGTCGCGGTCGGGTCCGCCTTGCCGGTGCCGGCGATGTCCGGGGCCGAGCCGTGGACGGGCTCGAACATGGACGGGAAAGCGCCGGTCGGGTTGATGTTCCCGGAGGCGGCGAGGCCGATTCCGCCGGTCACGGCGGCGGCCAGGTCGGTGAGGATGTCACCGAAGAGGTTGTCGGTCACGATGACGTCGAAGCGCTCGGGCTGCGTGACGAAGAAGATCGTCGCGGCGTCGACGTGCAGGTAGTCGGTGGTGACCTCGGGGTACTCCTGGCCGACCTTGTCGAAGATGTTCTTCCACAGGTGGCCCGCGTACACGAGGACGTTGTTCTTGTGGACCAGCGTCAGCTTCTTGCGGGGGCGGGAGTCGGCCCGCTCGTACGCGTCGCGGACGACGCGCTCCACGCCGTACGCGGTGTTGACGCTGACCTCGGTGGCCACCTCGGCGGGCGTACCGGTGCGCAGGCTGCCGCCGTTGCCGGTGTACGGGCCCTCGGTGCCCTCGCGGACCACGACGAAGTCGATCTCCGGACGTCCGGCGAGCGGGGTCGCGGTGTTCGGGAAGAGCTTCGACGGGCGCAGGTTGATGAAGTGGTCGAAGGCGAAGCGGAGCTTCAGCAGCAGGCCGCGCTCCAGCACGCCGGACGGGACCGACGGGTCGCCGATGGCGCCCAGCAGGATCGCGTCGTGGTGCTTGAGGGCTTCGAGCTCCGCGTCCGGGAGGGTCTCACCGGTGCGGTGCCAGCGCTGAGCGCCGAGGTCGTACTCCTTGGTCTCCAGCTTCACATCCTGGGGCAGGACCGCGGTAAGGACCTTGAGGCCCTGAGCCACGACTTCCTGGCCGATGCCATCACCGGGGATCACTGCGAGATTGATGCTGGTCGACATGTCGGAACCGTACTCCCTGTCCCAGCCCTCGGGCATATCCCGTCCACCATGTGGACCAATACGCCCGAGGGGCGGGGCTGCTCAGTGGCCGGTCGAGCCGCCGTTGTCCCGGCGGTCGAGGGCGCGCTGGAGGGCGGCCGCGGCGTTCTTGCGGTCGGCGTCGGCGGTGGAGGAGTGGCGGACGCGGCGGGCTGCGGTGGATGCGGTCATGGTGATCGACTCCTTGAGATCACGGCGTGGCGGGGCCACGGATGAGGGGTTCCTTCAAGGCGCCGGAAGAGGCGGGGAGCGGTGCGCGGCAGGGGTTGCCTGCCCAGGGGCGCGCGCTCTCGACCGCCATTCGCCGGATCGGCGAGACGTTCGGCTTCTACAAAGCTAGGCCAGCTCCCGTTGTATGTCTCCGCAATTAGTCGGGCTTCCTACTATCTGAGACGGACAAGCCCTCGGAAGGCCCCTCCGCTGACCTCCGATTCAGTCCCTCTCGGAGCGAAGTTCCCTGATCAGAGCACGTACAGCGAGAGTCGAGGCGGATTCCGGCGTGGTGACGTATCCCACGCGTCTCACCGGCCCCGAAGGGCCCAGTCCGGTGATGTCCACGGCGTCCGAGGCCTCGCGGAGCGACAGCTCGGGCAGGATCGCCATGCCGAGCCCGCGCCCGACCATGGTCAGCACCATCGCGTCGTCCTCCGCCTTGACGGTGGCGCGCGGGATCCAGTCCTGGGCCCGCCACCAGTCGCGGGTGTACGAGCCGCAGTTCTCGTCCCAGTCCAGCAGGGGCAGCGCCTTCGGGTCCGGGTGTCCGGCGGGGTGGACCAGGGCGTACGCCTCCTCCCGGAGCACCCCCGTCAGCAGGCCGGCCGCCCCGCCGTCCCGCGCCGCGGGGCCGGTCCCGTTCAGCGTCGCGATGCCGAGGTCGGCCCGGCCCGCGGCCACCTCCCCGGCCGTGCCGGCGCCGAGCTCGCGCACCACCCGGACCTCGGGGCGGATGCCGGGGTGGCGGGCCGTGAGCCGCTCCAGGGCCGGGGGCAGCAGGTGCAGGGCCGCGCTGCGGAACGCCGCGATGCGCAGCACGCCCCCGACGGCGTCCCCGGCGTCCCGGCCGGCGCCGCGCACCTCCGCGCCCAGGACCTCGTACAGCCGCAGGATCCGGCGGGCGAGGCCGACGGCCCGCTCCCCCGCCGGGGTGGGCGAGGCTCCGGTGCGCCCGCGCTCGAAGAGGACCGCGCCGACCTTGGCCTCGCTGCCGCGCACCGAGTGCGACACGGCCGACTGGGTGAGGCCGAGACGGGCTGCCGCGGCGGAGAAGCCGCCGGTCTCGGCCACGGCCACCAGGACCCGGAGTTCGTGCGGAGCGAGCTCGGCCACAGCGGCTCTCACCTCGTTCTATGAGCGGTGTTCATGGATGTGCGGCTTCCATGAGCGCAACCCCCTGCCCGGGCCGGTGATTCCTTCCTAGCGTCCTCTCCATGACCACGAACCACACCGCCCACGCCGTCCACCTGATCGCCCGCCCCGCCGGCTTCCCCGTCGCGACCGACTTCGCGTACGTCGAGACCCCGCTCCCCTCCCCCGCCCCGGGCACCGCCCTGGTGCAGAACCTGCTGCTCTCGGTGGACCCGTACCACCGCGGGATGATGGACGGCGGCGAGGGCGGCTTCGAGCTGAACACCCCGTTGGAGGGGCGCTCGGTGGGCCGGGTGCTCGCCTCCCGCGACCCGGGGCTGCGCGAGGGCGACCTGGTCTTCCACCGCGAGGGCTGGCGCACGCACGCCCTCGTCACCCTCGGCGTGAACGGCACCCGCACCCTGCGCGGCCATGCGGGCGTCCCGCTGGAGGCGTACCTGGGCATCCTCGGCGGCACCGGTCTGACCGCGTACGCCGCCCTCACCCGGACCGCGGCGCTGCGCGAGGGCGAGGACCTGTTCGTCTCGGCCGCCGCGGGCGGTGTCGGCACCGCCACCGGGCACATCGCCCGGCTGCTGGGCGCCCGCCGGATCATCGGCAGCGCGGGCTCGGCGGCGAAGGTCCGCCACCTGACCGGGGTCCTCGGCTTCGACGCGGCGTTCGACTACCACGACGGGCCGGTCGGCGAGCAGCTCGCGCTGGCCGCACCGGACGGCATCGACGTGTACGTGGACAACGTGGGCGGGGACCATCTGGCGGGCGCGATCGACGTGCTGCGCGAGTACGGGCGGATCGCCTGGGTCGGCGGGATCTCGATGTACAACGGGGACCGCTCGCCGGCCGCGCCGCGCAACCTCTTCGAGATCGTCCACAAGTCGCTGCGCCTGGAAGGGGTATTGGTTCGCAATCACACCAATTTGCAGGACGAGATGGAGGACTTCCTGGTCCCGCACCTGCAGAGCGGCCGGATCGGCACGGACACCACCGTTGTCCAGGGAATTGATCACACGGTGGATGCCTTCCTGGGCATGCTTCGAGGGGACAATCTGGGCAAGATGCTGGTCCGTCTCGGGGACTGAATCCAGCCAACCGGATGTTCACCGACTTCTTACCGCACGGATGTAGACCTTTGGCCCGGGGCCCGCCACTCTTTCCGTCAATGTGCCAGCGGGGCACTTGAGTTGGAGGCGAGTAGCCAGTGACACCGATCAGCCGCAGAGGTTTCGTGGGTATCGGCGCCGGGCTGATGGCCGGGGCCGCCCTGCCGGTGATCGCGCCTGCGTCGGCGGCCGCCGCCGCCGCGACCGGCACGATCACCGACGTGAAGCACGTGGTGATCCTGATGCAGGAGAACCGCAGCTTCGACCACTACTTCGGCAGGCTGAAGGGTGTCCGCGGCTTCGGTGACCGCGCCGCCGGCAACATCCCGGGCGGCTGGGGCATGTTCAACCAGCCCAACTGGGGCGGCCGCCAGTACCCGTGGAAGCTCAGCTCCACCCCTGCGGCCGGCGGTGTCGACGGCGAGACCCTCGCCCAGTGCAACGGCGATCTCCCGCACAGCTGGACCTCGCAGCACGCCGCCTGGAACAAGGGCCGGATGGACAACTGGGTCCTCGGCGTGGGCAACACCCGCACCCTCGGCCACCTCGACCGCGGGGACATACCCTTCCACTACGGGCTCGCCGACAACTACACCGTCTGCGACGCGTACTTCTGCTCCACCCTGAGCGCGACCGGCCCCAACCGCACCTTCCTGTGGAGCGGCAAGGTCGACGCGGGCAGCAAGGACGGCGGCGACGAGTCCGGGCTGACCTGGGAGACGTACGCGGAGGCCCTCCAGCGGGCCGGCATGAGCTGGAAGGTCTACCAGAACGCCCAGGACAACTACGGCGACAACGCTCTGGCCTACTTCAAGAAGTTCACGGACGCGGCGCCCGGCAACCCGCTGTGGGACCGCGGCATGGCATCCGTCCCCAAGGTCACCGGCTCCACCCCCGACGACATCGCGGCCGCCATCCGCGCGGACGTCGTCGCCGGCACCCTGCCGCAGGTCTCCTGGGTCGTCGCGAACGAGGCCTTCTCGGAGCACCCGTACGCCCCGCCCGGCGACGGCGCGCACTTCGTGGACCTGGTCTACCGGGCGCTGTCCGCGAACCCCGAGGTCTTCGACTCCACCGTCCTCTTCCTCAACTACGACGAGAACGACGGCTTCTTCGACCACGTCCCGCCGCCCGTCGCCCCGCCCGGCACCCCGGGCGAGTACATCGACGGCACCCCGATCGGCCTCGGCTTCCGCGTCCCGATGATCGTCATGTCCCCGTGGACGCGCGGCGGCTGGGTGAGCTCGGAGGTCTTCGACCACACCTCGGTGCTCCGCTTCATGGAGAAGTGGACGGCAGCCCTCGGCACCCCGGCGAACTGCCCGAACATCAGCGCCTGGCGCCGCAGGGTGACCGGCGACCTGACCGGCGTCTTCGACTTCGCGCGCCCGGTGTACGGGGTGCCGGCCGGGCTGCCCTCGACCGCGAAGGTCATCGGCCAGTCGACCTGCGGCCCGCTCCCCAACCCGGCGCCGCAGGACAACGCGCTCCCCGCCCAGGAGGCCGGAACCCGCCTGGCGCGGGCCCTTCCGTACCAGGTCAACGGCAACCTGGACCGGTTCGAGTTCGGGGCGGCCGGCAAGATCCTGGCCTGGTTCTCGATGACCAACCAGGGCGCGCAGGCGAAGCAGGCGGCGCACTTCTCGATCCACCCGCACCAGTACCGGGACACGGCCGCCTGGCAGTACACGGTGGACCCGGGCGCGACGGGGACGGACTACTTCAACATCGGGCTCGGCAGCGGCTCCGGCAAGTACGACATCTCGATGTACGGGCCGAACCGCTTCCTGCGCCGGTTCATCGGCGACGCGTCGAAGGCGGGCAAGGCGGTCGAGGTGGCGGCCCGATTCGCGGTGGAGCCGGGCACGGGCAAGACGGCGGTCTGGTTCAAGATGACGAACGCGTCGGCCGCGCCCGTCACCTTCACGATCCGCTCGAACGCCTACCGCTCGGACGGCCCGTGGACGTACACCGTCCCGGCGAACTCCTCGCGCGAGGACTACTTCAACGCGGTCGCGTACAACGACGGCTGGTACGACTTCACGATCCTCGCGGACAACGACGGCACCTGGTCGCGCCGCTACACGGGCCACATCGAGACGGGCACGCCCAGCATCTCGGGCTGACGCGCTACAGCACGTCGCCGTCACGCCAGTCGAAGTCGAGCCGCCCGGCGGGATCCTCCAGCACCCCGCCGGGCGGGAGCCACACGTACGTCGACCCCTCCTCATCGGGGAGCCGCACCGGCCCGGCGGGTGACAGCGCCCCGATCCGCCCGCCCCACACGGCCCACCCCCGCCCCTCGTACAGCCGGGCCCCGTCGGCGGAGGCCGACAGCGCGCCGAGTACGTAGGCCCGCTCGATGATGCCCTCCAGCGCCTCCATGACCTGCCCGCCGAGTCCGCGCCGGCGCCGGTCCGCCCGTACGGCGACGGCCTCGACGTATCCGGTCCGCAGGGCCCGGCCCCGGTGAAGGACCCGCCGCTGCACCACGCTCCCGTGGGCCACGAGCTCCCCGCCCTCGCGGACGAGGGCGTGCATGCCACCGAGCGCGTGCTCGAAGTCCTCGTCGGCGAAGTCCCCGCCGAAGGCCCGGTCGAGCAGTTCCCGCAGCTCACGGAGCTCGCCGTCCCCCAGCCGGGAGGTGTGCTTCAGCAGTACGTCCATACGGCGAAGCTATCAACGGCCGCGGGAAAGGCCGGAAATCCGCGGGGGCGACCGGAACGGGCCGTGCCCCCGCGCAGCCGCACCCGTGAGGATCGGTGCATGCCTCCAGAGATCCGGCAGTGGGCCCCCGCCCACGGCGCGCCCTACCAGCCCGTCGCCTACCGGCCCGCGCGGATGCCGAGCGCGCAATCGCTCGCGCGGGCCGCGGAGTTGCGCCGGCGCATGGACGAGCGGCGGACCGTCCGCCACTTCTCCCCCGACCCCGTCCCGGAGCAGGCCGTACGCGACGCGATCGCCTGCGCGGCGACCGCCCCCTCCGGGGCCCACCAGCAGCCGTGGACCTTCGTCCTGGTCAAGGACCCGCAGGTGCGCCGGCGGATCCGCGACGCCGCCGAACAGGAGGAGCTGATCTCGTACGACGGCCGCCTCGGCGACGAGTGGCTGACCGCCCTGCGCCCGCTGGGCACGGACGCGGTCAAGACCCACCTCACCGACGCCCCCGCCCTGCTCGTCGTCTTCGGGCAGCGCTACTGGCTCGGCCCGGACGGCGCCAAGCGCAAGCACTACTACGTGGACGAATCGGTCGGCATCGCGGTCGGCATGCTCCTGACCGCCCTCCACCTCAGCGGCCTCGCGGCCCTGGTCCACACCCCGAGCCCGATGCGCTTCCTCTCCCACGTCCTGCACCGCCCGGAGAACGAGAAGGCCTTCGCGGTCATCCCCATCGGCTACCCGTCCGACGACTGCGAGGTCCCGGACCTCACCCGCAAGTCCCTCGGTCAGGTCATGACCGAGGTCTAGGGGGTGTCTTTCGGATCGCCCGGGGCTTCGTGGATGCGGGTCAGGAGGGCGGTCAGCTGGTCGCGTTCCGCCGGGGTCAGGGGGGACAGGAACGCGGCATTGGCCTGCTCGGCCAGGGTGGCGCAGCGGGTGAGGGCGGCCGCGCCCGCCGGGGTGGGGGTGACGGCGTTCTTGCGGCGGTCCGCCGGGTCCGGAGCGCGCAGGAGGAGGCCCGCGCCTTCGAGGTGGTTGAGGAGTCCGACCAGGTCCTTGGGGTCGATGCCGAGCCGGCGGCCGAGGTCGGCCTGGGCCACCGGGCCGTACTCGGCGGTCGCCGCCAGCACCGCGTGGTGGGCGAGCTTCAGCCCCTCCGCGGCGAGCGCCTCGGCGACCAGGCCGCGGCCGCGCGCCGCGACCCGCCCCACGAGCCAGCTCGGGAGGGCCTGGATGTGCGCGAGGGCCGAGGTCATGGGCCCAGCTTAACAATTCATTGGGATTCCCCACGATCTCCCATATCGTTGGGGCTCCCAACGAATCTGCCACGGTCCGGGAGGTCCTGTGCTGCGCATCCGCCATGAGGTCAACGGCGGTCCCGAAGTGCTGTTCGCCGAGGAGGTGGCCGCGCCCGTCCCCGGGCCCGGGGAGCTGCTCGTCGCGGTCGAGGCCGTCGGGGTCACGCTGCCCGTCGTGCGCAAGGTGCGGGAGGGCCGCGAGGCGGTACCGCTCGGCGGGGAGGTCGCGGGGACCGTGGCCGCGCTCGGCGAGGGGGTGCGGGGGTTCGCCGTAGGGGACCGGGTCACCGGGCTGTGCTTCGGCCACGGGTACGCCGAGTACGCGCTCCTCGCGGCCCCGTTCGCCTCCGCCGTCCCCGACGGGGCCGGCGCCGTGGACGCCGTCGCGCTCGTACGCAGCGGGCTCGTCGCCCGGGGCGCCTGGGAGGCCGGGCAGGTACGGCCCGGGGAGTCCGTGCTGGTCACGGCAGCCGCGAGCGGGGTCGGCAGCCTCGCGCTCCGACTGGCCCGGGCGGGCGGGGCCGGCCGGCTGGTCGCGGCCGTCTCCAGTCCCGGCAAGGCCGGGTTCGTACGCGGCCGGCGCCGACGAGGTGGTGCTGTACGACGACCCGGACGCCTGGGGCGATCCGTACGACGTGGTCCTCGACGGGGTCGGAGGCGAACTGCTCGGCCCCGCCGTGCGGGCCCTGGCCACGGGCGGCCGGCTGGTGGCGTACGGCTCCGGCGGCGGCACGGTGGAGGCCTACGAACTGCTGCTGCGGGGCGCCTCGGTGACCGGCTTCCAGATCCGGGCCGTCGCTCAGGGGCGGCCGGAGGTCCTGGAGGGCTGGCGGCGCGAGCTGTGGAAGGCGTACGCGGACGGCTCGCTGCGCCCCGCCGTGCACGGGGAGATCCCGCTGGCCGAGGCGGCCCGGGCGCACGCGCTGATCGAGGAACGGCGCAACCTCGGCAAGGTCGTCCTGATCCCCTGACGGCCCGGTCCCCTGACCGCAGGGGGTGGAACTGGGACCGCCCCCGATCCGGACTTGGGGGTACCGGAACGGGGGCGGGGTTCAGAAGGGGGCCGGATCAGCCCATGTGCGGGTAGCCGTACTCCGTCGGGGCGACCAGGGTCTCCTTGATGGAGCGGGTCGAGACCCAGCGCGTCAGGTTGCTCGCCGCGCCGGCCTTGTCGTTCGTGCCCGAGGCACGGCCGCCGCCGAAGGGCTGCTGGCCGACCACGGCACCGGTCGACTTGTCGTTGATGTAGAAGTTGCCCGCCGCGAAGCGGAGCTTCTCCATCGCGTCCGCGGCCGCGTAGCGGTCACCGGCGATGATCGAGCCGGTCAGCGCGTACGCCGACACGGACTCCATCTGGGCCAGCATCGCGTCGAACTCGGCGTCCTCGTACACGTGGATCGCCAGGATCGGGCCGAAGTACTCGGTCGTGAAGACCTCGTTCTCCGGGTCGGTGCACGCGATGACGGTCGGGCGGACGAAGTAGCCCTCCGAGTCGTCGTACGTGCCACCGGCGATGATCTCGCAGGTCGGGTCGGCGATCGCACGGTCGATCGCGGCCTTGTTCTTCGCGAACGACCGCTCGTCGATGACGGCGCCGATGAAGTTGGTCAGATCGCGGACGTCACCCATGGTGATGCCGTCGACCTCGGCCGCGAAGGCCTCCTTGAAGCCGTCGTTCCAGATCGAGGCCGGGACGTAGGCGCGCGAGGACGCCGAGCACTTCTGGCCCTGGAACTCGAAGGAACCGCGGGTCAGGGCGGTCTTCAGAACGGCGCGGTCCGCGGACGGGTGCGCGACGACGAAGTCCTTGCCGCCGGTCTCGCCGACCAGGCGCGGGTAGGACTTGTACTTCTCGATGTTGTTGCCGACCGTCTTCCACAGGTGCTGGAAGGTCTTGGTCGAGCCGGTGAAGTGGATGCCGGCCAGCTCGGGGTGGTTCAGGGCCACCTCGGACACGGCGATGCCGTCGCCCGTCACCAGGTTGATGACGCCCTTCGGCAGGCCGGCTTCCTCCAGGAGCTCCATCAGGAGGACCGCGGAGTGGGTCTGCGTCGGGGACGGCTTCCACACGACCACATTGCCCATCAGGGCGGGGGCGGTCGGCAGGTTGCCGGCGATGGCCGTGAAGTTGAACGGCGTGATCGCGTAGACGAAGCCCTCGAGCGGGCGGTGGTCGCTGCGGTTCCACACGCCGGCGGAGTTCGCGACCGGCTGCTCGGCCAGGATCTGGCGGGCGAAGTGGACGTTGAAGCGCCAGAAGTCGACGAGCTCGCACGGGGTGTCGATCTCGGCCTGCTGCGCGGTCTTCGACTGGCCCAGCATCGTCGAGGCGGCCAGCTTCTCGCGCCACGGGCCGGACAGCAGCTCGGCGGCGCGCAGGATGATCGCGGCGCGGTCGTCGAAGGCCATCGAGCGCCAGGCCGGGGCGGCGGCCAGGGCGGCGTCGACGGCCTCCTGGGCGTCGGCCCGGGTGGCGTTCGCGTACGTGCCGATGACCGACTTGTGGTCGTGCGGCTGCACGACGTCGAGGCGCTCGCCGCCGCCCATCCGCTTGACGCCGTTGATCGTCATGGGCAGGTCGATCGGGTTCTCGGACAGCTGCTTCAGCTGCGTTTCGAGGCGCGCGCGCTCCGGGGTGCCGGGGGCGTACGAGTGGACCGGCTCGTTGACCGGCACGGGGACCTGGGTCACAGCATCCATGGGGCTGGTAACTCCTTGACCTGGTTCTGGGCTAGTTCTTGGTGATCATCGAGCGGAGGAAGAACAGGAGGTTGGCGGGCTTCTCGGCGAGGCGCCGCATGAAGTAGCCGTACCAGTCCGTCCCGTACGCGGTGTAGACGCGCATGCGGTGGCCCTCGGCGGCGAGCCGCAGGTGCTCCTCGCTGCGGATGCCGTACAGCATCTGGAACTCGTACTCGTCCAGCTTGCGCCCGGCCTTGCGGCCGAGCTCCTGCGCGATGGCGATCAGGCGCGGGTCGTGCGACCCGATCATCGGGTAGCCCTCGCCGTCCATCAGCGTCTTCAGGATGCGGACGTACGCCTTGTCGATCTCGGCCTTGTCCTGGTACGCGACCTCGGCGGGCTCCTTGTAGGCGCCCTTCACGATCCGGACGCGGCTGCCGGCGGCGGCCAGGCGGCGGGCGTCGGCCTCGGTGCGGAAGAGGTACGCCTGGATCACGCAGCCGGTCTGCGGGAAGTCCCGGCGCAGCTCCTCGTGGATGGCGAACATCGAGTCGAGGGTGGTGTGGTCCTCGGCGTCCAGGGTGACGGTGGTGCCGATGGCCGCGGCGGCCTCGACGACCGGGCGGACGTTGGCGAGGGCGAGCTCGTGGCCGCCCTCCAGCGCCTGGCCGAACATCGACAGCTTGACCGACATCTCGGCCTTCTCACCGAGGCCCAGGCCCGCCAGGTGCTCGATGAGTTCGAGGTAGGCGTCACGCGCGGCGTGGGACTGCTCCACCGTGGTGATGTCCTCGCCCACCACGTCGAGCGTGAGCTCCAGGCCCTTCTCCGTGAGGTCCACGACGATCGGGATGACCTGGTCGACCGTCTCGCCGGGGATGAACCGGTTCACCACGGGCTTGGTCACCGGGGCGGCAGAGACGATTCGGCGCATCTTGTCGCTGCGCGAAGCGGCGAGGATCGCGGGACCCAGCACGGGGCACCTCCAACAGGTGGCAGAAGCAGGCATACGGTCCGCGAAGGGGTGGGCGGGGCCGTAAAGAAAACGCAAGTAAAACCACCGTGAAACCTAAGGATCGCTTCGATCCTCTGCCATCGACAGCTGTCACGCATCCGTGTCCCCGATCTCATACATCTGTCTGAAGACCGGCTTTCCGGGTGGGAGAATGGCCGGGTGAAGGGCGATTACCAGGACCTGGTGGATGAGATCTCGGCGCTCCTCGGCGCCCCGGCGACGCTGGAGAACCGGGATTTCCGTCTCATCGCCTTCGGCGCGCACGACAGCGAGGACGACCTCGCGATGGACCCCGTCCGCACCCGCTCGATCCTGACCCGGCAGTCGACGGCGGCCGTGCGGGCCTGGTTCGAGGGCTTCGGAATCGCGCGGGCGACCGGGCCGGTGCGGATCCCGGCGGCCCCGGACGCGGGGGTCTTCCGGGGGCGGATCTGCCTGCCGGTGCGGTACCGCGGGATCGTGCAGGGGTACGTGTGGCTCCTCGACCAGGAGCCCGGCCCCGGGCCGGACACCCTGACGGCGGCCATGGAGGTGGCCGAGCGCATCGGGATCCTGCTCGCCGAGGAGGCGAAGGCGGGGGCCGACCTGTCCCGGGAGTTCCGGGAGGTGCTCACGGCCGGACGGGGCTGGCAGCAGGACATGGCGGTGGCCGCGCTGCGGATGGCGCTGGGGCCGGGGGCCGACGGGCTGCACGCGGTGGTGTGCGTGCAGCCGTGGTCCGGCGAGGCCCCGGCGTCGGTGCCGGGCGCGGCCGCGGTGTGCACGGTTCCCCGGCCGGGGCGCGGGGACGGGAGCGGGCCGGGCGTCGACGCCGGGTCGCGCGACGTGGACGCCCGGCCCGGGCGGAAGGCCGGCCAGGCGCTCGCCGTGCTGGTCAGGCTCCGCTCGGCGGAGGCGCTCGCCCCCGCCGAGGGCGTCGCGACCCGGCTGCTGGCGGGCGGCGCGGCGACCGCCGGGATCGCGGAGCCCCGCCGGGGGCTCGCTGCGCTGGCCGACGCATGGTCGCAGGCCTCGGCGGCGGCTCAGGCGGCCGCGGCGCAGCCCCGGTTCGCTCCGGTGGCCCGGTGGTCGGCGATCGGCCCGTACCGGATGCTGGCGGCCCTGGCGGCGGCCGACCCCGCCGGCGACCCGGCGACCCGGGTCCTGCTCGGGCCCGCGCACCGGGAACTCGCCCGTACGGCCGAGCTGTTCCTGGACTGCGCGGGCCAGGCGGGCCGTGCGGCGGCGGCCCTGGGCATCCACCGCCAGACCCTGTACTACCGGCTCGCCCGGGTGGAGCATCTGACCGGACTGGACCTGGACGAGGGCGAGGACCGGCTGTTGCTCCACATGGCCCTCAAGGCGGCCCGCCTGTACGGCTGAACTACTTGACGCCTGAATGCCTGAGCGCCTGAGCCCCTGAGCGCCTGTACAGCTGACCGGCTGGCCGGCTCAGGCGGGCTCGTCGGCGGGCCCGCCGGCGCCCTCGCCGTTCACCATCATCCGCGCAGCGCGGCGCATGCCCTCGGTCAACTCCTCCGCGGTGAGGGCGTTCTCGGGGTTGTACAGCCACTGCACCATCATTCCGGCGACCAGCACCTGGTACAGCCCGCCCAGGGTCCGGACGTCCCGCTCTTCGAGCTGCTCCTCCGGGATGCCCGTGAACATCTCGGTCAGCCCCTTGCGCCCCTCGCCCTCCGAGGACACGACCATCTCCCGCAGCTCCGGCAGCCGGTCACGGTTCATCGCGATCTCCAGGCTGGCCGCCCACATCGGGGCCGCCCGGTCGCGCTGTCCGACCATGCCGTCCCAGACCGAGCGGAAGCGCTCGAGCGAGCCGCCTTCACCCGTGACGTCCGGTTTGAAGGAGTCACCCCACTCCTCGGCCATCGAGATGAACGCCTGCGACAGCAGCGCGTCCTTCGAGCCGTAGTGGTAGCCGATCGACGCCAGGTTCGCGCCGGAGGCATTGACGATGTCGCGCGCGGTCGTCCGCACGAAACCCTTCTCGGCCAGGCATTTCTTGGCGCCTTCGAGCAGATCTTCACGGTGTCCCATGTCATCACCGTATCAAGACAGCCGTCCTAGACGGCAGTTTCATACGCTCGTACTAGACAAGCGTTTATGACGCTTGTACATTGCTGCTCATGACGAACTCCGCCGCACGTCTCGCCGGCCGCCGGGAATGGATCGCCTTCACCGTCCTCCTGCTGCCGCTGCTCCTGGTCTCGATGGACGTCTCCGTCCTCTACTTCGCCATCCCGGCGATCACCCGCGAGCTCGACCCGAGCGCCACCCAGCAGCTCTGGATCTTCGACAGCTACGCCTTCGCCCTCGCCGGCCTGCTGATCACCATGGGCTCGCTCGGCGACCGGATCGGCCGCCGCAAGCTGCTGCTGGCGGGCGCGACCGCCTTCGGACTCGCCTCCGTCTGCGCCGCCTACGCCACCAGCGCCGAGATGCTGATCGCGGCCCGCGTGCTGCTCGGGATCGGCGGAGCGACCCTGATGCCCTCCACGCTGGCGCTCGTACGCAACCTCTTCCAGGACGCCGCCCAGCGCGGCCGGGCCATCGCCATCTGGTCCGGGGCCATGACCGGCGGCATCGCCCTCGGCTCGGTGATGAGCGGCGTGATGCTGAACCACTTCTGGTGGGGTTCGGTCTTCCTGGTCAACGTGCCCGCGATGCTGCTCCTGCTGGCCCTCGTCCCGGTGCTGGTACCGGAGTTCAAGGACCCGGCGCCCGGCCGATTCGACCTGCTGAGCGTGCCGCTGTCGACCGCCGCCGTGCTCCCGGTGGTGTACGGCCTCAAGGAGATCGCCGCCGAGGGCCCGGAGCCGCTCCACCTGGTCTCCGTCGCAGTGGGCCTGGCCTTCGGGTTCGTCTTCGTCCGCCGCCAGCGCACCCGTGACGACGCGCTGGTCGGCCGGGTCCTGTTCCGGGGCCGCGGATTCGGCGCCGGGATCGCGCTCAACGCCATCGCCGCCTTCGCCATGATGGGCTCGGCCTACTTCACCACCCAGTACCTGCAGTCGGTGCTCGGCATGGGAACACTGGAAGCCGCCCTGTGGAGCCTCGCACCCTCGCTCCTCATCGGAGCCGCCGCCCCGGTCGGCGCGGCCCTGGCGCAGAAGACCGACCGGGCGTACGTCATCGCCGGCGGATTCGTCCTCGCCGCGGCCGGGTTCGCCCTGATCGGGCTGGTCGGCAGCGACTCGCTGTGGCTGCTGCTGACCGGTGCGGGCGTGCTGGCCTGCGGCCTCGTCACCGTGATGTCCCTGGTCGCCGACATGGCGCTGGGCGCGGCCCCCGCGGAGAAGGCCGGCTCGGCCGCGTCCCTGCTGGAGACCGGACAGGAGTTCGGCGGCGCGCTCGGCATGGCGGTGCTGGGCAGCCTCGGCACCGCCGTCTACCGCTCCGACCTGGCGGGCGCCGAGCCCGCCGTCCGGGAGACCCTGGGCGGCGCGGTGGCCACCGCCCGGCAGCTCGGCGGCCCGGCCGGCGAGCAGGTGCTGACCCTGGCCCGTGAGGCCTTCGTCCACGGCATGCAGTACGCCGCCTGGGGCGGTACGGCCCTCCTGCTGGCGGCGGCCCTGCTCGCCGCGGCCCTGCTGCGGGGGCTCGGCGCCCCCGCGGCCCAGCCCGCCGGGGAGCCCGCCGCGCAGGCCCCGGCCCTGGCGGGCTGATCCCCGTACGGCCGAGGGGAACGGCGGCGGAACACGAAGAAGGGCCCGGGGAGTTCCCCGGGCCCTTCCCTGTGTCGTGCGGGTCAGTCGAGGCTGACCGTACGCGCCGAGACCGCACCGATCTCCGCGGAGATCTCCGCGAGGACGTTCACCGGCACCTCCGCGTCGACCGTGAGGACGCCGAGCGCCTCGCCGCCCTCCTCGGCGCGGGCGACCTGCATGCCCGCGATGTTCAGGCCGGCTTCGCCGAGGATGCGGCCGACGGTGCCGACCACGCCGGGGCGGTCGGTGTAGCGCAGGACGAGCATCTGCTCGGCGAGCGCCAGGTCCACGTCGTACTCGCCGATGCCGACGATCTTCTGCAGGTGCTTCGGGCCGGCGAGGGTGCCGGAGACCGACACCTCCTGACCGTCCGACAGGGTGCCGCGCACGGTCACCACGTTGCGGTGGTCCGGGGACTCCGAGCTGGTGGTCAGGCGTACTTCGACACCGCGCTCCTGCGCGAACAGCGGGGCGTTGACGTAGGAGACCGTCTCGTCGACGACGTCCTCGAAGACACCCTTGAGGGCGGAGAGTTCCAGCACCTTGACGTCGTGCTGAGTGATCTCGCCGCAGACCTCGACGTCGAGGCGGACCGCGACCTCGCCCGCGAGGGCGGTGAAGATGCGGCCGAGCTTCTCGGCGAGCGGCAGGCCGGGACGGACGTCCTCGGCGATGACGCCGCCCTGGACGTTGACCGCGTCCGGTACGAGCTCGCCCGCGAGCGCGAGGCGCACCGACTTGGCGACCGCGATGCCGGCCTTCTCCTGGGCCTCGTCCGTGGACGCGCCGAGGTGCGGGGTGCAGACGACCTGGTCGAGCTCGAAGAGCGGGGAGTCCGTGCAGGGCTCCTTCGCGTACACGTCGAGGCCTGCGCCGGCGACGCGGCCCTCCTTGATGGCCGAGTACAGCGCGGCCTCGTCCACGATCCCGCCGCGCGCGGCGTTGACGATGCGGACGGACGGCTTGACCTTGTGCAGGGCCTCGTCACCGATGAGACCGAGGGTCTCGGGGGTCTTGGGCAGGTGCACGGTGATGAAGTCGGCGACCTCGAGGAGCTCGTCGAGCGTCAGCATCTTGACGCCCATCTGGGCGGCGCGCGCGGGCTGTACATAGGGGTCGTACGCGACGATCTTCATGCCGAAGGCCGACATGCGCTGGGCGACCAGGACGCCGATGCGGCCGAGGCCGACGACGCCCAGGGTCTTCTCGCTGAGCTCGACGCCCGTGTACTTGTTCCGCTTCCACTCGCCGTTCTTCAGGGCGGTGTTGGCCTGCGGGATGTTGCGGGCCGAGGCGACGAGCAGGCCGCAGGCGAGCTCGGCGGCGGTGACGATGTTGGAGGTCGGGGCGTTCACGACCATCACGCCGGCCTTGGTGGCGGCGGAGACGTCGACGTTGTCGAGACCGACACCGGCGCGCGCGACGACCTTCAGCTTCTTGGCGGCGGCGATGGCCTCCGCGTCGACCTTGGTCGCGGAGCGCACCAGGATGGCGTCGACGTCCACGATCGCGGGGAGCAGCGCCGCGCGGTCGGCTCCGTTGACGTGCCGGATCTCGAAGTCCGGACCGAGCGCGTCGACGGTGGCGGGCGACAGCTCTTCGGCGATGAGTACGACAGGTTTCGAGCTCACGTGGGTCATCCTCACAAGTCCAGTGCGGACGGCCGTCCCGACGGCCGCAGGCGGTGGAGGGGGTAGCCGCGTGGAAGACGCACGACACTGTGGGCCTGACGCGTTGTGTTGAGCAGTGTAGTGGCGGATTCCGCATGGAATTCCGCCTGTCCGGAAGGATCACCCGTCCGGGGTTGGCCAGGGTGGACAAGCCCCGCGTGCAGAACGGTCCGATCCGGCCTGTCCTGCGCGGCGGGGCCGGGACTCGTCATCCCGGCCCCGCCGCGTACGGATCAGCTCTCGTCGCTGTCGACCCAGCTCATGAGCTTGCGCAGCTTCTTGCCGGTGGTCTCCAGCAGGTGCGCCTCGTCGGCCTTCTTGTACTCGTTGTACTTCGGCAGACCGGCCTTGTACTCGGCCATCCAGGTGTTGGCGAACTCGCCGTTCTGGATCTCCGCGAGGACCTGCTTCATCTCGGCCTTGGTGGCGTCGGTGATGATGCGGGGGCCGGTGATGTAGTCGCCCCACTCGGCGGTCTCGGAGACCGACCAGCGCATCTTCTCCAGGCCGCCCTCGTACATGAGGTCGACGATGAGCTTCAGCTCGTGCAGGCACTCGAAGTACGCGATCTCCGGCTGGTAGCCGGCCTCGGTCAGGGTCTCGAAACCGGCCTTGACCAGGGCGGAAGCGCCACCGCAGAGGACGGCCTGCTCACCGAACAGGTCGGTCTCGGTCTCCTCGGTGAAGGTGGTCTTGATGACGCCGGCGCGGGTGCCGCCGATGCCGGCCGCGTACGAGAGCGCGAGGGCGAAGGCGCTGCCGGAGAAGTCCTGCTCGACGGCGGCGATGCAGGGCACGCCGCGGCCTTCCTCGTACTGGCGGCGCACCAGGTGGCCCGGGCCCTTCGGGGCGACCAGGGCGACGTCCACGTTGGCCGGGGGCTTGATGAAGCCGTAGCGGACGTTGAAGCCGTGGCCGAAGAAGAGCGCGTCGCCCTCTTCCAGGTGCTGCTTGATCGACTCTTCGTAGATCTCGGCCTGCAGCGGGTCCGGCGTCAGGATCATGATGACGTTGGCCCATGCGGCGGCCTCGGCCACGGGGACGACCTTCAGGCCCTGCTCCTCGGCCTTGGCCTTGGACTTCGAGCCCTCCTTCAGGCCGACGACGACGTCGACGCCGGAGTCACGGAGCGACAGCGCGTGGGCGTGGCCCTGGCTGCCGTAACCGATGACCGCGACCTTGCGGCCCTGGATGATGGACAGGTCGGCGTCGTTCTCGTAGAACAGCTCGGCCACTGGGATATCTCCTTGGTGCGCTGGTGTTGCACCCACCGTACGGCGGGGAACGTAGAGAAGTTTCTTGGTCTCGCTATGCGAGAGGCAACGTGGTGCGGGGGTGTCGCAGTGCTCAGGCGCTGCGGTCGAGCGCGCGCAGGCTGCGGTCCGTGATGGACCGTCCGCCACGCCCTATGGCGATCGTGCCGGACTGCACGAGCTCCTTGATGCCGAAGGGCTCCAGCATCTTGAGCATCGCGCCGAGCTTGTCCGCGCCGCCCGTCGCCTCGATGGTGACGGCCTCCGGGGAGACGTCGACCGTCTTGGCGCGGAACAGCTGGACGATCTCGACGATCTGGGAGCGGGTCTCGTTGTCGGCACGGACCTTCACCAGAACGAGTTCGCGCTCGATGGCGTTGTGCGGCTCCAGCTCGACGATCTTGAGCACGTTGACCAGCTTGTTCAGCTGCTTGGTCACCTGCTCCAGCGGGAGGTCCTCGACGTTCACGACGATCGTGATGCGCGAGATGTCGGGGTGCTCGGTGACGCCGACCGCGAGGGAGTCGATGTTGAACCCGCGGCGGGAGAACAGCGCGGCGATCCGGGCGAGGATGCCGGGCGTGTTCTCGACCAGGACGGAGAGCGTGTGCTTGGACATGTGAGTCGTTCTCTCTCTCAGGCTCTCTCGGCTCAGTCGTCTTCGTTGTCGCCGAAGTCGGGACGGACGCCCCGGGCTGCCATGACCTCGTCGTTGGAGGTGCCGGCGGCGACCATCGGCCACACCATGGCGTCCTCGTGGACGATGAAGTCGATCACGACGGTACGGTCGTTGATCGCGTTGGCCTCGGCGATGACCTTGTCCAGGTCGGCCGGGTCCTCGCAGCGCAGCGCCACGCAGCCCATGGCCTCGGACAGCTTGACGAAGTCCGGGACGCGGGTGCCCTTGCGGCGGGCGGTGGACTCGCCGACCTGGGAGCCGACGGTGTCGTGGCCCGTCTCGTCCGCGTGCAGGACGGTGTTGGAGTACCGCTGGTTGTAGAACAGGGTCTGCCACTGGCGGACCATGCCCAGCGCACCGTTGTTGATGATCGCGACCTTGATCGGGATGTTGTTCAGCGCGCAGGTGGCCAGTTCCTGATTGGTCATCTGGAAGCAGCCGTCGCCGTCGATCGCCCAGACCGTGCGGTCCGGCATGCCGACCTTGGCGCCCATGGCGGCCGGGACCGCGTAGCCCATGGTTCCGGCGCCGCCGGAGTTCAGCCAGGTGCGGGGCTCCTCGTAGTTGACGAAGTGCGAGGCCCACATCTGGTGCTGGCCGACGCCGGCCGCGTAGATGGTGTGTTCGGGGGCGAGCTCGCCGATGCGCTGGATGACCTGCTGCGGGGAGAGCATGCCGTCCCCGGGGGTCTCGTAGCCCAGCGGGTACGTCTCGCGCCAGCGGCTGAGGTCCTTCCACCAGGCGGTGTAGTCGCCGGCGTTGCCCTCGGTGTGCTCGGCCTGGACCGCCTGGATCAGGTCGGCGATGACCTCGCGGGCGTCGCCGACGATCGGGACGTCGACCTCGCGGTTCTTGCCGATCTCCGCCGGGTCGATGTCCGCGTGGATGACCTTGGCGAACGGGGCGAAGCTGTCCAGCTTGCCGGTGACGCGGTCGTCGAAGCGGGTGCCGAGCGCGATCAGCAGGTCCGACTTCTGCAGGGCGGTGACGGCGGTGACCGCGCCGTGCATGCCCGGCATGCCCACGTGCAGCGGGTGGCTGTCGGGGAACGAGCCCAGCGCCATCAGCGTGGTGGTGACCGGGACACCGGTCAGCTCGGCCAGGACCTTCAGTTCGGCGGTCGCGCCGGACTTCATGACGCCGCCGCCGACGTACAGGACCGGGCGCTTGGCCTGGCAGATGAGCTTGGCGGCCTCGCGGATCTGCTTGGCGTGCGGCTTGGTGACCGGCCGGTAGCCCGGGAGGTCCTGCGACGGCGGCCACGAGAAGGTGGTCTTCGACTGCAGGGCGTCCTTGGCGATGTCGACCAGGACCGGGCCGGGGCGGCCGGTGGAGGCGATGTGGAACGCCTCGGCGATCGTCTTCGGGATGTCCGCGGCCCTGGTCACCAGGAAGTTGTGCTTGGTGATCGGCATCGTGATGCCGACGATGTCCGCCTCCTGGAAGGCGTCCGTGCCGATCGCCTTGGAGGAGACCTGGCCGGTGATCGCGACGAGCGGCACCGAGTCCATGTGCGCGTCGGCGATGGGGGTGACCAGGTTCGTGGCGCCCGGGCCGGAGGTCGCCATGCAGACGCCCACCTTGCCGGTGGCCTGCGCGTAGCCGGTCGCCGCGTGGCCGGCGCCCTGCTCGTGGCGGACCAGGATGTGGCGGACCTTGGTGCTGTCCATCATCGGGTCGTACGCCGGGAGGATGGCCCCGCCCGGGATACCGAAGACGGTGTCGCACCCCACCTCTTCGAGAGAGCGGATGAGGGACTGCGCACCCGTGACGTGCTCAACTGCGGCGGGCTGGTGTCCGCCGGAACGGGGCCGCGGCTGCGGATGGTGGGCCCCGGTGGCCTGCTCGGTCATCGGCATTCTCTTCTCGAAGCTGAGGGTTTTACGAGGATTCGAAGGTGTGCCAGTGCAACAAAAAACCCCTCGTGCCGGGAGGCAAGCGAGGGGAGCGCGTCGGGTGTGCGGAGCGGGGACATGTTGGTCCCAACTTCAGCCGACGCGCTTTCCAAGTACGAGAATTCGGGTGCGCATGGCACTGACCCTCCCTCCGGCGGGAGGGGGATGTCAAGCGGGTGGGACGGGCGTCTCATTATGTGAGCCTCTGCGGATGGCCATCGAGCCCCCGGACGAACCACCGGCCAAGGCAGGCTGGACCGCCCCGCCCGGTACTGGGAACGTACCGCGCACGAGCGCGCGGCGCAGCCTGTACTCGTCGAGTGGGCCGGAAAAAGCCACTCCCTGGCCGTGTGTGCACCCCATCGCACGCAGTGCCATGACCTGCTCCGGCAGGTCCACGCCGTCGGCGACCGACTGCATGCCCAAATCATTTGCGATGCGCAACAAACCAGCGGTGATCTTGTGGAGGCGGGCGGACTCGACCACGCCCTCGACCAGGCCGCGGTCCACCTTGAGGACGTCCACGGGGAGTCTGCGCAGGGCGCTGATGGCCGCGTAGCCGCTTCCGAAGCCGTCGAGGGAGATCAGGACCCCGAGGCGGCGCAGGGCCGCCAGGCGCCGCTCCAGCTCGTCGAAGGGCACTCTGGGGTCGGACACGGTCAGTTCGATCACCAGGGCCCCTGACGGCAGCCCGTGCCGGGTCAGCAGGGCCTCCACGGAGCCGAGCGGCGCGGCCCGGTCCAGCAGTCGCTGGGCGCTCATCCGTACGGCCACCGGCACGTCGTGCCCGATCCGGTGCCGCTCGGCGGCCTGCGCCACGGCCTCCCCCAGCAGCCAGTGGCCCAGCTCGGCGGCCCGGGTGGGCGTGCCCGCGGGGAGGCCGGAGCGGCCGTCGGACCCCGCCGCCGCGCCCTCGCTGTACTCGGCCACCCGGAGGAATTCCGCCGGGGTGAACAGAATCCCCTGGGCGGAGCGCCAGCGGGCCTGCGCCGCCACGGCCGTCACCTCGCCGGTCGCCAGCGAGACCACGGGCTGGTGCAGCAGGGCGAACTCCCCGTCGTGGAGCGCGGTGCGCAGCCGCCCCGCGAGCTCCGCCTTCCGTACGACCTCGGCCTGCATCTGGGGCGCGTACAGCTCGACCCGGTCCTTGCCGCCCGCCTTGGCGCGGTACATCGCGAGGTCCGCGTTGCGCATGAGGTCCGAAGGGGTGATGCCGGGGTCGGCGAAGGCCACGCCGATGCTGGCGGCCACCCGGACCTCGCTGCCGGCGATCCGGTACGGCTGGGACAGGGTGGTGCGCAGCCGGTCCGCGATCTCCTGCACCTGGCGTTCGCGGGCGCTGCGCTCGCGGGCGCCGTCGCCCAGGATCAGCGCCGCGAACTCGTCGCCGCCGAGCCGGGCCGCGGTGTCCCCGGCGCGCACCGAGTCCTGGAGCCGGCGCGCGGCCTCGGTCAGCAGCTCGTCGCCGGCCTGGTGGCCGATGGTGTCGTTGACCGCTTTGAACCCGTCGAGGTCGATGAAGAGCACGGCGGTGCTGTGGTCCCCCGCCCGCCGCCCGGTCAGGGCCTGGCGGACCCGGCGGGTGAACAGGGCCCGGTTGGGCAGGTCGGTCAGCGGATCGTGCTCGGCGCTGTGCTGGAGCTGCGCCTGGAGGCGGACCCGTTCGGTCACGTCGCGGCTGTTGAGGATGAGGCCGCCCTGGTGGCGGTTGACCGTGGACTCCACATTGAGCCATTCGCCGCTGCCGGACTTGAAGCGGCATTCGATGCGGGTGGTCGGCTCCTCGGCGGGCGGCGCGGCGAGGAAGCGGCGCACCTCGTGGACCACCCGGCCCAGGTCGTGCGGGTGGATCAGGGTGGCCAGCTCGGAGCCGACGAGCTCCTCGGCCTCGCGCCCGTAGACCCCGGCCGCCGCGGGACTGACGTACCGCAGGGTCCCGGTGGGGGCGGCGATCATGATGACGTCGCTGGAGCCCTGGACCAGGGAGCGGAAGTGGTTCTCCTTCTGGGCGAGTTCCTGCGTCAGCGCGATGTTGTCGATGAGCATGATGCCCTGCCGGATGACGAGGGCGAGGACCACCGTGCAGCCGGTGAAGACGACCACGCGGTCGACCTTCCGGCCGTCCACCACGTTGTACAGGATGCCCAGGGTGCAGACGGCGGCCGCGAGGTAGGGCGTGAGGGCGGGCAGCGAGCCGGTGATGGGGCGGCTGACCGGCCGGTCGGGGCGCGGCAGCCCCGGCGTGCCCGGGCCCGGATGGGCGCGCCGGGCCCCCCAGGGCGCGTACGCGAGCAGCAGCGAGCCGGCGAACCAGCCGGCGTCGAGCAGCTGACCGGACTGGTATTCGGCGCTCAGCAGCGGCGAGGTGAACAGGGCGTCGCTGAGCACGGTCAGGGCCAGGGCCGCGATGGCGGTGTTGACGGCCGAGCGGTTGGCCTCGGAGCGCCGGAAGTGCAGGACCAGCACCATGGAGACGAGCGCGATGTCCAGCAGCGGGTAGGCGAGCGAGAGCGCGGCGCGCGGGACGCTGCCGGGGGCTCCTGACTGGGCGGTCCGCGCCGCGTGCGCGAGGGCCAGGCTCCAGGACAGGGTGAGCAGGGAGCCGCCGATGAGCCAGGAGTCGAGCCCGAGGCAGACCCAGCCGGCGCGGGTGACCGGGCGTTTGGCGAGGACGAGCAGGCCCACGATGGCGGGCGGGGCGAAGCAGAGGAACGCGAAGTCGGCGAGCGAGGGCTTCGGCACGGCCTCGCCGAGGACCACCTCGTACCAGCCCCAGACGCCGTTTCCGCAGGCACCCATGAGGGAGGAGAACGCGAAGAGCAGCCAGGCCGGGCGTTCGCGGCTGTCGATCGTCCGCGCGTACGCGTAGCAGGAGACGGCGGCCAGTAACGCTGCGGCGCTGAGTCCGAAGTCGCCCATGATCTCGGCGAGTTCCTCGGAGCCCCAGCCGAGGGCGGCGCCGACGGCGTATCCGCCGCTGACCACGGCGAGGAGCAGCTGCATCGCCAGGCTCCTGCCGCCGCCCGAGGCGGGCGGCCTGGCCAGCAGCGCCGCCCCCGGGGCACTCACCGGTCCCCCTCGCCGGCTGGTTCCGGCGCAGCCCAGTCCTTGCAGCGTCGCCTTCGGCGGCTGTGCCGCATCGGATCCTTCGTCCATTGGCCGTGCATCGCCCGTCGCCCCCCAAAGTGTCCGATCACTTCCCAGCGCCAGACGAAAGCGCTGCAGCCCCTTGTTCCGGACGATACACCACTTTCGTCACTCAGGGACATAGACGGTCTACGCTCCGTTACCACGCGGGGAGTTGTTGCCACTGTGTGCGTTCGGACGGATGCGGAGCGTGCGCATCGCGCGTCAGTCGGTGATCAGGACCGTGTTCTCCACAGGCTCCCCGGCGGCGAACCGCTGGAGCTGGCGGGCCACCAGGCGCCTGGCCCGCGGCGCGAACGCCGTGCTGCTGCCGCCCACGTGGGGCGTGATCAGGACATTCGGAGCATGCCAGAGCGGATGGCCGGCGGGCAGCGGTTCCGGGTCGGTGACGTCGAGCGCCGCGCGCAGCCGGCCCGACTCCAGCTCCGCCAGCAGCGCCCCGGTGTCGGCGACGGGGCCGCGCGCCACGTTCACCAGCAGGGCGCCGTCCTTCATCCGGGCGAGGAAAGCGGCGTCGGCCAGGCCCTTCGTCCCGTCGGTCAGCGGGGTGGAGAGGATCACCACGTCGGCCTCGGGGAGCAGCCGGGGCAGTTCGGCGTGCGCGTGCACGGGGCCGCGCGTGGTGGTGCGCGCCGAGCGTGCGACCCGCGCGACCCGCGCGCACTCGAAGGGGGCGAGCCGGTCCTCGATGGCCGCGCCGATCGACCCGTACCCCACGATCAGTACGGACTTGTCGGCGAGGGCGTCGTAGAAGCCGGACCGCCACTGCTCGCGGTCCTGTCCGCGCACCATCCCCGGGATCCCGCGCAGCGAGGCGAGGGTGAGGGTGAGGGCCAGCTCGGCGGTGCTCGCCTCGTGGACGCCCCGCGCGTTGCACAGCCGTACACCGGGACGCAGCAGGTCGAGGCCGCCCAGGACGTGGTCGATGCCCGCGGTCAGCGTCTGCACGACCTCGAGGTCCGGCATGCCGGCCAGCGGGCGCAGGGTGACCTCGGAGGACTTCATGTACGGCGTGACGTAGAAGACGCAGGCGGCCGGATCGGCCGGGTAGGTGTCCTCACCGTCCCACCGGCGGTAGGTGAAGGCGTCGGGGAGGCCCTCGATCTGCTCGGCGGGGAACGGCAGCCAGACGTCCGCTGTCTTTGCATCCATGGCCAGGAGGCTATGCCAAGGCCAATGGATCCTGATCAAGCCGTTAGTTTGTTTGCCGGACCGGGAGGGGGACCAACGGGTGGAGCGCAGGTCGATCGGGGCGGGAGCGCTGACGGTGGGCGCCATCGGGCTCGGGTGCATGCCGATGAGCTGGGCGTACGCACCCTCGCAGCGCCGCGGGGCGGAGTCGCTGGCCACGGTGCACGCGGCGCTGGACCTCGGGGCGAACCTGCTGGACACCGCCGACATGTACGGGCCCTTCACCAACGAGCTGCTGCTCGGGCGGGTGCTGCGGGAGCGGCGGGCGGAGGCGTTCGTGTCCGCCAAGGTGGGGCTGCGGGCGGGCGAGCAGCACGTGGTGGCGGACGGGCGGCCCGCATACATGCGACGGGCCTGCGACGCCTCGCTGCGGCGGCTGCGGACGGACGTCATCGACCTCTACCAGCTGCACCGGGTGGATCCGGACGTTCCGGTGGAGGAGACCTGGGGGGCGATGGCGGAGCTGGTGGGCGCCGGGAAGGTGCGTTCGCTCGGGTTCTGCGCGCTCGGGGCGGGCGCCGGGCCGGGGGCGGGGCGGCGCGGGGACCGGGCGTACGAGGTGACCTTGGGACACCTGGAGCGGGTCCAGCAGGTGTTCCCGGTGAGCGCGGTGCAGGCGGAGCTGTCGGTGTGGTCCCCGGAGGCGGCGCGGTGGCTGCTGCCGTGGTGCGCGGCGCGCGGGGTGGGGTTCCTGGCGGCGATGCCGCTGGGCAGCGGGTTCCTGACCGGGACGCTCCGGCCGGGCGAGGGCTTCGAGTGGGAGGACGTGCGGGCCCGGCATCCGCGGTTCACGGCGGAGTCGATGGCGGCGAACCAGGTGCTGGTGGCGGGGCTTCGGCGGGTTGCGCGGCGGCTCGGGCCGCAGGTGACGGCGGCGCAGGTGGCGCTGGCGTGGGTGCTGGCGCAGGGGCCGCACGTGGTGCCGGTCCCGGGTGCCGACCGGGCGCACTGGGCGGCGGAGAACGCGGGGGCGGCGGAGCTGCGGCTCACGGCCGGGGACCTGGCCGAGATCGCGGCGCTGCCGGCGGCGGTGGGAGCCTGGGACTGAGCCCCGGCGCGAGCGGGGGCCGAGCCCTGGGCGAGGGTGGGGCGGCTCCGGGAACGAGCCCGGGACGGGTCCGGGACAACCACTCGATCGGGTGTACGAGGGCCGGAACTTCGGGAAGCGCCGCAGCTGTTGAGACGGGTGAAGGGCGCGATCGCCGACCGGAGGGGAGCAGGACGATGGGATACGGACAGGGGCACGAGAGGTACGAGGGCCCGCGCACCCGGACCCGTGGAGTGCTGGCGGCATTCGCCCTGGCGGGATGCGGGGCGCTGCTCGCGGCGGGCTGCGCGCCGGCGGGCTCCCCCGCCGCCAAGCCGGGCACGTCACCACCCGGCGCGGCGCCCGCCGCATCGGGGTCCGGGCCCGCGGGCTCCCCGTCCGGCCCCTCGGAGGCCGCGCCGCCGGCCAAGGGCTCGGTGACGGTGTCGGGCGAGGTCGCCAAGGGCCTGGAGTCCCCCTGGGGGGTGGCCCCGCTGCCGGGCGGGGACCTGCTGGTCGCCTCGCGGGACAAGGGGACGATCAGCAGGGTCGCGGCGGCCACCGGCACGGTGACGCAGATCGGCAAGGTGCCGGGCGTGGCCCCGGGCGGCGAGGGCGGGCTGCTGGGGCTCGCGCTGTCGCCCTCGTACGCCTCGGACCGGATGGTGTACGCGTACTTCACGACGGAGTCCGACAACCGCATCGCCCGGATGCGGTACGACGAGCAGCGGGATCCCGGCCAGCAACTGGGCGCTCCGGACACGGTGTTCCGGGGCATCCCCAAGGGCCTGATCCACAACGGGGGTCGGATCGCCTTCGGCCCGGACAAGATGCTCTACGCGGGGACGGGCGAGACCGGCGACACGGGGCTCGCGCAGGACAGGAAGTCGCTGGGCGGCAAGATTCTGCGGATGACCCCGGACGGGCAGCCGGTGCACGGGAATCCCGAGGCCGACTCGGTCGTCTACTCCTACGGGCACCGCAATGTGCAGGGTCTGGCCTGGGACAAGGACAAACGGCTGTGGGCGGCCGAGTTCGGCCAGAACACCTGGGACGAGCTGAATCTGATCGAGCCCGGGGCGAACTACGGCTGGCCGCAGGCCGAGGGGAAGGCCGGCAAGCCGGGTCTGCGCGATCCGGTGGCCGTGTGGAAGACCGACGAGGCCTCACCGAGCGGGATCGCCTGGGCCCAGGGTTCGGTGTGGATGGCGGGGCTGAAGGGCGAGCGGCTGTGGCGGATCCCGCTGGCCGGGACGAATCCGGTCGCCGAGCCGGAGGCCTTCCTGACGGGGAAGTACGGCCGGCTGCGCACGGTGATCGCCCTCGGCGGGGACAGATTGCTGCTGGTCACGAGCGAGACGGACGGGCGCGGGTCACCGGAGGCGGGCGACGACAGGATCCTCACACTGACAGTGCGGTGACCGACGAAGCCCCGGCGGGGGGGGGGGGGGGGCGAAAGGCACGGTGGACGCGGTGTTCAACATGATCGGGGAGCTCTTCGACCCGGGACGCAAGCACACGGACGAGGAGAAGAAGCGGCTGGAGCTGTCCCGGACCGACGTGCACGACGGCGATCCGGGACTGGGCCCGATAGACCTGGACTCCGGCACGGTCCTCATACGCCCGGCGGAGAAGTCCCCGCGGGAGTGAGCGGCGCGAACAGCCGCAGCCGGTGGGCCAGCGCGGCCGCCTCGCCGCGGCCGGCGACGCCCAGCTTGGCCAGGATGTTCGAGACGTGCACGCTGGCCGTCTTCGGGGAGATGAACAGCTCCTCGGCGATCTGGCGGTTGCTGTTGCCCGCCGCGACCAGGCGCAGGACGTCCCGTTCGCGGCTGGTCAGGCCCAGGGCCTCGACGGGGTCGGGGGCCGGTGCGGGCAGGGCCGGGGGCGTGTCGGTCCCGGTGAGCGGGATCCGGGCGCGCTGGGCGAGCAGGGCCAGGTCCTCGCGGAGCCCGCGGGAGCCGAGCCGTTCCGCGGTGGCGTAGGCCTCGCGGAGCAGGGCCGTGACGGGCTCGCGGTCGGCGCCGGAGGCCAGCAGGGCCTCAGCGAGCCGGTGGCGGGCGCGGGCCAGCAGGTACGGACGCTCCAGCGGGCGGATGGCCCGCTCGACGTCGGCCCAGTCGGCGGCGGTGTCGCGGTCCTCGGCCCGCAGCAGCTCCGCCCGGAAGAACTCGGCGTGGGCGGCCCATACGGGCACGGGGGTGGCCAGGGTGCGGGCGGCGGCGCGGAGCACGTCCAGGGCGGCTTCGCGGCCGGCGTCGGCGACCGGGAGTCCCCGGGCGTCCGCCTCGGCGGAGGCGGCGGCGAGCAGCAGCGGCCAGGCGTAGCGGTGGTGGCCCAGCGGGAAGCCGTAGGCGACCGCGTCGGTGATCTCCGCGCGGACGTCGGCGATCCGGCCCTCGCCGGCGGCGAGGCCGACGGCGAGGCGGTAGAGCGGTATGCGGTGCTGGGGCTGGCTGTCGTGGGTGCCGAAGTGGGCGTGGGCGGCGGTGAGCCGGCCGGTCGCCTCGGTCAGTTCGCCGCGCGCCAGGGCCAGGTAGGACAGCCGTGCGGAGGCGGAGCCGCGCGGGGCGGCGCTCTGGCCGACGCTCAGGCCGCGCTGGGCGGCTTCGGCGGCCTCGTCCCAGCGGCCGAGGCTGTACAGGCTCTCCGCCATGTTCCCGCTGAGCCAGGCCTCGGTGTCCAGCAGCCGTGACTTCTTGACGAGTTCGACCCCTTGTTCGGCCAGTTCCACGGCTTCGCGGGACCGGCCCATGCTTTCCAGCTGAGAGGTGAGGTTGATATGTGCGCGTCCCGTCAGCATGACGAGCCCGAGTTCGGCGGCCCGCTCCCGGACCACGAGCATCTCGGCGAGTCCGCGCTCGAGGTCGCCGGAGTCGGTGAGCAGGGAGCCCACAGTGATTCGGGCGTTGAGCTCGATCTCCTCCGCCCCGAGCATGCGGGCGTAGGCCGCGGCGCGTTCCGCGGCTTCGAGGTTGCCGGGGCCGGGGTTGTGGAGCATGCCCCAGCCCGCGGCCCGGACCAGGACCTCGGCGTGCACCTGGGACGGGGGCAGCCCCTTGACGAGCTCCTGGGCCTTGGCGAGTTCCTCCCAGCCGTCGCCGCGGGCCAGGCTGGAGACGAGCCGGGAGCGCTCGGTCCAGAACCAGGCGGCGCGCAGCGGGTCCTGCTCTTCTTCCAGCAGTCGCAGCGCCGTCTTGGTGAGCTTGAGGGCGCGTTCGCGTTCGCCGCCGAAGCGGGCGGCGACGGTGGCCTCGGCCAGCAGGTCGAGCCGCTTCAGCGGGGTGGTGGCCGGATCGCAGCCGCACGGAGGGTACACATCGGTGTAGTCGACCGGGCGCAGCGCCTCGCGGACCTCCTCCGGCGCGCTCTCCCACAGGTCCAGCGCCCTCTCCAGCAGGTTCAGCTGCTCGGAGTAGGCGTGCCTGCGGCGGGCGGCGACCGAGGCGGCGAGGACGGCGGGCAGCGCCTTGGCCGCGTCGTTGGCGCAGTACCAGTAGCTGGCCAGCCGGATGACGCGCTCCTCGGCCCGGATCAGCCAGTCGTCGGCTTCCATCGCCTCGGCGTAGCGGCGGTTGACGCGGGCGCGCTCGCCGGGCAGCAGGTCGTCGCTGACGGCCTCGCGGACCAGCGAGTGGCGGAAGCGGTAGCCGTCCCCGTCGGGGGTGGCGAGGAGGATGTTGGCGCCGACGGCGGCCCGCAGGGCCTCGATCAGCTCGTCCTCGCTCAGTCCGGCGACGGCGCGCAGGAGCGGGTACTCCACGGTGGAGCCGCCCTCGGCGACGATGCGCACCACCCGCTGGGAGGCCTCCGGCAGCACCTCGACGCGGACGAGCAGCAGATCGCGCAGGGACTCGGTGAGTCCCGCCTGGCAGCCGCTCCTCTTGCAGGCGGCGAGTTCCTCCACGAAGAACGCGTTGCCGTCGGAGCGGTCGAAGACGGAGTCGACGAAGGCCTCGTCGGGCTGCGAGGCGAGGATGCCGGCGAGCTGGCGGCGCACCTCGGCCCGGTTGAAGCGGGGCAGTTCGATGCGCTGGACGGTGCGGAGCCGGTCGAGTTCGGCGAGCAGCGGGCGCAGCGGGTGGCGACGGTGGACGTCGTCGGCCCGGTAGGTGGCCACGACGACGAGCCGGCCGCTCGCGAGGGTGCGGAAGAGGTAGGAGAGCAGGTGGCGGGTGGAGGTGTCCGCCCAGTGCAGGTCTTCCAGGACGAGGACGACGGTGCGGTCGGCGGCGAGCCGTTCCAGCATCCGGGCCGTCAGTTCGAAGAGCCGGGCGGTGCTCTCCTCGTCGTGCGGTCCGCGGGGGGTGTCGCCGAGTTCGGGGAGGATCCGGGCGAGTTCGTCCTCCTGGCCCGCGGCCGCGAGCGCCAACTCCCCCGGGAGCTGCCGGTGCAGGGTGCGCAGGGCCGTCGAGAACGGGGCGAAGGGAAGGCCCTCCGCCCCGATCTCCACACAGCCTCCGACGGCCACCACCGCGCCGCGGCGGGCCGACTCGCAGAGGAACTCCTCGGTGAGGCGGGTCTTTCCGACCCCGGCCTCGCCGCCGACGAGCATCGCCTGCGGCTCCCCGTCCGCCGCGCGGGCCAATGCGTCGGTGAGTACGGCCAGTTCGTCGGCTCGGCCGACGAACACCGGGCTGACAGATCTGGTCTCCACGTCGCCGAGCATCGCACAGGAGTCCTGGCCCGCGGCACTGGTCGGGGGTGCGCTTCTCATCACGTGTCAGTCCACGCGGTTCGCGGCGCGGGTCACGCGGCGCGCGTGAAGCGGCTTCGGTGGCCTCTCACCTGCCGTTCGGGTTCCTGGCTGCGCGAGGAGGCGCGGCGCGCCTTCTTGGCCTCCTGGACCAGGCGGTACCGGTCGGCCTGGCGGATGAGGTCGGCGCGGCGGGTGTTGGCGATCTCGTACTCGAACATCTCGTACTCCTCGGTTCGCGTTTCTCGGCACCTCGTTCGGTGTGATCCAAGATTCGCGTCCCAGGGGGTGCCGGCACATCGGGCGCATGCCGCATCTGTACGGGACGGGGGTCCTTAGGCCGCGGCCGAAGGACCCCGGGTCGGACCGGGAGTGCCTAGGAGGGGTCCTAGGCAGGTGGGTGGAGGTCCTAGGCGGCGGCCTTGGGGAGGGGAGCGAGGATGTCGAAGTACATGAGGCCGAAGAGCAGTACGCCCAGGGCGCCGAGGGCGACGGCGGCCCAGGAGACGGCGCGGACCCAGGTGGGGAGGGTGCGGCCGGGGGCGCCGAAGGCGGGGCGGGCCAGCACGAAGACGGCGAGCAGCAGGGCGAGGGTGGACAGGACGCCGTTGACGAGGGCGGTCATGTGCCAGGCGTCGCCGTACAGGGCCTCGATCTTCGCCTCGGTGGTGGCGGCGTTGACCGATTCGATCTGGCCCACGAGGGTCTGGCGCTCGGCTATGACGCGCGAGACCCAGCTTCCGCTGAGGGCGACGAGTCCGAGCCCGGCCGCGACGACGGCGGAGGCCGCGGCGCCGACGCCCTCGGACCGCTGCTCCGTCTCCTCGAGCTCGTCGTGGAGCTCGTCCTCGAGGTCCTCGTCGGCGAGGTCGGCCTCGGGGGCGTCGGCGGCCTCGGTGCTCTCCGCGGCGGGGGCGTCCTTGAGGTCGGCCGTGGCCTCGGTGGCCTCGGGGGCCTGGGGCTCGGCGGTGTCCGCCTCGGGAGCGGTCGGGGCGGCGGTCTTCGTGGTGTCCATGCGGGGCACCGTAGGCGGCTTGTCTGAGAGGTTTCTGAGAAGGCCCCGGCGCCGCCGGGCCGGGTCGGCCACGGGCCCCGGACCAGGGCCTCGGCGGCAGGTGTCAGGCGGTGGGGGCCGGCGGCCACTCGTGGGCGAGGACCGCCCAGATCTCGGTGTCCTGGCGGACACCGCGGTGCGGGTGGCTCTCGCGCAGGACGCCCTCGCGGGTCATGCCGAGGCGCTCCGCGACGGCGAGGCTCTTCCCGTTGGCGGCGGACGCGTGCCACTCGGCGCGGTGCATGCCGCGCTCCCGGAAGGCCCAGTCGATCAGGATGCGGCAGGCCTTGGTGACCAGGCCCCGGCCGGCCGCCTCGGGCTCCAGCCAGCAGCCGACCTCGCAGTTGCCCGTGTCGGCGTCGAAGGTCCGGAAGAGGACCCCGCCGACGAGGGTGCCGCCGACCCGGATGCCGTAGAGCCGCCCGCCGTCGGCGGCCGTCTTCTGCGCGTACGAGGAGAGGAATCCGCGCGCCGAGTCGAGGTCGGTGACGATGTCGGCCAGGACGATGTGCTCGCCGATGAACGCACGGCCGCGGTCCATGTGCGCCAGGAACTCCTCGGCGTGCCAGACCTCCAGCGGAAACAGCCGGGCGTCGTCGGCGAGGTCTGTCGAGAACATGCGGGTTCTTCCTTGGGTCTCATACGGCGGGTTGCCGGATCACCGGGATGCTGTGGCGGGCTCGGCGCCGTCCTCGCTCGTGGCGGGGACCTCGGCGGGCCGCTGCGCGGGCAGCGCCGCACGCGGGAGGCATTCCGGGGGCTCGATGCTGATCTTGGGCAGGCGGCGGTCCAGCCAGGCGGGGAGCCACCAGTTGGCACCGCCGAGCATGTGCATCAGCGCCGGGACGAGGAGGGTCCGCAGTACGAAGGCGTCGAGTGCGACGGCCGCGGCGAGCGCGATGCCGAACATCGCGATGATCCGGTCGCCGCTGAGCACGAAGGCCAGGAAGACGGAGATCATGATGACCGCCGCCGAGTTGATCACCCGGCTCGTCTCGGCGAGGCCGACGCGGACCGCCCGCCGGTTGTCTCCGGTCTCCAGCCACTCCTCGTACATCCGGCTGACCAGGAACACCTGGTAGTCCATGGACAGCCCGAAGAGGACCGAGACCATGATCACTGGCAGGAAGGGCTCGATCGGGCCGGCACTGCCCAGACCCAGCAGTTCACTGCCCCAGCCCCACTGGAAGATCGCGACGACGACGCCGAAGGAGGAGGCGACGGCCGCGACGTTCATGGCGGCCGCCTTGAGCGGGATGCCGAGAGAGCGGAAGGCCAGCAGCAGCAGGACGCAGCCGAGGGCGATCACCACTGCGACGAACAGCGGCAGCTTCCCGACGATGACGTCGGCGAAGTCGTCGTAGCCCGCGGTCACGCCGCCGACGTGGACGGTCATCGAGTTGCCGTGCCCGGCGGCCGGGATGACGTTCTCGCGCAGCGTCGTGACCAGCTCGCTGGTGGCCCGGGACTGCGGGGCGGAGTCCGGGATGACGGTCAGGACGGCCGTGTCCCCGCTGCGGTTGAAGACGGCCGGGCCCGTGGCTGCGACGCCGTCGGTCCTGCGGAGCGCCTCGGCCAATTGCCCGACGGCGAGCCGGTCCCCGGCGCCGTCGAGTCGGGAGACGACCGTGAGCGGGCCGTTCACTCCGGGCCCGAACCCGTCGGCGAGCAGGTCGTAGGCCTGCCGGGTCGTGGAGCCCGCCGGGTTGTTGCCCTGGTCGGAGGTGCCCAGGTGGAGCGAGAAGGTGGGCAGCGCCAGAACCGCCATGACCAGCGCGGCGACGGTTCCGAGCAGCTTGGGGTGCCGCTCCACGAAGGCCGACCAGCGGGCGGCGAACCCGGTGGGCGTCTCGGGCCGCGGGCCCTCGACGGCGAGCCTGCGGCGCTCGCGGCGCGAGAGGGCGCGTATCCCGATGTACGAGAGGAGGGCGGGGAGCAGGGTGACCGAGGCGGCGACGGTCAGCACCACCGTGAGGGAGGCGGCGATCGCGACGCCGTTGAGGAAGTTCAGCCGCAGCACCAGCATGCCGAGCAGCGCGATGCAGACGGTGGCCCCGGCGAAGACGACGGCCCGGCCGGTGGTGGCGACGGCCCGCTCGGCGGCCTCCTCGACCGGCAGGCCGCGCATGAGGCCCTTGCGGTGCCGGGTCACGATGAACAGCGCGTAGTCGATGCCCACGCCGAGCCCGACGAGGGTGCCGAGCATCGGGGCGAAGTCGGCGACGGGCATGGCGTGCCCGAGCAGGGTGATGCCGGAATACGCGGTGCCCACGCTGACCAGGGCGGTCGCGATGGGAAGCAGGCTCGCGGCGAGCGAGCCGAAGGCGAGGAAGAGGACGACGGCCGCGACGGCCACGCCGATGACCTCGGCGAGGTGGGCGGTGGGCGCCTCGGTCAGGGCGACGGCCTGGCCGCCGAGCTCGACCTGGAGTCCGCCCGCCTCGGTGATGGGGTTCTTCGCGGCGGCGACGACGGCCTTGGCCTGCGCCTTGGGTACGGAGTCGGCCGGCCGGTCGAAGGTCACCACGGCATAGGCGGTCCGCCCGTCCGGGCTGATCTGCGCGGCGCTCTCGGGGCCGGCGCCGTACGGGCCGGCGACCGAACCGACGCCGGGGAGCCCGGCGATGGTGTCGAGGGCCCTGGCCATGCGCTGCTCGACGGCGGGAGTACGAACGGTCTGATGCTCCGGGGTCCGCCACACGACGGTGTCGGTGTCGCCGCCCTGGCCGTGGAAGCCCGCGCGCAGGAGGGCGTGGGCGCGGCTGGACTCGGTGCCGGGGACCTCGTAGTCGTTGGAGAACGCCGATCCGGCGGCCGCGGCGGCCACGGCCGTGCCGCCGAGGGCGAGCAGCCAGAGGAGGACGGTCACCAGGCGGTGCCGCAGGCACCAGCGTGCGATCACTGCCAACGGACGTGCTCCCTGGTGGTTCGGATCTTTACCGGGGCTGCCCGACGCAAAGACGCTGGAACTCGTGAAGGCCCGGCCGACGGCCCGGGGATCGCCCGGGGGCAGGCCGGATATCGGCCGGATATCGGCCAAGATGGACTACACCGCCACGATCCCAGCGTTTCGTGATCGTTGGCCGCTTTCGTGTGCATCGTCACAGGGGCACAGGGCGGTACGGGACCAAGGTCATCCGCCGGACGGGCCGTTCGGGGGGCCGTCCGGTCCGTCCGGCCCGTCCGCCCGGTAGCCCGGGACGGAGGGCCACCTGACGGTGAGCACCACCGCGTCCTCCTCGGCGTACCAGGAGTGGTCGACGCCGCGGCCCCAGACCACGTAGTCGCCCTGCTCGGCGAGGACGACGGTCCGGCCGGGGAACTCCAGCCGGAAGCGGCCGCTGATCAGCACCTGGAGCGCGGTGCGCTCCTCGCCCCGCACCCACCGGTCCCGCTCCTCGCCCTTCGGGTGGACCCCCCACTTGATCTCCACGTCCTCGCTGTGGCGCGGATCGGCGGGGTCCTTGAAGTGGCCGAGCAGCCAGCCGCGGTCGGCGGCGGCGTCCGGGGCAGCCTTGCCCGTGTAGATGGAGTCGTCGTTCACGGGGGTGAGGCTAATGCAGTTGTGCGGGCATGCGGACGCCTGGTGAGCTGGGCCGATGACGATGAATGCCGACGAACTGGCGGACGTACTGGCCGCATACGACCGGGAGATGCGCCGTGGCGCGCTGCCGGACACAGCGGACGCCCGGGTGGAGCGGGTGGGGGCGGTCGTACGGCAGACCGCGGGAGGTACCGGCGCCGGGTGGAACGGCGTGCTCTGGTCGGACCTCGACGAGCGGACGGCGGACGCCGAGATCGCGGCGCAGGTGGCCTACTTCGCGGGGCGCGGGGCCGGCGAGGTCGAGTGGAAGCTGTACGGCCACGACCGCCCGGCGGATCTCGGGGACCGGCTGCGCGCGGCGGGCTTCGTACCGGAACCGGCCGAGACCCTCATGGTGGGACGGGTGGACGCGCTCGCCGCCCTGCCGGTGGAACCGCCCGGGGGGATCACCCTGCGGGTGGTGACGGACGAGGCGGGCGTCGACCTGATGATGGACGTCCACGCGAAGGCCTTCGGCAGGGAGCGCCCCGCGATCCGGCATCTCCTCCTCACCCTGCTGAGGGAGGAGCCGCAGACCCTCGCGGCGGTGGTGGCGATGGCCGGGGACACCCCGGTGAGCGCGGCCCGCATGGAGATGCGCCCGGGCTCCTCGTTCGCCGGACTCTGGGGCGGCGGCACCCTGCCGCAGTGGCGGGGCCGGGGCATCTACCGCCTCCTGGTCGCCCACCGGGCCCGCATCGCCGCGGCCCGCGGCATCCGGTACCTCCAGGTCGACGCCTCCCCCGACAGCCGCCCGATCCTCCAGCGCCTGGGTTTCGCGACCCTGGGCACGACCACCCCGTACATCTGGACCCCGAAGCCGTAGCGGGAGGGGGAGGCTCCGGGGGAAGATCGGGGGATGGAACGTATCGGGCCGCCGCTGACCGGGGACGAGCGGGAGACGCTGCGCGCCTTCCTCGACTATCACCGGGCCACCCTCGCCTGGAAGTGCGAAGGGCTCACGGACGAGGAGCTGCGACGGCCCTCGATGCCGCCGTCCACCCTGTCCCTTCTGGGCCTGGTCAGGCACATGGGCGAGGTGGAGCGGCACTGGTTCCGCCGCACCCTGAACGGCGAGGAGCTCCCCCACCTCTGGTCCGACACCCACGACTTCCAGGCCGCCTACGACGCCTCCGCTTCCACGCGCGAGGAGGCGTTCACGGCCTGGGAGGCGGAGGTCGCGCACGCGCGCCGCATCGAGGCGGCCGCCGAGTCCCTCGACGTCACGGCGTACGTGGTCAGTTGGAAGGAGGAGGCCTCGCTGCGCCTCGTCATGCTCCACCTGATCCACGAGTACGCGCGCCACAACGGCCACGCCGACTTCCTCCGCCAGGCCGTCGACGGCGCCACCGGAGCCTGACGGTCCGCCCCGACGGGACCGCCCTGCCCCACGGCGGTCCGTCCGTCCGGGGATCCGTCAGGCCGCCCGCCAGTAGCCCAGGCCGTTCACCCGCTGCTTCGGGAGGGACAGGTCCTTGCGGAAGTAGGCCGTCAGCGTGCGGGTCGTCGCCGTGTCGCACGCCAGCCAGACGTACGCCGACTCCGGGTCCGCGACGAGCTCCGGGAGCTCCGTCTTGACCTGCTCCACCAGCGCCGAGCCCGCGCGCTCGACCCGCCTGATCTCGTGCCGGGCCGGGTCCAGCCGCACTGGGAGGTCGGCGTCCGAGGCGTGCTGGGTCTCCAGCCAGATCGTGGCCGGGGTCTGCGGGTAGGCGTCCAGCAGGGAGTTGATCGCCGGGACCGAGGCCGGGTCGCCGATCACCAGCAGCCGCTCCGGCACCGGCGCCGGAGCGGTGAAGCCGGTCCCCTGGACGGTGGCCTCGATGGTGTCGCCCGCCTTCGCGGCCCGCGCCCACGCACTCGCCGGGCCGTCGTGGAGGGCGAACTCCAGGGCGAACGTTCCCGCCTCCGGATCCGGGTCGACGAGCGTGTACGCCCGCGTGTGCGGCTTGCCCGCGTTGTCGAACCACAGCCGCACCCACATCGTCGGGTGGAGCGATTCACCGGCCGCCGCGAGCAGCCCGCCGTCCGTCACGTACACACGGCGGTAGTGCTCCGTGACCTCTTCCGCGCCCGTGACCGTGAACGTGAAGTCCTTGCCGCGCAGAAGCCGCAGGACCACGCCTTCCCATCCCTTGCCGACGCCCGCCATGTGCGACCACCCCTCCCTCTGGAACCCCTATAGTTAGGGCAGCCTAACCTAATGCACTGGGGGAAGAGTGTGAGCCTTCTGAACAACGCCGGCACGTTCGAGCTCTACCGGGACGACTGGGGCATCCCCCATCTCCGCGCCGCCGACCCCGACCGCCTCGCCTACGCCCAGGGCTACGCCACCGCCCTCGACCGCGCCTGGCAGCTGGAGGTCGAGCGCCACCGCGCCCAGGGCTCCAGCGCCGCCTTCCTCGGCCCGGACTCCGTCTCCTGGGACCGGTTCGTCCGCCAGGCCCGGCTCGCCGACACCGCCCGCCGCTGCCACGAGGCCCTCGACCCCGGGACCGCCGCCTGGGTTGGGTCCTACGTGGCCGGCGTCAACGACGGGCTCGCCCAAGGCGCTGCCCGCGACGAGCGGTTCGCGCGCACCGGCCACGCCCCGACCCCCTGGGAGCCGTGGGTCCCGCTCGGCATCTGGATCGCCACCCACATCCTCTTCGCCGGGTTCGCCACCAAGCTGTGGCGCGAGCGCGTGGCCCGCGCCCTCGGCGACGAGGCCGTCACCCTCTTCGCCACCGACGGCCCCGGCACCGCCGGCAGCAACGGCTGGCTGGTCCCGGGCGAGCGGACCGGCACCGGCTCGGCGCTCATCGCGGGCGACCCGCACCGGTTCATCGAGGACCCGGGCGTGTACCAGCAGATACGGCTCTCCTGCCCGGAGTACGACGTCATCGGCCTGGCCGTCCCCGGCATCCCCGGCCTCGGCCACTTCGGCCACACCGGCAGCGCCGCCTGGGCGATCACCAACGCCATGGCCGACTACCAGGACCTGTACGTCGAGCGGCTGCGCCCCGCCGCCGACGGCGCCGGCATCGAGGCCCTCGGCCCCGACGGCGCATGGGAGCCCGTCCACCGGCACACCGAGACGATCACCGTCGCCGGCGCCGACCCCGTCGAGGTCGAGGTGCTGGAGACCGCCCGCGGCCCCGTGATCACCCACGGCGCAGCCGCGGACGAGGAGCAGCACCAGGAGCAGGGCCAGGGCCGGGACCGGGACCGGGACCGGGACCGGGAGCAGACCCTCTCGCTCCGCTACCCGCCCCGCGTCCGCCGCGACCTCGGCTTCGCCGTCCTGCCGGCCCTGCTGCGCGCCCGTACGGTCGCCGACATCGACCGCGCCCTCGACGGCTGGGCCGAGCCCGTCAACGTCGTCCACGCCGCCGACACCGAGGGCGGCCTGCTGCACCGCGTGGCCGGCGCCGTCCCGCTGCGCGACCCGGCCAACCGGCTGCGCCCGGTGCCCGCCTGGGACCCGCGGTACGCCTGGCAGGGCTGGGCCGAGACCCCCTCCGAGCCCGTGCAGGGCTTCGCCGTCATGGCCAACGCCCGCGGCATCGCCTCGCCGCTCGGCGTGGAGTTCGCGCCCCCGCACCGGGCCAACCGCATCCGCGAGCTGCTCTCCGGCTCGGCGGACTGGTCCCCGAAGGCGATGGCCGACGTACACCGGGACACCCACCTGGCCTCGGCCGCACCGCTGCTGGCCCTGCTGCCCGGGCTCGACGGCCTGTCCCCCGCCGCGCAGGCCCTGCGCGCCCGGCTGCTCGCCTGGGACCGGCACATGGCCGCCGAGAGCACCGACGCCACCGTCTTCTCGGCTTTCCGGACCGCGACCGTACGCCGCTTCGCCGCCGATCCCGCCCTCGCCGGGCTGGCGGGGGCGCCGACCGGCCCCGGCGTGTTCCACCCCTGGCTGTACCTGGTCCCCCGCGTCGGCTACGCCCTGGAGGGGCTGCTGGGCACCGCCCTCCTGCCCGGTCTGGACCGGGCGGCCCACGTACGCGCCGCCCTGGAGGAGACCGCCGCGGCGGACACCCCCGACACCCCGTGGTCGCAGGTGCACCGCCTCACGCCCTGGTCGGCGCTGCCCGACCCGGACGCGCAGTGGCCCGGCCTGGGCGGCGACCACGACTGTGTGAACGCCACCTCCACCGTGCCCGGTTTCACCGACCTCACCGCCCGCGCCTCGGCCGCCCGCTACGTGTGGGACCTGGCCCGCCGCGAGGACAGCCTCTGGGCGGTCCCGCTCGGCGCGGACGGCGTCACCGGATCACCCCACCACCGCGACCAGCTCCCGTACTGGGCCCGGTGCGAACTCATCCCCGTCGTCACCGACTGGACCCGTCTCACCAAGGAATCCGTATGACCAGCAGCAGCGCGTCCGCCTCCGGCGCCGGCACCCGGCAGCCCGTGTACTCCCAGCGCGTCGAGGGGGTCGGCACGGTCACCCTCACCCCCGTCGACCCGGCCACCGACGCCGCGCTGATCCACTCCTGGGTCACCGAGGAACGGGCCCGCTTCTGGGGCATGCGCGAGGCCAGCCGCGAACTCGTCCGGGAGATCTACGAGGACGTCGACCGCCGCACGACCCACCACGCCTTCCTCGCGCGCCGCGACGGCGAGCCCGCCGGGCTGTTCCAGACGTACGACTGCGCCGAGGACCGGATCAGCGAGTGCTACGAGGTCCTGCCCGGTGACACGGGCGTGCACCTCATGGTCGGCCCGGCGCAGGGCGCCTCCGAACGCGGCTTCAGCGCGGGCCTGATCGGGGCCTCCCTCTCGTACGTCGTCTCGCAGGAAAGCACCCGCCGGGTGGTCGCGGAGCCCGACGCCCGCAACGAGAAGGCCATCGCCCGCCTGGTGCGCAGCGGCTTCGAGCTCGGCCCGGAGATCGAGCTCCCGGAGATCGACCTGCCCGAGGTCTACCTGCCGGCGAAGAAGGCCCGCCTCGTCTTCTTCCACCCCCGGGCAAACTGACCGTTCCGATTGACCGTGTGATTCCGGCCACGCCAGACTGATGCCCACTCAAAGCATCGGCGCTGGGGGGAAATTGACCAGCCAGAATCTGCACATCGGGCCGGATGCGGCAGCCGACCGGTACCGGCTGCTCCGGTCGATCGGGCGCGGCGGGGAGGCCGTGCTCTATCTCGCGGAGATCGAACTCGCGGGTGGCAGCGAACCGGTGGTCGTCAAGGTGCTCGACTCCAAGACGACCATCACACCCGACGAGTTCGACCGGATCAGCCGCAAGTGGAACGAGCAGGCCGAGCTCCTGCGCTTCGTGCACCGTCCGGGCGTCGTCGGTGTCCGGGAGCACTTCGAGGGGCCGCCGATCCACCGGTCGGGAGAGTCCGGGACCCTGACCGGGCGGGCCCTCGTCCTCGTGATGAACCACGTGGACGGGCTGGACCTGCGCGACTGGCGGGCCGAACGGAACCTCGCCACCGCCGCCGAGCGGCGTGAGGTGATGCGGACGCTGGAGCAGCTGGCCGACGTCCTGGACTGGCTGCACTCCGGAAAGGCCACCCCGTCCGGGCGCCAGGTCATCCACGGTGACCTGTCACCGGGCAATGTGATGGTGGACGGCCACGGGCAGGCCACCCTGGTGGACTTCGGGCTCAGCAAGCTGACCGCCGACCACCAGACGGCGGAGGTCTGGTTCACCCCGGGGTACGCGGCACCCGAGGTCTTCGACGGCAAGCGCACCCCGGCGGCGGACCGCTACGCCTTCGGGGCCATCGCCTACTTCCTGCTGAGCGGCGAATCGCCGCCCAACTCCCCGGAGCAGCTGGCCCGGGCGATGGCGGCGCTGCCGCAGATCGCGGTGCTGGACGCCGAGCGGCGCGAGCGGATCACCGCCGTCCACGCGGGTGATCCGACGCAGCGGCCCGTCAGCCTGGCCGGCTGGATGAAGGACGTACGGCACGCGGTCGTGTCCACGACCGCGTCCACCTCGCAGCGGGCGGTGCAGGACGCGGTCCCGGCGCCGGTCCCGGTCAAGCCCGTGGTCCCTCCGCAGCCCGCGAGCCCTCCGCCGGCCGCGGAGCCGGTCCACACACCGGTCCAGGAGTCCTCCTACGCCCCGCCCCCGCCGGCCCGGGACTCCTGGCCCCAGCCGCAGGCGCAGCCCCAGCCACAGCCGCAGACCCGGCCCGAGCACGTGCCCGCCGGGTACGGGCCGACGTACCCGCTGCACGAGTCCCCGCCGCCGGGGCCCGCCGCGCCGAAGAAGCGCCGGGCCGCGATCGTCCTGGGCTCGGTGGCCACCGTCCTGGTCGTCGCGGCGCTCGCCGTGCTCGGCGTACGGCTGCTCGACAAGGACAAGGGCGGCGACCAGGCCACGGGCGGCAAGGGCGGCAGCTCCGCTTCCGACCCGGCCGTACCGGCGGAGGAGGAGTCCCCCACGCCCACCCCCTCGCCGAGCACGAGCGCGAGCGCGAACGGCAGCGACGACTCCGGGGCGACGCCCGATCCCACCGCCAGTGGCACCCAGCCGGGAGGCGTGGCAGCGGACATCAAGGCCGCCGACCTGACCCAGCTGACGCCGATCGCCGGGCTGGGCAACTTCACCGTCGGGGCCGCGAAGATCAACACCAAGCAGTACGGGGCGGCGTTCATCGCGCACCCGGACTGCAACGACGAGGCGATCACGGAGTTCGACCTCAACCGCGAGTGGAAGCACCTGGAGTTCACCGCCGGCATCGACGACGGCTCCACGAACGCGAAGGGCCGGGTCAGCATCTCGCTCGACGGGAAGCCCGCGGCCTTCTCCGAGCTCGTCGAGCTCGGCAAGCCGGCCACGAAGTCGGTGGACGTGACCGACGCCCTGCGGCTGCGCGTCAAGGTGGACATGGGCTGCGACAACGGCACCGTCGTCATCGCCGCCCCGCAGCTCACCCGCTGAGCCGCACCGGGCCGAAACGGCAGGCACAGCACGCACGGGACGCACGGCGGCCCCGCACCGGACACCGGTGCGGGGCCGCCGCCGTACGCGGGGTGCCGCTACTCGGAAACGCCCAGGCGCTCCAGGATGAGCTCCTTGACGCGGGCCGCGTCGGCCTGGCCGCGGGTGGTCTTCATGACCGCGCCGACCAGGGCGCCCACGGCCGCGATCTTGCCGCCGCGGATCTTGTCCGCGATGGCCGCGTTGCCCGCGATGGCCTCGTCGACGGCCGCGCCGAGCGCGCCCTCGTCCGAGACGACCTTCAGGCCGCGCTTCTCGACGACCTCGTCCGGGGTGCCCTCGCCGGCGAGGACGCCCTCCAGGACCTGGCGGGCCAGCTTGTCGTTCAGCTCGCCTGCCGCGACCAGGGCCGCGACGCGCGCCACCTGCTCCGGGGTGATCGGCAGCTCGTCGACGACGACGCCCTGCTCGTTGGCGTTGCGGGCCAGCTCGCCCATCCACCACTTGCGGGCGGCCGTCGAGTCGGCGCCGGCCTCGATGGTGGCGACGATGGAGTCCACCGCGCCCGCGTTGAGGATCGACTGCATGTCGTGCTCGTTCACGCCCCACTCCTCGCGGAGGCGGTTGCGGCGCACGCGCGGCATCTCGGGCAGACCGCCGCGCAGCTCCTCGACCCAGTCACGGGCCGGGGCGACGGGGACCAGGTCGGGCTCCGGGAAGTACCGGTAGTCCTCGGCGTTGTCCTTGATGCGGCCGGCGGTGGTGGAGCCGTCCTCCTCGTGGAAGTGCCGGGTCTCCTGCACGATCGTGCCGCCGGACGACAGCACGGCCGCGTGGCGCTGGATCTCGAAGCGGGCCGCGCGCTCGACGGAGCGCAGCGAGTTGACGTTCTTCGTCTCGCTGCGGGTGCCGAACTCGGACTCGGGGGTCGGGCGCAGCGACAGGTTCACGTCGCAGCGCATCTGGCCCTTGTCCATGCGGGCCTCGGAGACGCCGAGGGCCTTGATGACCTCGCGCAGCTCGGCGACGTACGCCTTGGCGACCTCGGGGGCCCGCTCGCCCGCGCCCTCGATCGGCTTGGTGACGATCTCGATGAGCGGGATGCCGGCGCGGTTGTAGTCCAGCAGGGAGTGGGACGCGCCGTGGATACGGCCGGTGGCACCGCCGACGTGCAGCGACTTGCCGGTGTCCTCCTCCATGTGGGCGCGCTCGATCTCCACGCGGAAGATCTCGCCGTCCTCCAGCTGCACGTCGAGGAAGCCGTTGAAGGCGATCGGCTCGTCGTACTGGGAGGTCTGGAAGTTCTTCGGCATGTCCGGATAGAAGTAGTTCTTCCGGGCGAAGCGGCACCACTCGGCGATCTCGCAGTTCAGCACGAGGCCGATCTTGATGGCCGACTCGATGCCGATCGCGTTGACGACGGGCAGCGAGCCGGGCAGACCGAGGCAGGTGGGGCACGTCTGCGAGTTGGGCTCGGCGCCCAGCTCGGTCGAGCAGCCGCAGAACATCTTGGTCTTGGTGCCGAGCTCGACATGGACCTCAAGGCCCATGACGGGGTCGAACGAGGCGAGAGCGTCCTCGTACGACAGCAGTTCGGTGAAGGTGGTCACGGTGAAACTTTCCCTCTCAGCCCAGCAGGACGTCGTCGTCGCCCAGGCGCTTCAGCTCGCGGTACAGGATCGCGAGACCGGTGGCGATGGCGGCGGCGGACACGACGGCGTCGACGAGCTTCAGCGTGTCGTGCTCGGTGCGGGCCTTCTTGACCTGCTTGATCACGCCGAGGGCGCCGAAGGCGGTGGTGCCCATCGACAGGTACGTGCCGGTCTTGGACTTCTTGAAGCCCTTGGCCTTGGTCAGTGCACTGGTGCTCACAGGGACGGTGCCTCCTCAAGCAGCGGGTGACCCCAGCGTGCGACGAAGGCTGCCTCCACGGCGGCGCCGACCTTGTACAGCCGGTCGTCCTTCATCGCCGGGGCGATGATCTGCAGCCCGACCGGCAGGCCGTCCTCCGGTGCCAGGCCGCAGGGCAGCGACATGGCGGAGTTGCCGGCCAGGTTGGTCGGGATGGTGCACAGGTCCGCGAGGTACATCGCCAGCGGGTCGTCGGTGCGCTCACCGATGGCGAAGGCGGTGGTCGGGGTCGTCGGGGAGACGATCACGTCGACCTGCTCGAAGGACTTCTCGAAGTCCCGCGTGATGAGCGTGCGGACCTTCTGGGCGGAGCCGTAGTACGCGTCGTAGTAGCCGGAGCTCAGCGCGTACGTACCCAGGATGATGCGGCGCTTGACCTCGTCGCCGAAGCCGGCTTCGCGGGTGAGCGCGGTGACGTCCTCGGCGGACTTGGTGCCGTCGTCGCCGATGCGCAGGCCGTAGCGCATGGCGTCGAAGCGGGCCAGGTTCGAGGAGCACTCGGACGGCGCGATCAGGTAGTACGCGGCCATCGCGAGGTCGAAGGAGGGGCAGTCCAGCTCGACGATCTCGGCGCCCAGCTCCTTGAGGAGCTCGACGGACTCGTTGAAGCGCTGGACGACGCCCGCCTGGTAGCCCTCGCCGGCGAACTGCTTGACGACGCCGACGCGCATGCCGGCGACGGAGCCGTTGCGGGCCGCCTCGACGACCGGCGGGACCGGGGCGTCGATGGAGGTGGAGTCCATCGGGTCGTGGCCGGCGATGACCTCGTGGAGGAGCGCCGCGTCCAGGACCGTACGGGCACAGGGCCCGCCCTGGTCGAGGGAGGAGGAGAAGGCGACCATGCCGTAGCGGGAGACGCCGCCGTACGTGGGCTTCACGCCGACCGTGCCGGTCACGGAGGCGGGCTGGCGGATGGAGCCGCCGGTGTCCGTGCCGATCGCGAGGGGGGCCTGGAAGGCGGCCAGCGCGGCCGCGGAGCCGCCGCCGGAGCCGCCGGGGATGCGGGTGAGGTCCCAGGGGTTGCCGGTGGGCCCGTACGCGCTGTTCTCGGTGGAGGACCCCATGGCGAACTCGTCCATGTTGGTCTTGCCGAGGATGACGACGTCGGCCTCCTTCAGCTTGCGCGTCAGGGTGGCGTCGTACGGCGGGATCCAGCCTTCGAGGATCTTCGAACCGACGGTGGTCGGGACCCCGACCGTGGTGAAGATGTCCTTGAGGGCGAGCGGGACGCCGGCCAGCGGGCCCAGCTTCTCGCCGCGCTCGCGCTTGGCGTCGACGGCGCGCGCCTGGGCGAGGGCGCCCTCGCGGTCGACGTGCAGGAAGGCGTGCACCTTCTCGTCGGTCGCGTCGATGCGGGCCAGGTGGGCCTCGGTGACCTCGACGGCCGTGAGCTCGCCGGAGGCGATCTTCTCGGCGGTCTGCGCGGCCGTGAGCTTGATGATCTGGTCAGTCATGGTTGTTAGTCCTCCCCCAGGATCTGCGGCACCTTGAAACGCTGCTGCTCCTGGGCGGGAGCGCCGGAAAGCGCCTGCTCGGGGGTGAGCGACGGTCGGACCTCGTCCGCGCGCATGACGTTCGTCAGCGGCAGCGGGTGGGAGGTCGGCGGGACGTCTTGGTCGGCGACCTCGGAAACGCGGGCGACCGCGCCGATGATGTCGTCGAGCTGTCCGGCGAAGTGGTCCAGCTCTTCGGCCTTGAGCTCCAGACGTGCCAGCCGAGCGAGGTGGGCAACCTCCTCGCGCGTGATGCCAGGCATGCAGCGATCCTCTGGGGGTGGTGAGTGTGTAGTTTCGTGCCCAATCCTATGGGGCGGGGCCCCGGACCCACGAAACCGTTTCCCACCAGGGGCGCCCCGGGCCCGGTGGGGGCCGCGGGGCGGGCTGCACGTACCACGGCTCGTACGGCCGCTTTGCGGATGCCTGCCCGGCCCCCGGCCCTCTACTGGGCCGGGGTTTCCGCCGGGGCCGGGGCGGCGGCCAGTTCCGCCGTGATGTCCGCCGGGCGGCGCCAGCCGCGTTCACCGCGGGCCAGCAGCCACGCGGTGGCCTCCTGCGGGGGCATGGCGGCCGCGACCAGCCAGCCCTGGACGGCGTCGCAGCCGAGGTCCCGCAGGCGCTCCCAGGTCTCGTCGTCCTCGACGCCCTCGGCGACGACGAGCAGCCCCAGCGAGTGCGCCAGGTCGACGGTGCAGCGGACGATCTCCGCGTCCTGCGCGTCCACCGCGAGCCGCGCCACGAACGAGCGGTCGATCTTCAGCTCGCTGACCGGCAGCCGCCGCAGGTGCACCAGGGAGGAGTAGCCGGTGCCGAAGTCGTCGAGCGACATCTTCACGCCGTGGCCGGTCAGGCCCGCCATGGTGTCGGCGGCCCGCTGCGGGTCCTCGAGCAGGACGTGTTCCGTTATCTCCAGCTGGAGCCCGCTGGCCGGGACCCCGTGGCGGGCCAGCCGGGCCGCGACCGCGCCCGCGAAGCCGGGGGTGTGCACGTCGCGCGGCGAGACGTTGACGGCGACCGGGACCTTCAGGCCCTGCGCCCGCCACCGGGCCACCTGGGCGAGGGCGGTCTCCAGCACGTACTCGGTGAGGTGGGGCATCAGCCCCGAGGTCTCGGCGATCGCGATGAACTCGTCGGGCGAGACCCGGCCGCGCTCCGGATGTACCCAGCGCACCAGGGCTTCGAGCCCGGCCACCTGGCCGTCGAAGCGGACCTTGGGCTGGTAGTGGAGTTCCACTTCGCCGGCGTCGAGGGCGCGGCGCAGGTCGCCGAGGAGGCCGAGCCGGTCGGGCGTGTTGCTGTCGCGCTTGGACTCGTACACCTCCACGCCGGTGCGGTCCCGCTTCGCCTGGTACATCGCGACGTCGGCGCGGCGCAGCAGCCCCTCCGCGTCGAGGGCGTGGTCGGGGAAGACGGCGAGGCCGGCGCTGGCCTCCAGGACGAGGGTCAGTCCGTCCAGGTCCAGGGGCGAGCTGAGCTCGGCGACGAGGTGGCGGGCGACGCGCTGGGCGCTGGTGGTGGAGTCGGCGACGGGCAGCAGTACGGCGAACTCGTCGCCGCCGAGGCGTGCGGCCTCGGCGTCCTCGGGCAGGGCTTGGCGGAGCCGGTCGGCGATCTGGAGCAGCAGCCGGTCGCCGGCGAGGTGACCCAGCGTGTCGTTGACCGCGCGGAACCGGTCCAGGTCGATCAGCACAAGAGCCGACCGGGTGCCCAAACGTTCAGCCTCGTCCAGAGCGGACCAGGTCCGCTCCAGCAGCCACTGCCGGTTCGGCAGCCCGGTCAGCGGATCGCGCAGCTGCTCCTCGGCGCGCGCCCGGGCGATCCACAGCGTGGAGTCCAGGGCGATCAGGGGTACGGCGAACAGCGGCAGCAGCACGGGCTGCGTCACGGCGACCACGCAGATCAGCGGGGCGATGCCGAGCAGGGCGACCGCGACTAAGGCCTGGCGGAGCAGGGCCGTACGGGCGACGGTGGGCAGGGCGCCGCCGCGCGGGGTCTGCGCGAGCCACAGCAGCACCTTGGTGACCAGCAGGTAGGCGAGGGCCACCAGGATGATCTCGGGGACCGCCTCCAGCCCCCAGGTGGTGGGCCGCCACGGGGTCTCGACGGTCGGATCCTCGCCGAACGCGGCGAGCACGAGGGCGCCCGCGCCGATGCCGAGGATGTCGGTGGCGCCGTGCAGCAGCCCCTGGCGCCAGCGGTGCCGGCGCGCGGCCCCGACCAGGGAGACCACCGCGAGCGAGACGAGTCCCGCGGGCACCCAGCCGTAGAGGACGAGGACGCCGAGGGTCAGCGCCGCGCCCGAGCCGGTGCCGCCCCACCAGCGGTCGCGGCCCAGCGCGACCAGGTGGCCGACGATGATGCCCGTCAGCAGGGCGAGGGCCCAGCCGACCGGGCCGCCGGGGAAGAGGGCGTGACGCTCGCTCAGCGCGGAGACGACGCCGATCGCGAGGGCGACGGCGGACAGGCCCACGACGATGAACGGCAGCACGGTGCGCTGCTCCGCTCTGCCCGATCCCGCGCCGCCGTCGAGCGGATGGGTGTCCGGCGTCCTGGCACCCAGGACATTCAGCCGGCCCGTCCGCATGGACGGGATCTCCCCGCCGACATCAGGTGACGGGTCGGCGCTTTCGGTGGGTTTCATGCCCGTCCCTCTCACAGCCGGCAATGCCGATGCCACGCGATGGCCCCGATGCCATGCCATCACGGCCGGAAGCGCATCACGCGGCCGTGCACGACAGGCGCCCCCCTCAACAGTAGGACGCGAGAGGCCCCCAAGGGCAGCGGTCGGCGGCGGTTGCCCGAATGCGACCCAGCCATCCTCATCAGTACGGTATCCGCCGAACGGGTGAGTTCGAACCAGGAATCCCGGGTCACCCATCCGATGATCCGACAGGTCACCGCCCTGCGAACAGCCCTGTACCGGCCTTTTACCACCGGGAGTTGCGCCTGGCGTGCGCCCGCCCGTACGGCCGCACGCCACGCATCCGTTCGCCTTCGCTACTCCCCTGGTACGAGACCTGCGTGTCGCCCGGGGGGGGTGTTACTCCGCTTCGGCGCCGCCGTCCACCGGGAGCGCCGCCTCGCGGGCCGCGTCCGGGCCCTCTTCGAGCAGCACCGCGAAGCCCGCGTCGTCGAGGACGGACAGTTTCAGCTGCATCGCCTTGTCGTACTTGGAGCCCGGGTTCTCGCCGACGACGACGAAGGAGGTCTTCTTCGAGACGGATCCGGTCACCTTGGCGCCGCGGCTCTGCAGGGCCTCCTTCGCACCGTCCCGCGTGTGGCTCTGCAAAGTGCCGGTGACGACGACGGTCAGGCCCTCCAGCGGGCGCGGCCCCTCCTCCTCGCCGGTGCCTTCGTCCTCCATCCGCACCCCGGCCTCCCGCCACTTGCGCAGGATCTCCTGGTGCCAGTCGACGGCGAACCACTCCTTGACCGCCGCCGCGATGATCGGCCCGACGCCCTCGGTCGCGCCGAGCTCCTCCTCGGTGGCCTGCTCGATCCGCTCGACCGACCGGAACTCGCGGGCCAGGGTCTGCGCGGCGACGGGCCCCACGTGCCGGATGGAGAGGCCGTTGATGAACCGGGCCAGCGGACGGTCCTTGGCGGCCGCGATGTTCTCCAGCATGGACAGGGCGTTCTTCTTCGGCTCGCCCTTCTGGTTGGCGAAGACCGTGACGATCTTCTCCTCGCCGGTCTTCGGATCGCGCTTGGGCAGCCCGCTGTCGGCGTCCAGGACGTACGCCTTGATGGGCAGCAGCTGCTCGATCGTGAGGCCGAAGAGGTCGCCCTCGTCGAGCATCGGCGGCTCGGCCGGCTCCAGCGGGCCGGTGAGCGCGGCCGCGGCCACGGCGCCGAAGTTCTCGATGTCCAGGCACTCGCGGCCGGCCAGGTAGAAGAGCCGCTCGCGCAACTGGGCGGGGCAGGTCTGCCCGTTGGGGCAGCGGAGGTCGATGTCGCCCTCCTTCATCGGCCGCAGCGCCGTCCCGCACTCGGGGCACTGGGCCGGCATCACGAACTCCCGCTCGGTGCCGTCGCGCAGGTCCACCACGGGGCCGAGGATCTCGGGGATGACGTCGCCGGCCTTGCGCAGCACCACGGTGTCCCCGATGAGCACGCCCTTGGCCTTGACGACGTCCTGGTTGTGCAGGGTCGCGAACTCGACCTCCGAGCCGGCCACCGTCACCGGCTCCACCTGCGCGTAAGGAGTCACCCGGCCGGTGCGGCCGACGCCCACCTTGATGTCGATCAGCTTGGTGTTGACCTCTTCGGGGGCGTACTTCCACGCGATCGCCCAGCGCGGGGCGCGGGCCGTGGAGCCCAGGCGGCCCTGGAGCGGGATCTCGTCGAGCTTGACGACGACGCCGTCGATCTCGTGCTCCACGGAGTGCCGGTTCTCGCCGAAGTACGCGATGAACTCGCGGACCTCCGCGAGGGAGGACACCGCCTTGTTGTGCCGGGCCGTGGGCAGGCCCCACTCCCCGAGCAGCTCGTAGGCGTGCGACAGCTTGTCGATCTCGAAGCCGTCGCGCGCGCCGATGCCGTGCACCACCATGTGCAGCGGGCGGGTGGCGGTGACCTTCGGGTCCTTCTGGCGCAGTGAACCGGCTGCCGCGTTGCGCGGGTTGGCGAAGGGCTTGTCGCCGGCCTCGACGAGCCGGGCGTTGAGCTCCTCGAACTTCTCCATCGGGAAGAAGACCTCGCCGCGGATCTCGACCAGGTCGGGGATCCGGTCGCCCTTGAGGCGGTCCGGGATCTCCGCGATGGTGCGGACGTTGGGCGTGATGTCCTCGCCGGTGCGGCCGTCGCCGCGGGTGGCGGCCCGGGTCAGGCGGCCCTTCTCGTACGTGAGGTTGACGGCGAGGCCGTCCACCTTGAGCTCGCACAGGTAGTGGAAATCGGGGGTGTTGACGTCCCGGGCCACCCGCTCGGCCCAGGCCGCCAACTCCTCGTCGTCGAAGGCGTTGTCGAGGGAGAGCATGCGCTCCCGGTGCTCGACGGACGCGAAGTCCGTCCGGTACGCCCCGGCCACCTTCTGGGTGGGGGAATCGGGCGTGCGCAGCTGGGGGTACTGCTCCTCCAGCGCCTCCAGCGAGCGCAGCAGCTTGTCGAACTCGGCATCGCTGACGACCGGCTGGTCGTTCACGTAGTACCGGAAGCGGTGCTCCTCGACCTGCTCGGCCAGCAGCGCGTGCTGTTCGCGCACCGCCGCCGGTGCGGCCGCGCCGTCTCCGGCCTGCTTCTGTTCGGCTGCCATGCCGTGTCCTCCCGTGGCCCGTCTGTTTCCGTCACTCAGGGTTGTCGGCGAGCGACCTCGCCGCCCTGACGCAGTGCGCCTGCACGGCGCGGGCGTAGGCGGGCGAAGCGCCCGCCAGACCGCACGCCGGGGTGACCACGACGGACTCCGCCAGAGTCCCCGGGGCCAGTCCCAGCCTGCGCCAGAGCTTCCTGACACCCATGACGCTACCGGCAGGGTCCGACAACGGGGCGTCGGTGCCCGCCACCACTCCGGCGAAGAGTTTCGTGCCGCTTTCCACGGCCTCGCCGATGGCGTCGTCCTCGCGCTCGGTGAGCAAGGAGAAATCGAACGACACCCCCGTGGCGCCGGCCCGCCGGAGCAGCCCGAAGGGCACCTCGGGGGCGCAGGAGTGGACGACGACCTCCCCGTCGTGGACGGCGAACAGCTCGCGCAGGGTGCCCTCGACGACCTGCCGGTCGACGGCCCGGTACGTGCGGTACTTGCTCGCGGACCGCACGCGCCCCAGCAGCACCGCGGTCAGCGACGGTTCGTCGAGCTGGAGCACGATCTGGGCTCCGGGGATGCGCTTGCGGACGTCGGCCAGGTGCTCGCGCAGGCCCTCCGCGAGCGATCCGGCCAGGTCCCGGCAGGCGCCGGCGTCCTGGAGGACGGCCTCGCCGCCGTGCAGTTCCAGGGCGGTGGCCAGGGTCCACGGGCCGACGGCCTGGACCTTGAGCTTGCCGGTGTACCCCTGGGTGAACTCCTCCAGGGCGTCGAGGTCTTCGCCGAGCCAGGAGCGGGCCCGCTTCGCATCGCGTCCCGGGCGGTCGCTGATCCGCCAGCCGCTGGGCTCGACGTGGGCGTACATGTCGACGAGCAGTCCGAGGGAGCGGCCGATCATGTCCGCGCCCGGCCCGCGGGCCGGCAGCTCGGGGAGGTACGGGAAGTCCTCGAAGGACCCGGTGGCGGTCCTGGCGGCCTCGCGGGCGTCGCCGCCGGGGAGGGAGCCGATGCCGGTGGCGCTCGCGCTCATCGGCCGGGCCTGACGCTCAGGTCGTTGACCTCGGCGTCGCGGGGCAGGTCGACGGCCATGACGATCGTGGTGGCCACGGACTCGGGGTCGATCCAGGCGGAGGGGTCGTACTCCTTGCCCTCCTGCGAGTGCACCTTGGCCTGCATCGCGGTTGCGGTCCGCCCGGGGTAGACGGAGGTGACGCGGATGCCGTTCGGCTTCTCCTCGGCGCGCAGCGAGTCGGCCAGGGCCCTGAGCCCGTGCTTGGAGGCGGCGTACGCGCTCCAGTCGGCGTGGGCGTTCAGGCCGGCGCCGGAGTTCACGAAGACCACGGTGGCGCGGGAGGCGCGCAGGGTGGGCAGCAGCAGCCGGGTGACCTCGGCGGGGGCGATCAGGTTCACGTTGAGCTGCTGGTGCCAGGTCTTGGGGCGCAGGTCACCGACGGGGCCGAGGTCGACGATCCCGGCGATGTGCAGGAGCGAGTCGATCCGCTCGGGGAGGGGCTGCTTGGAGAACGCCCACGACAGCCGGTCGGGGTCGGAGAGGTCGCCGACGAGCGCGCGGGAGCCGGGGTAGCGCTCGACGAGCTGCTTGCCGCGGGCGGCGTCGCGGGCGAGCAGGACGAGGTCGTCGCCGCGTGCGTGCAGCCGGGCGGCGACGGCGGCGCCGATGCCCGCGCCGGCACCGGTGATCAGGTGAGTAGCCATACGCCCCATGCTCGCACCCCCGGCGCGCTGCCCCGGCCCCTGTCAGCGGCCCTTGGCAGCGCCCCCGGCCGCGCGGTGGGCCGCCTCGATCACGGCGCGGGCGGCGGGCGCCCGTTCGGCGGTGACGGGCGGCAGGTACGCGTGCCCGACCAGGGCCCCCGGGGCCGCCGCCACGACCGCCGCCCGCATGTCCCGGGGCCCCGGCCCAGAGCTCCAGCGCGTCGTCCCGTACGTCGGCCAGCGCGGCGGCGTGGTCCGGCGCGGCCGGGGCGAAGCGGCCGTCCGCGGCCCGGACGTGCTCGCTCCAGCGGTCCTCCCAGAACTCCACGGTCCAGCCGGCCCAGAGTGCTGCCGCCCGCTCCGCCCGGGGCTGGGCACCGAGCAGCCACCAGCCGACGCTGCGGCGTGCGGGGTCGATGTGCAGTCCCGCCCCGGCATGGGCCGTGTACGCGGTGTGGCGGGGGGCGTCGTCGAGCCGGCGGAGGAGGCCGGGGCCCTCGGTGAGGGGGTGGTCGGCGCCGAGGTCGAGCACGTGGCAGCGGTCGGCTCCGATGGTGACCACGGCCGTCATCGGCTCGGCGCCGGCCAGTTCCTCGTCGTCGGGGCCGAGCGGGAACAGGGGGTACGAGGTGCCGGTGGTGCTGTGGTCGTCGGCCGGGTCCAGGCCGAGCCGGGTCCGCAGGCCGGTCTGGCCCTCGTAGGCCCAGCGCACCTGCCAGTCCGGCCAGGCACGGCGCAGCAGCATGAGGGCCGCGCTCCGCGTGCGCATCGTGGCCGAGGCCCCCTCCTGGGCGAAGAGGAGCAGCTCCCGGCGGACGGGGTCGACCAGGACTCCGGCCTCGACGGAGTCGTCGGAGCGGCGGAACGCCTCGTCGCGGGCGGTGTGCGTGCGCAGCAGCGGCAGCAGGACGTCCGGGCCGGCCAGGAGGTGGAGGTCCAGGGCGAGGGAGCCCCAGGAGTCGTAGGCGCCCAGGTGGCCGTGGGCGCCTACGAGGACGTGGACGGCGGGGTGGCTCATCACAGGCCCGCTTCGGCGCGCAGGCGGGCCGCCGTCTTCGTCGCGTCGTAGCCGGGCGGGACGCCGTCCACCAGGATGACCTCGCCCCGGATGTGGCGGGTGCGCAGCGGGATCAGGGCCTGGTAGGCCGGGGAGGCGTACCAGGCGCGGGCGCGCCCGATGTCCGGGAAGCCCAAAACCACCACGGTCCCGGGGAAGGGGCCCTCCACGACCTCGATCTGCGCCCCGTGGACCAGGAAGCGCCCCTCGAAGGGGTCCATCGTCGACTGGATCTCCTCGATGTAGCGGAGGATGTCCTCGTTCATGGTCTCGGGGCGTATGTGGGCGATGGCGTACGCGGTCACGGGACTGACCTCCGCGGTCTCAAGTGGTGGGCCGGATCGAGCTGTTGATCCGATCCTGCCAAGCCGGGGAGCCCAGGGCCATGACCTCCGGGGTCATGCCTCCACGGGCACCGGACTGCCGGGCCGGAAGGTCCGGCGGTAGGCGATCGGCGAGATGCCGAGGGCGGCCCGCATGTGCTGGCGCAGCGAGTTGGCGGAGCCGAAGCCCGACCGGTGCGCGACCAGGTCGACCGGCAGGTCGCTGGATTCCAGCAGCTGGCGGGCGACTTCGAGGCGCTGGACGGTGAGCCACTGCACCGGGGTCATGCCCACCTCGTCGCGGAACCGCCGGGTGAAAGTGCGCAGGCTCATCCGGGCGTGGGCGGCGAGCTCGGCCAGCGTGACCGGCTCCGCCAGCCGCTCCAGCGCCCAGGCGCGGGTGGCGGTGGTGGTGGCGACGGTGGGTTCGGGGACGGGCCGGTCGATGTACTGGGCCTGCCCGCCGTCCCGCCACGGCGGTACGACGCACAACCGCGCGGCGCGGTTGGCGGTGGCGGTGCCGTGGTCGGCGCGGATCAGGTAGAGGCACAGGTCGATGCCCGCGGCGACGCCCGCCGAGGTGAGGATGGAGCCGTCGTCGACGAAGAGCACGTCCTCGTCGAGCAGGACGCGCGGGAAGGCCCGCTGGAACTCCGGCGCGTGCGCCCAGTGCGTTGTGGCGCGCCGCCCGTCGAGCAGCCCGGCGGCGGCGAGCACCTCGGAGCCGGTGCAGATGGACACGATCCGCGCGCCGGGGCGGATGACGGCGAGGGCGTCGGCGAGCTCGGGCGGCAGCGGCTCGCCGCGCAGCAGCCCGGGCATGGCGTGGGTGGGCGGGACGATCACGGTGTCGGCGGCCGCCAAGGCCTCGGGGCCGGCGGTGACGCCGATGGTGAAGCCCGCGTCGCTGGCCACGGGCCGGCCGTCGGCGGTGCAGACGGTGACCTCGTACAGGGCGCCGCCGTCCTCGCCGCGGGCGTTGCCGAACACCCGGGACGGCATTCCGAGCTCGAAGGGGGCGACGCCCTCGAGGGCGAGTACGGCGATTCGATGCAAAACGGGCATGGCCAGATCCTGTCACATGGTGGCCGTACGGCCAACACCACGGGGTGCCGGATGCGGCCAAGCTGAAGTCACCGGCCGGGAAAACCGGCACGGAACACCCCGAGCACCACCAAGGAGACAGTCATGCGCGCGGTCGTCGTGAGCCAGTGGGGCGGACCCGAGGTACTCACCGAGGTCGAGACGGAGCGGCCGGTGGCGGGCCTGAACGAGATCCTCGTACGGGTCCACGCGGCCGGCGTGAACCCGGTGGACTGGAAGACCCGGGCCAGCGGCGGCCTGATCGGCTGGGGCGAGGTCCCGATGGTCGGCTGGGACGTCTCGGGCACCGTCGAGGCGGTCGGCCCGGGCGTGACCCTGTACCGCGAGGGCGACGAGGTGTACGGCATGCCGAACTTCCCGCGTCAGGCGGGCGGCTACGCCGAGTACGTGGTCGCCCCGGCCCGGCACTTCGCCCGCAAGCCGGCCTCCCTGGACCACGTGCAGGCGGCGGCCCTGCCGCTGGCGGCGCTGACCGCCTGGCAGGCCCTGGTGGACACGGCCGGGGTCACGGCCGGGCAGCGGGTGCTCGTCCACGCGGCGGCGGGCGGGGTCGGCCACCTGGCGGTGCAGATCGCCAAGGCCCGCGGCGCATACGTGATCGGCACGGCCAGCGCGGCCAAGCACGAGCTGCTGCGCGGGCTGGGCGCCGACGAGGTGCTCGACTACCGCACCACGGATTTCGAGGACGCCGTCTCCGACGTGGACGTCGTGATCGACGCGGTGGGCGGGGACCACGGGCAGCGCTCGCTGAAGGTGCTGAAGCCCGGCGGGCACCTGGTGACCCTGCCCGGCCCGGACGGGCTCCCGGCCGACCCGCAGGGCGTGCACGCCTCCTGGGTACTGGTGGAGCCGGACCTCAAGGGGCTGGAAGAGATCGCGGCCCTCGCCGACCGGGGCCTGCTCCGTCCGCTGATCGACACGGTCCTGCCGCTGGCGCAGGCCGCGAAGGCCCACGAGATCGGCGAGCGGGGCCGGACCACCGGGAAGATCGTCCTGACGGTGGCCTGAGCACCGGCCCGGCCGTACCGGGCGCGTCCTGCGCGCCCGGCGGACCGGGCCGGCGCGGTGACCTCACATGGGCCTGGCGAACATCTGGACGGCGCGGTCGCCAGAGACTCCGACGCCGGTCTCGGTGAAGTTGCAGTTCAGCATGGCTCCCTTGTGGGGTGCGCTCTTCAGCCAGCCGTCGACGTGGGCCTTGGAGTCGGGGAAGCCCGAGGAGACGTTCTCGCCCCAGGCGCTCCACTTGTAGCCGACCTTGGCGAGCCGGGCCTCCTCGTTGGAGCCGTCGGACCCGGTGTGTCCGTTGAGGTTGTTCTTGGCCATGTCCTCGGCGTGGGCCTGCGCGGCCTGGGTGAGCTGCGGGTTCACGGTCAGCGGGGGGCAGTTGGCCTTGGCCCGCTCCGCGTTGACCAGCGAAACGATCTCACCGGCGTTCGAGTCCCGCACGGTGCCGGGCACGGCCGCGGCGGTGGCCACGCCGGCGGCGGCCCCGGTGAACAGCAGCGGGGCCGCGCAGGCGGCCACGGCCAGACGGCGGACGCGATGGGTTCTGGTGCTCATGTGGTGTCCCTTTGGCGGTACGGCCCGGAGGTTCCTGCACCCTCCCGCCCCCGGGATCCCCAGTTCCGAGTCTGGGCGCGCCGCCCCGGTCCCGCACCCTGGGAGGGGGCTCACACGGACGCGGACGCGGCCCGGGTCGTCGTCGCGATGGTGGCGGAGCCGACCACGCGCGTGCCGTCGTACAGCACGATCGCCTGGCCCGGGGCCACACCGCGGACCGGCTCCGTGAAGCGGACCCGCAGCTCGCCGTCCACGACCTCGGCGAAGACCTCGCTCTCGCCGCCGTGGGCGCGCAGCTGCGCGGTGTACGTGCCGGGGGCGGCGGCCGTGGAGCCGCACCAGCGGGGGCGGATCGCGGTCAGGGCGCTGACGTCGAGGGCCTCGACGGGGCCGACGGTGACGGTGTTGTTCACCGGGGAGATGTCGAGGACGTAGCGCGGCTTGCCGTCGGGGGCGGGGTGGCCGATCCGCAGGCCCTTGCGCTGGCCGATGGTGAAGCCGAACGCGCCGTCGTGGGTGCCGACCTTCTCGCCGGTGGCCCCGTCGACGATGTCGCCCTCGGCCTTGCCCAGGCGGTTCGCGAGGAAGCCCTGGGTGTCGCCGTCGGCGATGAAGCAGATGTCGTGGCTGTCGGGCTTCTTCGCCACGGCCAGACCGCGCTCCTGCGCCTCGGCCCGGATCTCTTCCTTGGTGGTGAGGGTGTCGCCGAGCGGGAACAGCGCGTGGGCGAGCTGCTTCTCGTCGAGGACGCCGAGGACGTACGACTGGTCCTTCGCCATGTCGGAGGCGCGGTGCAGCTCGCGCGAGCCGTCCTCGCCCAGGACGACGGTGGCGTAGTGGCCGGTGCAGACGGCGTCGAAGCCGAGGGCCAGGGCCTTGTCGAGCAGGGCCGCGAACTTGATCTTCTCGTTGCAGCGCAGGCAGGGGTTCGGGGTGCGCCCGGCCTCGTACTCGGAGATGAAGTCCTCCACGACGTCCTCGCGGAAGCGCTCGGCGAGGTCCCACACGTAGAACGGGATGCCGATGACGTCGGCGGCGCGGCGGGCGTCGCGGGAGTCCTCGATGGTGCAGCAGCCGCGGGCACCGGTCCGGAAGGACTGCGGGTTCGCGGACAGTGCGAGGTGGACGCCGGTCACGTCGTGCCCGGCTTCGACGGCGCGGGCGGCGGCGACGGCGGAGTCCACGCCGCCGGACATGGCGGCCAGGACGCGAAGCGGGCGGGGGGCGCGCGGCAGGTTCTCAGTCATAGCACCGTCCAGAGTACGGGGGAACCGGCCGGGGTCACAGCGCGTTATCACGTGCAGGGGGTGGATCACATGGGGAGCAAGGTGGATGCCGCGCCGAAAGCGGGGCCGCGCAGGACCCGCCGGGCAGTGCTGTTCGGGGGTCTCGGGGTCTTCGCGGTGGCGGCGGTCGCCGGGCAGGACGAGCTGCGGCGTGCCTGGTGGCTGCTGCCGGGCGTGGGCAAGCCCCGCAAGGAGGGCGAGGTGGACCACGCGGGCGCGGGCTGGACCTCGGCCTCGCCGGCGAACTGGCGGATGGCGGACCGGCCCGAGGACTACCGGGTGGACCGGATTGTCGTGCATGTCACGCAGGGCAGCTTCGCGTCCTCGGTGGACGCCTTCAAGAGTCCGTTCCACCAGGCCTCGGCGCACTACATAGTGGGCCAGGACGGCCGCGTGGAGCAGATGGTGCGCGAGATGGACGTCGCCTTCCACTCGGGCAACCGCACGATGAACGAGCGCAGCGTGGGCATCGAGCACGAGGGTTTCGTGGACCGTCCGCAGGACTTCACGGAGGCGATGTACGCGGCCTCCGCCCGCCTCGCCGCCGACGTCTGCCGCAGGTACGGCATACCCGTGGACCGTTCGCACATACTGGCCCACTCCGAGGTCCGGGGCACCGACCACACGGACCCGGGCCCCCTCTGGGACTGGGACCGGTATCTGGGCCTGGTCCACTCGGAGCTCGCGGCGGGCGGGGCGGCCCCCGCCCCTGCCCCCGCCAAGGCCCCTAGCTGAGGCCTGCCGTACGGGCCCGTACGACGGCCGGACCGATGGCCGCGGCCACGGCCGCGACGTCCTCCTTGGTGGAGGTGTGGCCGAGGGAGAAGCGCAGGGTGCCGCGGGCCAGCTGCGGGTCGGTCCCGGTGGCCAGCAGGACGTGGCTGGGCTGGGCCACGCCGGCGGTGCAGGCGGAGCCGGTGGAGCACTCGATGCCCTGGGCGTCCAGCAGGAGCAGCAGCGAGTCGCCCTCGCAGCCGGGGAAGCTGAAGTGCGCGTTGGCCGGGAGCCGGTCGTCGGGGTCTCCGCCGAGGACGGCGTCGGGCACCGCGCGGAGCACGGCGGCGACCAGTTCGTCGCGCAGCGCGCCGATCTCGGCGGCGAACCGCTCGCGCCGTTCGGCGGCGATCACGGCGGCCACCGCGAAGGCGGCGATGGCGGGCACGTCGAGGGTCCCGGAGCGCACGTGCCGCTCCTGGCCGCCGCCGTGCAGGACGGGTACGGGCGTCTGGTCGCGGCCGAGCAGCAGCGCGCCGATGCCGTACGGGCCGCCGATCTTGTGGCCGCTGACGGCCATCGCGGCGAGGCCGCTGTCCCCGAAGCGGACGTCGAGCTGCCCGACGGCCTGGACGGCGTCGGAGTGCAAGGGGACGCCGAACTCGCCGGCGACCGCTGCCAGTTCGCGGACCGGCATGACGGTGCCGATCTCGTTGTTGGCCCACATGACGGTGGCCAGGGCCACGTCGTCGGGATTGCGCGCGATGGCCTCGCGCAGGTCATCGGGGTGCACGCGGCCGTAGCGGTCGACGGGCAGGTACTCGACGCGGGCGCCCTCGTGCTCGCCGAGCCAGTGCACGGCGTCGAGGACGGCATGGTGTTCGACGGGGCCGGCGAGCACCCGGGTCCGGGCGGGGTCGGCGTCGCGTCGGGCCCAGTAGAGGCCCTTGACGGCGAGGTTGTCGGCCTCCGTGCCGCCCGCGGTGAACACCACCTCGCTCGGGCGGGCGCCGAGCGCCTCGGCGAGGGCCTCGCGGGCCTCCTCGACGGTACGGCGGGCACGGCGGCCGGCGGCGTGGAGGGAGGAGGCGTTGCCCGTGGCGGCGAACTGCGCGGTCATCGCCGCAGCGGCCTCCGGGAGCATCGGGGTGGTGGCGGCGTGGTCGAGGTAGGCCATGATCCCCTGATTCTACGAGTCCCCTCCCGGGCCCCGGACCCCCCGGTGCGACGGGGGGTCCGGGTCGGCGCGGACCGGAGGCTCGCGGCGGCCGGGATCCCGGCTCAGCGCGGGGCGCGGGCCAGCTGGCGGGACTGGGCGACCAGGTGGTCCGTGGAGTCCCAGACCTCGGCGTCCTCCTCCAGGAAACCGCCGGCCAGGTTCCGCGTGGTGATGGAGATCCGCAGCGGGCCCGGGGCCGGGCGGCGGCGGACGTGCGCGGTGAGCTCGATGGTCGGGCTCCAGCCCATCAGGCCCAGGTCGAAGCAGGTCGGCGGCAGCGCGTCCACCGCGAGCAGCAGCGACAGCGGATCGGCGTCGCGGCCGTCGGCGAGCTCGAACCAGGCCCGCATCTCGCCCTTCCCGGAGGGCGCGCCGACCGCCCAGCCCGCCGTCGCCGGGTCCAGCCGCAGCCGGAGCCGGTCGACGATCGCGTTGCTGCCGGGTATCGGGGCCGGGCCGGCCTCCGGGCCGAGGCAGTCCTCGTACGCCGGGAACCGCGGCGGGACCGCGGTGGTGCGGACGTCGTCCGGGAGGGAGGCGAGGTCGCCGTACGAGGCGACGACCCGGATCCGCTCGACCTCGGCGCCGCTCTCGTCGAACTGGAGGAGGGAGGCCTGGCCGGTGGAGAGGGTGCGCCCGATCCGGACGACCTCGGTGCGGATCACGGCGGGGCCGGGCACCGACGAGGTCAGGTAGTGGGCGGAGACGGTGAAGGGGTCCGGGTGCGGCAGGGCCGCCGACAGGGCCCGGCCGACCAGGGCCAGCAGGTAGCCGCCGTTCACGGCGGTGATGATCGTCCACCCGGCGGAGAGCTCCGCGTCGTACACGCCGGACTCGTCCGCGCGCGCGGTGACGGTGGTGTCCCGGTCGAATTCGCTGTCGCCGATGGATGCCTGGGCCGCTGCGTATGCCATGGTTTTGAGCCTACAACGCGATGCTACTAAGCGGTAGCTTTCCTTTGCTACATGCTGGTTACGGCTCTTCGGCCACCGAGGAGCGGCGGTTCCAGGCCAGCGGGGCGCGCCAGTGGTAGCGCATCGCGAGGAGCCGGAGCACGAACGTGGTGACGATCGCCGCGCCGGTGGTCACTCCGTTGAGGCTGTCGAAGGCGATCGACAGGGCCACCATCGCGGCGCCGACGATGGCGGGGACGGCGTACATCTCGCGGTCGCGCAGCAGCGACGGGACCTCGTTGGACAGTACGTCGCGCAGGACGCCGCCGCCGACGGCCGTGGCCACGCCGAGCGCGGCGGAGGCGGTGAGTCCGAGGCCGTACTCGTAGGCCTTGGTCGTGCCCGTGACGCAGAACAGGCCGAGGCCGGCGGCGTCGAACACGTTGATGGCGCGGTTGATCCGCTGCACCTCGGGGTGGAGGAAGTACACGATGACCGCCGCGACCAGCGGGGTCACGAAGAAGCTGAGCTCGCCGAAGGCCGCGGGCGGGACGGCGCCGATGACGAGGTCGCGGAAGAGGCCGCCGCCGAGGGCGGTGACCAGCGCGAGCACGCAGATGCCGAAGACGTCGAAGTTCTTGCGTACGGCGAGCAGCGCGCCCGCGGTGGCGAAGACGAAGATGCCGGCGAGGTCCAGGGCATGCTGGATCCCGGGCGGGAAGAGATCGTGGAGCACTGCCCCATTGTGCAGCGCGCCCGGCCGGCGGCTCGACGGGTACGGTCCGACAGCCCGCACGCCGCCGTCCCGGGGCTCCGTTCGCGGGCCCGGGACGGCGGGTGCGGGGGTTACTCCGAGACCGCGGCCAGGGCTTCCGCCGCGCCCGGGAGGGCCGGGTCGCCCGGTGCCTGGTCGGGGGCGTTCTCCGGGTGGTGGCAGGCCACCTGGTGGCCGGTGGCCGGCGTCAGCATCGGCGGCTCCTGCGTCGTGCAGATCTGCGTGGCCTTCCAGCACCGCGTGTGGAACCGGCAGCCGGAGGGCGGCGAGATCGGCGACGGTACGTCGCCCTTGAGCAGGATGCGCCCGCTCTTCGCACCGCGCCGACGCGGGTCCGGCACCGGCACGGCCGACAGCAGCGCCTTGGTGTACGGGTGCATCGGGCTCTCGTAGAGCGACTTGCGGTCGGTCAGCTCCACGATCTTGCCGAGGTACATCACCGCGATGCGGTCCGACACGTGCCGGATGACCGACAGGTCGTGCGCGATGATCACGTACGTGAGGCCGAGCTCCTCCTGGAGGTCGTCCAGCAGGTTCACCACCTGGGCCTGGATCGACACGTCCAGCGCCGAGACCGGCTCGTCGGCGACGACCAGCTTCGGCTTCAGGGCCAGGGCGCGGGCGATGCCGATGCGCTGGCGCTGACCGCCCGAGAACTCGTGCGGGTACCGGTTGTAGTGCTCCGGGTTGAGGCCCACCAGGGACAGCAGGCGCTGCACCTCCGCCTTCAGCCCGCCCTCGGGCTGGACGCCCTGGAGCTTGAACGGGGCGCTGACGATCGTGCCGACCGTGTGCCGCGGGTTCAGCGAGCCGTACGGGTCCTGGAAGATCATCTGCACGTCGCGGCGCATCGGCCGCATCGCGGAGACCCCGAGGTGCGTGATGTCGCGCCCCTCGAACTCGACCGTGCCGCCGGTGGGCTCCAGCAGGCGCGTGATCAGCCGGCCCATCGTCGACTTGCCGCAGCCGGACTCGCCGACCACGCCCAGCGTCTCACCGCGCCGGACGTCGAAGTCGATGCCGTCGACGGCCTTGACGGCCCCGGCCTCCCTGCGCAGCAGCCCCTTGCTGAGGGGGAAGTGCTTGACCAGGCCGGTCACCTTCAGCAGCGGTTCCGCCTCGGAGGCCTGCGGCGCGTCCGTCTTCTTCATGTCGGTCACAGCTTCGGCGCAATCTCTTCGGTCCAGATCCGGGTCCGCTCCTCCTGCGACATGTGGCAGGCGGACCAGTGCCGGCCGTCGTCCTCGGTGAGCTCGGGCCGCACGGTGCGGGTGATGCCGCCCTTGGGGACGTCGGCGTACGGGCAGCGCGGGTTGAAGGCGCAGCCGCTCGGGATGTTGATGAGGCTGGGAGGCGAGCCCTTGACCGGGATCAGGCGCTCGGTCTGCTCGCGGTCGATGCGCGGCATGGAGCCGAGCAGGCCCCAGGTGTAGGGGTGGCGGGGTTCGTAGAAGACCTTCTCGGCAGTGCCGCGCTCGATGCACCGGCCGCCGTACATCACGAGGATGTCGTCGGCCATCTCGGCGACCACGCCCAGGTCGTGCGTGATCATGATGACCGCGGAGCCGAACTCCTTCTGGAGGTCACGGATCAGGTCGAGGATCTGCGCCTGGACGGTGACGTCGAGGGCGGTGGTCGGCTCGTCCGCGATGAGCAGTTCGGGGTTGTTGACCAGCGCCATCGCGATCATCGCGCGCTGGCGCATACCGCCGGAGAACTCGTGCGGATACGCGTCCACGCGCCGGTGGGGCTCCGGGATGCCGACCCGGTCGAGCATCTCGACCGCCCGGGTGCGGGCGGTCTTCTTGTCGACGTCGTGGTGGGTCCGGTACGCCTCGACGATCTGCTTGCCGACCGAGTAGTACGGGTGCATCGCGGACAGCGGGTCCTGGAAGACCATCGCCATCTTGCGGCCGCGCAGCTTGCGCACGTGGTCGGCGTCGGCCCGTACGAGGTCCTCGCCGTCGAGCACGACCTCACCGGAGATGTGCGGGCGGCTGCGGGCGTTGCCGGTGCGGTGCAGGCCCATGATGGCCAGCGAGGTCACGGACTTGCCGGAGCCGGACTCGCCGACGATCCCGAGCGTCTTGCCGCGCTCCAGGTCGAAGGAGAGCCCGTCGACGGACTTGACCAGGCCGTCGTCGGTCGGGAAGTGCACCTTGAGGTCGCGCACGGAGAGGAACGCGGTGCCCTCGGACGGCGGCGGCCCGGCCTGCTCGGGCACGAACGCGGGCCCGCTGCCGGTGGTGGGGTTCTCGGTCACGTCAGCCTCACGCGCGGGTCGATGACGGCGTACAGCAGGTCCACGATCAGGTTGGCCATCACCACGAAGAGCGCGGCGAGCAGGGTGACACCCATGATCACGGGCAGGTCGCCCTGGCCGATGGCGGCCACGGCCGCCGTCCCCAGACCCTGGAAGTTGAAGGTCGTCTCGGTGAGCACCGCGCCGCCGAGGAGTCCGCCGAGGTCCAGGCCGAACATCGTGACGATCGGGGTGAGGGTGGAACGCAGGGCGTGCTTGCGGATGACCACGCCCTCCTTGAGCCCCTTGGCGCGGGCGGTGCGGATGTAGTCCTCGCCGAGCACGTCCAGCATCGTGGCGCGGGTGATGCGGGCGTAGGTGGCGGCGAAGAGGAAGGCCAGGGTCACCCAGGGCAGGATCATGGAGTTGAGCCACGCCACCGGATCCTCGGTGAGTGGTTTGTAGTTGGACACGTCCAGCCAGCCGAGGCTGTAGACGAAGATCGCGGGGGCCACCATGCCGGTGAAGAAGATCGGCAGCGAGACGCCGGCGAGGGCGCCGACCATCACGGTGCGGTCGATGGCGGTCCGGCGTTTGAGCGCCGAGATCACACCGGTGGCCACACCGGCGATCACCCAGATGACCGCCGCGCCGAGGGCGAGCGAGAGGGTGACCGGCATGCGGTCGACCATGGTCTCCCAGACGGGGGCCTCGGTCTTGAAGGAGTAGCCGAAGCAGGGGGCGGCGCAGTGGGTGACATCGGTGCCGCCGTCGTAGTCGCGGCCGGCGAAGATGCCCTTGACGAAGGTCAGGTACTGCTCGGAGATGGGCTTGTCGAAGCCCATCTTCACGCGGATGCCCGCCAGGGCGGTCTCGTTGGTCTCGCGGCCGGCGTACATGAGGGCCGGATCGCTGCCTGTGATCTTGGGGACCGCGAAGAAGATGCCGAAGGTGACCACGGAGACCACCAGCAGCGTGGCGACGACGTTGAAAAGCCGCCGTATGAGGTAGACGAGCACTGCAGTCGGCCGCCCGGGGCGGGCGGCTGCCGTCCCTCGTGGGGACGACAGCCGCCGCCTGCGGCCTTCACCTGCCCTTCGGACTAGCGCATGTGCGGTGAAGGCACTTGCCTGTTGTTACGTGACGACTCGACGACTCGACTACTTGGCGGCGATACCGACGGTGGCCAGGTCGATCTTGCCCATGGAGTCGTTGAAGTAGACGTTCGTCAGACGCGGGTTGTGGTAGACGAAGGCCTTGTCGAAGTTGATGGGAAGGTAGAGGGCCTTCTCCATGACCTTCTTGTTGATGTCCGTGTAGAACGGAGCAGCGGCTTCCGGAGTCGCGGCGGCGGCAGCCGTCTTGAAGAGCTCGTTGATCTCCGGGTCGTTGATCTCGGTGTAGTTGTTGTTGCCGTTCGGCTGGATGAACTTGCCGTCGACGAGCGGCTGGAGGAAGCCTGAACCGGAGTTGTAGTCGGCGCCCCAGCCCATCACGATGATGCCGTAGCCCTTCTTCTTCACGTTCTCGGGCGAACCGATCACGGAGGAGGAGAGCTTGCCGTCGTACTGGTCGATGGTGACCTTGATGCCGACCTTGGCGAGCGACGCCTGGAGCGACTCGGCGGTCTTCACCTCGGGGGCGCGGTTGTTGCGCACCGCGATGGTGGTCTCGAACCCGTCCGGCTTGCCACAGGCCTTGAGGGCCTCCTTGGCCTTCGCCTCCTGCGGCTCGCCCTTGGTCAGGCTCCACGGGTCGTAGCTCTTGTCGGAGCCGGGGATGCCGGGCGGCAGCATGTTCGCGCCGAGGTCACCGCTGGTCGGGCCGCCGCGGGCGGTCTGCAGGGACTTCGGGTCGGCCGCGTAGATGACGGCCTTGCGGCACTCGATGTTGTCGAACGGCGCGACCGTGGTCGGGAAGGCGAAGTAGCGGATGTAGCCCGTGAACGGGTTGTCCGCGTTCTTCTTGAGGTTCTCGTCCTTCAGGACCTTGTTCTTGCCGGCCTGCTGCATGCCCGTGCCGTCGATGGCGAGGTCGATGTCGCCCGACAGCAGACGCGAGTCCATGTCGTCCGGGTTGGTGGTCACCGTGAAGGAGACCTTGTCCGGCAGACCCTTGCGGATCGTGTCGGTCTTCGGGTCCCAGTTCTCGTTGCGGACGAAGGTCGCGCCCTTGCTCGCGGTGAAGCTCTCGACCTTGTACGGGCCGGTGGAGACCGGCTTGTTGGTGTACGTGGCGCCCGTGTCCTTGGCCGCCGGGACCGGCGAGGAGGACGGCATGGCCAGCAGGTAGCTGAAGTCGGAGTTGGCGCTCGCGAGGTTGAAGACGATCGTCTTGTCGTCCGGCGTCTCGACGGACTTCAGACCCATCTTGTTGGGGTCGGTGTCCTTGTACGGGCCGGGGTACTTCTGGCCCTGGTCCAGGAGGTCGATCAGGTAGGTGGGGCCGCCGGACAGCACGTCCTGCGCGAAGACGCGCTCGATGCCGTACTTGAAGTCCTTCGAGGTGATCGGCGTGCCGTCCTCGAACTTGACGCCGTCCTTGATCTTGAGGGTGTACGTCTTGCCCTCGTTGCTCAGGACCGGCAGGGCCTCGGCGAGGTCCGGGACGATCTTGCTGCCGTCCTTGCCCGGCTTGCTGTCGTACGCGAGCAGCTGGCGCACGTAGAGGCGCTGGATGTCCCACACGAAGCCGTAGTAGGCACGCGCCGGGTCGAGGTAGTCGACGTCCTGCGGCGACCAGAGCTTGAGCTCACCGCCCTTGGCGTCCGAAGGGTTCACCATGCCGGTGGTGGCGGCGTTGAAGGCGGCGCCGCCACCGCCCTTGCCCTCGGTCTTCTTGTCGCCACTGCCACCGCACGCGGCGGTCAGGGACAGGGCGGCGATCACGGCGGTGATCGCGAATGCCTGCTTTCTGCGGATCACGTTGGTCCAACCTCCATTGGTGGGTGAATCGGTGAAGCGGTTCAGCTGCCCTTGGGGTCGAGTGCGTCGCGCAGCCCGTCCCCGAAGAGGTTGAACGCCAGGACGGTGATGAAGATCGTGATACCGGGGACCACCATGTACGCGGGGTCGTCCTGGTAGATGGGGATGGCGTCGGACAGCATCTTTCCCCAGGAGGCGGTGGGCGGTTTGACGCCGGCGCCGAGGAAGCTGAGGGCCGCCTCCGTCAGGATGTTGGTCGGGATGAGCAGCGTCGAGTAGACGAGGATCGGCGCGACCAGGTTGGGCAGCAGCTCCTTGATCAGGATGTAGCCGCGCCCGGCGCCGAGGCTGCGCGCGGCCTCGACGTACTCGCGCTCCCGCAGGGAGATCGTCTGGCCGCGCACGATGCGGCCGATGTAGGGCCAGCCGAAGAAGCCGATCACGACGATCAGTACGCCCATCCGGACACCCGAACCCGAGAACCCCCAGAGGGAGTTGGGGACGACGGAGACCAGGGCGATGGTGAACAGCAGCTGCGGGAAGGCGAGCAGCAGGTCCATGATGCGGCTGATGACGCCGTCGACCCAGCCGCCGATGAACCCGGCGAGGGCGCCGAGCAGGCTGCCTATCGTGACCGACACGAAGGCCGACAGGAACGCGACGACCAGCGAGATGCGGGCGCCGTAGACGATCCGGCTGAACACGTCGCGGCCGTTGGTGGGTTCGACGCCGAGCAGGAAGTCGGAGCTCATGCCGCCGAAGGAGCCGAGCGGCGTGCCGAGGTCCGGGTCGATCAGGTCCTCGTGGAACTCGTTGGGCGGGTGGCCCAGCAGGCTCACGATCTGCGGCGCGAAGACCGCCACCAGGATCAGGAAGATCACGACCACGCCGCCGGTCAGCGCGACCTTGTCGCGCTTGAGCCGCATCCAGGCGATGCGGCCGGGCGAGCGGCCTTCGATGGCCTTGGCTGGGACGTCGGCTACGGACACGGGTGCGGGTGATTCCGCGCTCGTGTCATGCAGTGGTGCCGTCATCGTGGTGGGGACCCCTCTCGGCCGACGGGTTGCCGGCCCATGCCCGCCGCTGTGGCGGCGTTGGTGCGGAGTGGCGCTCGGAGTGCGTGGTGACACGCAGGACGCGTGTGAGGTGCAGGAATTGCGGGAAGTGCCGTGCAAAGCGACAAGCAAAAAATCATTTGCCGAACCGGGCTTTGGAGGACTGACCGGCTCTTGGGTGGGGAGTCTTCATCGGCGCTGCGATCAGCCGCCAGACCCGCAGGTGAATGGATGCGCAACCGTGATGTGAGGGTCGGGTTCCCGTTATCCGGACTTCGCTCTCGCCTGAGCGGATCAACACCGTCCGTTCGGTACGTAATCGGACATGGCGCCCAACTCGCGGTAGGACCATGCCTTTTGGACCCACAAGGGTGGTGAAATCCGGACAAGCCGAAGGCCGCGGGGAACGATGTTCCCCGCGGCCTCGGTTGGTTCGATACGGCCGTCCCGGTCCGTGGACCGGTGGCCCGGTCTGTGGACCGGTCGCTCGGTCAGTAGCCGGCTGCCTGGCCCTCTCGGTCGTAGAAGGGCCGCGTCTGGGCGCGCAGCCACATCGCCACGGGGTCGTGCTCGTCCGCCAGTGCCACCGTGCACACCGGCACGCCCTCGGGCACCGCGCCGACCGACTGGCGCATCATCTCGCGTACGGATTCCAGCGCGGGCGCGGAGGCGTCGTACAGGTCGAGCCCGACCGCGAGGTACGGCGAGCCCAGCGAGGGCTGCACCCAGGCGCGGCGCAGCGAGCGCACGGCGGGGGTGCGGTGCGCGTGCTGGGTCAGCAGCCCGTAGAACTGCGGGAGCTCCAGGGCGGGCTCGGAGAGCCGCAGCGGGCCGGCCGGCATCCGGTCGAGGCCGGTGGCGATGCGGCGCAGATCGGCCCAGGGGATGCCGAGGCCGCCGCCCTGGGCGTGCGGGTTGAGCCACAGGCCCCAGCGGTCCGGGTAGAGGGCGCGGGCGATGTCCCGGCCGGTGACCACCTCGTAGCCCCGGTTCCAGCCGCTGGCGGCCAGCTCCTGCGGGGAGGTCACGCAGGGCGCGTACCCGAGGCCCTCGACCTCCATGCCGCCGTACTGGGCGTCCGGGGAGCCCGGCTGCCCCTGCCAGAGCAGCATCCACAGACGCCCCTCGGCGAGGCCGTGCAGAAGCGACTCGTAGCTCTCGAAGCGCCCGGGCGTCACCTGGCGCATCATGTGCTCGACCTGCCCGGCCGCGGCCGTGCCTGACGCACTCACCCGGAACCCCTCTTCGTCCGCCCGTCCACCCGTATCGGCACCCAGCTTAAGCGGCGCTAAGCCGTGTAGAAGGGGCGTACGCGCTCGGCGATGAAGTCGACCACCGGGTCCTGTGCGGCGTCGAGGAGGATCAACTGCACGGGCCAGGGCGGCGCCACGCGGCCCAGGGCGCGGCCGAGGGCGTCCATCGGGGCGCTGCGCATCCCGGGCTCCCATCCCAGCAGCCGGACACCGATGTAGAGCTCCGGTGCCCCGCCCTCGACGCTGGCCAGGCAGCGGTGGGCGGCGGCGACCACGCCGGTGGCGCGGAACTCCTCGGCGGCGGCGGTCAGGAAGTCCACCGGGTCCTCCTGCCAGTCGGGCTCGTAGAGCCGGACGCGGCCGCCGGTGGCGGGGCCGTCGAGGGGGCTCCGGCCGGTGCGGCAGAGCTCGGCGACGGCGGGCGGGGGCAGCGGCACGCCGACGGCGCCCTCGGGGTTCACGGCGATGCCGAGCTGCGGGGGCAGGCCGCGGGCGAACTCGACGGCGGGGGCCACGGCGAAGTCCATGGCCGGGCCGACGCAGGCGCGGAACTGGGCCTCGGAGCTGTACACGGGCACGTACGGCGCGCCGTTGATCTCCATGGTGGGCAGGGTGAGACCCCCGGCCGCGTCCGGGCCGCCACCGCCGGGCAGCGGCACCCAGAGCCGGCTGCGCCCGAGCACCTCGACGATGCGGGCCCCGGCGTCCGCCTGCCCGAGGGCCGCCCCGAGCACCTGCTCCAGCTCGTTGTCCGGCCAGCCGCCGCCCTGCATGTACGCCTCCGCTGTGTTCCGCCCCACGCTGTCGGCCCGAGGTTAACGGCTCGTACCGACACGGCCGCCGGGGGCCCCGGCCGCCGTCGGCGCCCCGCGGCTCCCTGGGGGGTGTCCGCCGGACACCCCCCAGGGCATGTCTAGGACCGCCGGAAGGCTATGCGGGTCACGCGGGCCGCCGAGCCGCGGTCCAGGAGGACCGCCGAGGTGCAGCCGGCCGGAAGGCGGCCCGATTCGGCTTCGCGCAGCAGCCGGGCCACCGCTCCCCGGTGGCGGGCGAAGGCGTACGCCGACACCCCGCGGCCGCGCGCCGCCTGCCCGGCCAGCGCCTCCTCCGGGCTGGTGTCCAGCAGCAGCAGGTGCAGCGACCGGCCCCGCCGCCGCGCGGCGGCGGCCAGCAGGCCGCGCACCCACGACTGCGTTCCGCAGTCGTGGACCACCGCCGAGGCGCCGGAGCGCAGGGTCCGCCAGAGCCCCCAGTAGTGCGCGAAGCGGACCAGCGGCCGGTACGCGGCGTACGGCAGCGCCCTCGGCATCCGGCGCTCCCAGCGCTCGCGCACGTCCTGGGAGTCGATGCCGCCGTCCTGTGCGGCCCGCTTGATCAGCGTGCTCTTGCCGCCGCCCGGGAGGCCGGACACCACGACGATGTCCCCTTCCGCGAAGCCGAGCCACTGCGGTCCGTGCGCGCCGCGGCCACGCAGGTCGCGTACGAGGGCGTCCTCGGCGCACGCCCGCCGCGCCGCCGGCACCCCGTCCACGGACCCCGTCCCGGTCAACGCCAGCACTCCGAATCGCCGCACAGTGATCGCCTCCCCCAATCGGGCCCTGCGGGGGCCCCATGCCCACTGAGTGTAAAGAGACGGTAATACGGCACGCCCGGTTCCGGTCGGCGCATCCCGGCCGAACCCGGCCGATCCCGGCCGAACCCGGATGCGTCACCGGCCCGTCGTACCGGCCCGTCGTACCGGCCCGTCGTACCGGTCCGCCGTCACCGGTCCGCGCCTCTTCCGTACGTTGCTTCGCACGTTCTTCCGGGCCCGCACCCCCGATCGCCCGGACGGCGTGCAATGATGTGCGCCATCTGGACCAACTGCATACCGGCCGCTTGAATCCGCGCGGGAGAGTCCCGGCACGCCGCGAGGCGGTGCCCGGGCGCCGAAGGAGCAAGTACCTCCCTTGAATCTCTCAGGCCCCGTACCGCGTGGATGAGGCAGATCTGAAAAGCGAGCCGCGCCACCGTCCCCCGCGACGGCATCCGCGTGTGCTCCACCCAAGGTGCAAGTCGACGTTCCCCGGGTCCGACCGGGAACTCTCGGCGAACCTCTCAGGTTCCGATGACAGATGGGGAGGATCGTCCTCGTCATGTCATGCCCTGGGACCCGGGAGCCACACCCATGAGCACTGCCCCCCGCTTGACCGCCCTCGATGCGCTGCACCGTTCGCTCGGTGCGACCATGACCGATTTCGCGGGCTGGGACATGCCCCTGCGGTACGGCAGTGAGCGCGACGAGCACAACGCCGTCCGGACCAAGGCCGGCCTGTTCGACCTGTCCCACATGGGCGAGATCACGCTGACCGGCCCGGAGGCCGTCAAGGCCCTGGACCACGCGCTGGTCGGCAACATCTCCACCGTCGGCGTCGGCCGCGCCCGCTACACGCACATCTGCCAGGAGGACGGCGGGATCGTCGACGACCTGATCGTCTACCGCCTGGGCGAGACCGAGTACATGGTCGTCGCGAACGCCTCCAACGCCCAGGTCGTCCTGGACGCCCTGACCGAGCGCGCCGCCGGCTTCGACACCGTGGTCCGCGACGACCGCGACGCGTACGCGCTGATCGCCGTCCAGGGCCCGGAGTCCCCCGGCATCCTTGCCTCCCTCACCGACGCCGACCTGGACGGGCTGAAGTACTACGCCGGCCTGCCGGGCACCGTCGCGGGCGTGCCCGCGCTGATCGCGCGTACGGGCTACACGGGCGAGGACGGCTTCGAGCTGTTCGTCTCCCCCGAGCACGCCGTCGAGCTGTGGCAGGCGCTGACCAAGGCCGGCGAGGGCGTCGGCCTGGTCCCGGCCGGCCTGTCCTGCCGCGACACGCTGCGCCTGGAGGCGGGCATGCCGCTGTACGGGCACGAGCTGACCACCTCCCTGACCCCGTTCGACGCGGGGCTGGGCCGGGTCGTGAAGTTCGAGAAGGAGGGGGACTTCGTCGGCCGCGCCGCGCTGGAGGCCGCCGCCGAGCGCGCCGCCACCAACCCGCCGCGCAAGCTGGTCGGCCTGATCGCCGAGGGCCGCCGCGTCCCGCGCGCCGGGTTCCCGGTCGTGGCCGGCGGCCAGGTGATCGGCGAGGTCACCTCGGGCGCCCCGTCCCCGACGCTCGGCAAGCCGATCGCGATGGCGTACGTGGACGCGGTGCACGCCGCGCCCGGCACCTCCAGCGTCGGCGTGGACATTCGCGGTACGCATGAGCCGTACGAGGTCGTGGCCCTGCCGTTCTACAAGCGGCAGAAGTAATTCCCCTCCGTCTCAGTACGCAAGACCACTGTTCGTTCGTACTCCCCCGCATCCAGGAGAATCAGGTCATGAGCAACCCCCAGCAGCTGCGTTACAGCAAGGAGCACGAGTGGCTGTCGACCGCCGAGGACGGCGTCGCGACGGTCGGCATCACGGAGTTCGCGGCCAACGCGCTCGGTGACGTCGTCTACGCCCAGCTCCCCGAGGTCGGCGACACGGTGACCGCGGGCGAGACCTGTGGCGAGCTGGAGTCGACCAAGTCCGTCAGCGACCTGTACTCCCCCGTCACCGGTGAGGTCGTCGCCGCCAACCAGGACGTCGTGGAAGACCCGGCGCTCGTGAACACCGCTCCGTTCGAGGGCGGCTGGCTGTTCAAGGTGCGTATCACGGACGAGCAGGACGACCTGCTCTCCGCCGAGGAGTACGCCCAGCTCACCGCCGGTAAGTAACGACCCCAGGGGATCCTGATGTCTGTTCTGAACACCCCCCTCCACGAGCTCGACCCGGACGTCGCCGCCGCCGTCGACGCCGAGCTCGCCCGCCAGCAGTCCACCCTGGAAATGATCGCGTCGGAGAACTTCGCCCCGGTCGCCGTCATGGAGGCCCAGGGTTCGGTCCTGACCAACAAGTACGCCGAGGGCTACCCGGGCCGCCGTTACTACGGCGGCTGCGAGCACGTCGACGTGGTCGAGCAGATCGCGATCGACCGCGTCAAGGCGCTGTTCGGCGCCGAGGCCGCGAACGTCCAGCCGCACTCCGGTGCGCAGGCGAACGCCGCCGCGATGTTCGCGCTGCTGAAGCCGGGCGACACGATCATGGGCCTGAACCTGGCCCACGGCGGTCACCTGACCCACGGCATGAAGATCAACTTCTCCGGCAAGCTCTACAACGTGGTCCCGTACCACGTCGACGAGACCGGCGAGGTGGACATGGCCGAGGTCGAGCGCCTCGCCAAGGAGTCCAAGCCGCAGCTGATCGTCGCCGGCTGGTCCGCCTACCCGCGCCAGCTGGACTTCGCCGCCTTCCGCCGCATCGCGGACGAGGTCGGCGCGTACCTGATGGTCGACATGGCGCACTTCGCCGGCCTGGTGGCCGCCGGCCTGCACCCGAACCCGGTGCCGCACGCCCACGTCGTCACCACCACCACGCACAAGACCCTCGGCGGTCCGCGCGGCGGTGTCATCCTGTCGACGCAGGAACTGGCCAAGAAGATCAACTCCGCGGTCTTCCCCGGTCAGCAGGGCGGTCCGCTGGAGCACGTGATCGCGGCCAAGGCGGTCTCCTTCAAGGTGGCGGCCTCGCCCGAGTTCAAGGAGCGCCAGGAGCGCACCCTGGAGGGCTCGAAGATCCTCGCCGCCCGCCTGGTCCAGGACGACGTCAAGGCCGTGGGCGTGGACGTCCTCACCGGCGGCACCGACGTGCACCTGGTCCTGGTCGACCTGCGCAACTCCGAGCTGGACGGCCAGCAGGCCGAGGACCGCCTCCACGAGGTCGGCATCACGGTCAACCGGAACGCGATCCCGAACGACCCGCGGCCTCCGATGGTCACCTCGGGTCTGCGGATCGGCACGCCGGCGCTGGCCACCCGCGGTTTCGACGCCGAGGCCTTCACCGAGGTCGCCGAGATCATCGCGCAGGCGCTGAAGCCGGCGTACGACGCCGAGGACCTCAAGGCGCGCGTCTCCGCGCTCGCCGCGAAGTTCCCGCTGTACCCGACGCTCTAGGTCTCGCGGGTTCCAGGCGGTGACCTGGAAGGGCCCGGCCCTCGTTTCGCACAGGGCCGGGCCCTTCCCGTAACCAACGATCATCTCGGCCGCGATGGTGATCTCTTACCTGATCGGACCGGTCGCCGTGGGCGTCTTCCGCCGCACGAAGCCGGAGCTGCCGCGCCCCTTCCGGCTGCCGTACGCCCGTGCCCTGCCCGCCGACGTTCGTCTTCGCCGCCTGCGCGCCGTACTGGTCGAAGTGGCCGAACACCGGCATCGTCACGGCCCTGACCCTGCCGGCCGCCCCGATCGCCGCACCGTTGCCGTCCCGCAGGGGCGAGCGGAACCCCGCCCGGCAGTTCGCCCCGGCCTGGTGGATCGTCTTCTTCCTCGGCGCCCTGTCCCTGCTCTCGCACCTCGGCTCCACCGGCTTCGGCGGCCGGGGGCGTACGCCTGGCGGTGCGTGCGGGTGTCCAGGCCCACTCCGCCGGGCTGCCAGGGCCCGACCCCATCCTGGAGGGGGCGGCGCAGTCCGGCGCCCGCCCCGTCGTGGAGCGGGAACGTGACCTGACCCACGCCTAACCGCAACCTCGCGCACCCGGTCCGGCAGCCGAGCCGTTCACTTCACCGCGTTAAGCTCGTCTGTCGGACAAAATCCGAACAATCACCCCTCCTGAAGCACCCGAACCGCCCGAACCACCGCACCGCCGCTCCTGCCCCCTCCCACCCCACGAGCAGACAAGGGAGTCCGCCACCGTGGCCATCTCCGTCTTCGACCTCTTCTCCATCGGCATCGGCCCCTCCTCCTCCCACACGGTCGGCCCGATGCGGGCCGCCCGCATGTTCGTGACCCGGCTGAAGAAGGACGGCGTACTCGCCCAGACAGCGGCGGTCCGGGCGGAGCTGTACGGGTCCCTCGGCGCGACCGGCCACGGCCACGGCACGCCCAAGGCGGTGCTGCTGGGCCTGGAGGGCCACTCCCCCCGCTCGGTGAACGTGGAGAGCGCCGACGACGAGGTGGAGCGCATCCGCAGGACGGGCCGCCTGCGCCTGCTCGGCACCGAGATAGGGGGCGCGCACGAGATCGCCTTCGACGAGCCGAGCCAGCTGATCCTGCACCGCCGCCGGTCCCTGCCGTACCACGCGAACGGCATGACGCTCTTCGCGTACGACGCCGCGGGCGCCCCGCTGCTGGAGAAGACGTACTACTCGGTCGGCGGCGGCTTCGTGGTGGACGAGGACGCGGTCGGCGAGGACCGGATCAAGCTCGACGACACGGTGCTGAAGTACCCGTTCCGCAGTGGCGACGAGCTGCTGCGCATGGCCCGCGAAAGCGGTCTGTCGATCTCCGCGATGATGCTGGAGAACGAGAAGGCCTGGCGCACCGAGGAGGAGATCCGCGAGGGCCTGCTGGAGATCTGGCGGGTCATGCAGGCGTGCGTCGCGCGCGGCATGTCGCGTGAGGGCATCCTGCCGGGCGGCCTGAAGGTCCGGCGCCGGGCCGCGAACACCGCCCGCAAGCTCCGCTCCGAGGGCGACCCGCTGGCGCTGTCCATGGAGTGGATCACCCTCTACGCGATGGCCGTGAACGAGGAGAACGCGGCCGGCGGCCGGGTGGTCACCGCCCCGACGAACGGCGCCGCGGGCATCATCCCCGCGGTCCTGCACTACTACATGAACTTCGTGCCCGGCGCCGACGAGGAGGGCGTGGTCCGCTTCCTGCTGGCGGCCGGTGCGATCGGCCTGCTGTTCAAGGAGAACGCCTCGATCTCCGGCGCCGAGGTCGGCTGCCAGGGCGAGGTCGGCTCGGCCTGCTCGATGGCGGCGGGCGCCCTCGCCGAGGTGCTGGGCGGCACCCCGGAGCAGGTGGAGAACGCGGCCGAGATCGGCATGGAGCACAACCTGGGCCTGACCTGCGACCCGGTCGGCGGCCTGGTCCAGATCCCGTGCATCGAGCGCAACGGCATGGCGGCGGTCAAGGCCGTCACCGCGGCCAAGATGGCCATGCGCGGCGACGGCACCCACAAGGTCTCCCTCGACAAGGTCATCAAGACCATGAAGGAGACCGGCGCCGACATGAAGGTCAAATACAAGGAGACCGCCCGCGGCGGCCTGGCGGTCAACGTCATCGAATGCTGATCCTCAGCGCGTGACGAAGGAGGGGCCCGGCGCGGTGCGCAGGGCCCCTCCGGCGTTCCACAACATGGTTGATCCGCAGGCCAATTGAGGTTTGGGTCGAGTTGATCACGCGTGAGGGCGAACCCTCCGCTCCGCTCTGGTCTCCCGGTGATCACATGCGCCATGGTGATCACGTGACGTCGCGGCCACACCCCCGGCGGCCGGCCAACCGCCTTGGACCGCAGCCTTTTTGCGTACTGGAGGACTTCATCATGGCAAGCAACCGCAGCATCCGCGCCCTGGCGGCCGTCGCAGCACTCCCCTTCGCCGTCGCGCTCTTCGCGGGCGCGGCCCAGGCCGACAACGGCGCCGGTGCGGGCGTCTCGTCCAATGCCGCCGTCGGCGAGATCCTCGGCAGCGGGGTAGCCGGCGGCAACCTGGGCAACTCCTCCACCACCCAGCAGGTCGCCACGGGGTCCGGGGCGTCCAACCAGGGCAACGGCGCCCAGGCCGACGGCGCCGGCTTCACGGCGATCGGGCAGTCCAACGGCTCGTTCGTCTTCAACCCCGTCCCGTAGCGGACCGGTGACGCGAAGGGCCCGCCCTCCCCCCGGAGGGCGGGCCCTTCGCGCTCCCGTCCCCTTTCCTGTGAGAAGAGGGGCCCAGCGGCCCCCGGGGTCGGGACCTTCGGCCCGCGGGGGCGGCCGGGGGGTGGGCTAGGGTCTGTTGCGAAAGTGGATCTTGTTCGTTCATGATCACGTCTTGTGGGACGTGGAGATCTGACGAACGGCCAGTGGGCCCGGCTTGAG